>JABWBG010000168.1 GCA_013360575.1 Caldilineales bacterium
TTATCCAAAACTACGTCCAGTTCAACAACGAATATGGGACATTATGCAGCCCGTCTTGTCACCGCCAACCCTGAATTCAGGGTAGCGGAAAATAGGTGATTACTGACCACTGCCCACTGCCCACCCAGGAGACCCTCCCATGCCCATGTCCATCAACCGCAAGAGCAAAGTCGTGGCCGAGATCCTCGAACGCGCCGCCACCGACGCCGCCTTCCGCACACTGCTGCTGACCAACCCCGCCGCCGCCCTGGCCGGCTACAGCCTGACCGACGAAGAACGGGCCGCGCTCTCCGACCGCGCCACCCTCCTCGATCTGCTGCAATAAGCCGGTCGTACAGACGATGAGACGATGAGACGATGAGACGATGAGACGAAAGACGAAAGACGATAGACGATCGTCCATCGTCCTTCGTCCATCGTCTACCCCCAAGAGGCCGCGGCCAGATGGGCGAGGGCGCGGCGGATCAGGGCCTGGTGCGCGGGCTGCTGAATCCAGGCAGAGGCCCCGGAGGGATGGGGCAAGGGGATGACCGCCCGGCCATCGATCTCGAAACGGATGCCGACCACATCGACGAGGGCGCGGCCAGGGCCAAGGAAGCGGGCGATGGCCAGCGCCCCCACCGCCACGATCACCGCGGGGTCGATCAAGGCGATCTCCGCCTGCAACCACTCGGCGCACAGGGCCTGCTCCTGCCGGCTGGGTGCCCGATCTCCCCGGCCCGACCGGTTGGGGCCGGGAAAGCACTTGGTGATCGAGGTCATGTAGCACTGCGCCCGGAACGCGGCCTCCTCCCACCCCGCGTGCGGCAGCCAGCGGAAGAGCCGCGCCCCCGCCGCGCCGCTGAACGGCCGCTGCGTCTCTTCCACCTCCACCTTGCCGGGAGCCTGGCCCACCAACATCAGCCGCGCCGTGGCCGGCCCTGAAACGATCGGCGGCCCCTGGATGGCGAATCCCGCGGCGGCGCAGCGGGTGCACCCGCGCAGCTGGCAATGCAGTTCGGCCAGGAGGGTGGCGTTCATCGCTCAGGGCTTGGGGATGGCGGCCAGCCGCCGCGCGGCCGCGTCCAGGGTCTCATCCGTCTTGCAAAAACAGAAGCGAGCGAGATGGCGGGCGAGATGGCGGTGCGGCTCGCTGTAAAAGGCGCCGGGCGGGATGGCGGCCACGCCGATCTCGCTGGTCAGCCAACGACAGAAAGCGAAATCATCGGGGAAAGCAAAGGCGGAGGTGTCGGCGATGATGAAATAGGCGCCGGCAGGGGTGAGGGGCCGCAGCCCCGCCGCGGCCAGCGCCGCGCCAAGGCGGTCGCGCTTGCGCCGGTACATCGTCGCCATCTCTTCGTAATAGCCGATGGCCGGGGCCAGGGCCACGGCTGCGGCCACCCCGGCCTGCAAGGGCGTGGCCACACAGAAAGTGATCCACTGATACGCAGCCCGCAGCGCCGCGATCAGGGGCGCAGGGCCGATGCTCCAGCCCACTTTCCAGCCTGTCACCGAAAAGGTCTTGCCGGCGGAGCCGATGCTGATCGTGCGATCCCACATCCCCGGCAGGGCTGCGATGCGCTGCATCGGCTGGCCGTCGAAGGTCATGCGCTCATACACTTCATCCGCCAGCACGATCACATCCTGCTGCTGACAGAGGGCGGCGATCTCGGCCAGTTCGGCGGCGCTGAAGACCTTGCCGGTGGGGTTGTGCGGGGTGTTGAGCAGCAGCAGTTTGGTGCGGGGGGAGAAGGCCGCGCGCAGGGCCTGCGGATCATACGCCCAGCCGCCATCGGCCTGGGGGTGCAGGGGCACATAGCGGGGCGCGCCCCCTGCCATGGTCACGTCCGCGGGATAGGCGTCGTAGAAAGGTTCGAACAGGATCACCTCATCTCCCGGATCCAGAAAGGCCTGACAGGCAGTGTAGAGGCTGGCCGTGGCCCCGGCGGTGATCTGGATCTCTGTCAGCGGGTCGATGCTGCGGCCCAGATCCTGCGCGGCCTGCGCGGCCAGCGCCTCGACCAGGGGCAGATGCCCGGCGTAGCGCGTGTATTGGTTGTGATGCTCGGCCACGGCGCGGCGCGCGGCCTCCAGCACAAAATCGGGAGCGGGGAAATTGGGGAATCCCTGCCCCAGGTTGACGGCCTGATGCTGCAAGGCCAGGGCGGTGAATTCGGCAAAGATCGAAGCCTCGAACCCGCGCACGCGGGCGGCGGTGTAATCGTTCACAGTGGAAAACGGCGCAGTCATGGTTTTATGACGGAGGGGATAAGGATTAATGATTAATGATTTTTCGCTTTTGACGAGATTTAATCTTTAATCATTAATCTTCAATCTTTAATCTTTTTTTCGGCCACAGCCGCGCGCAGGGCGTCGATCAGGCGGTCGAGGGCGGCGGTGTGCAGGCGATAGCTGGCGCGGTTCAGGATCAGCACCGCCTGGGAATCGAGGATGGTGCGCAGTTCCACCAGGCCATTCTCGCGCAGCGTGGCCCCGGTCTGCACCAGATCGACGATCAGATCGGCCAGGTTGACCAGGGGCGCCAGCTCCACCGAGCCGCTGAGCACGATCAATTCGGCGGAGATGCCGCGGCTGCGGAAATATTGCTCGGTCAGGCGGGGGTATTTGGTGGCGACGCGAGGATAGGCGTCGAGGCGGAGGGGACGCCCGGCCCGCGCCGCCGGCCCGGCCACCGCCAGCCGGCACTGGCCAAAGGGCAGGCGCAGCGGCTCGAACAGGTCGGCGGCGCGCTCGCGCAGCACATCCAGCCCGGCGATGCCCACATCCGCCGCGCCCTGCTCGACGAAGACCGGCACATCCATGGGCTTGGCCAGCATGTAGTGCATGCTGCTATCGCTGCTGGGCGCGATCAGACGGCGGCCGGGGTCTTCGGCGGGCAGGGGCCAGCCCGCACGCGCCAGCCAGATCAAGGCGTCGTCGGTCAACCGACCTTTGGGCAGAGCGATGGTGAGAGGCATGGGGTCAGTATTCAGTGGTCAGTATTCAGTATTCAGTGGTCAGTATTCGGTATTCGGTATTTGGTATTTGGTATTCGGTATTCGGTATTTTTTACATTTTGCAGTAAATAACCGGAGAATATCCAATATCCAATATCCAATAACTAACGGCTAACGGCTTGTTGGCAGGGGCAGCGGCGGGTGGGGAGGGCGGCGGGGGGTTCGGGGCCAAGGGCAAGGGCGACGCTGTGGCCGGCCGCGCGGGCCGCGGCGGCCAATTCCACGTATCCCCCGCAAGCGCAGGGATAGACCAGCAAGTCAGGAACCGGATCGGGCGGGGGGCCGGCCTGACGCTGCCGGGCCAAAAGGATGCGATCCAGATAGAACGCGCAGCCCACCGCCGGCTGCTCCGGCCCAAAATGCCCGATCAAGGTGTCATACCGCCCGCCATTGACCACGGCAAAGCCCATCTGCGGCGTGTAGGCCTTGAAGGTGATGCCGGTGTAATAATCCATGCCCCGCACATCCGCCAGATCGATGGCGAACAAGGCCTTGACGCCGTAATGATCCAGCCGGGCCTCCACCGCCCGCAGATGCGCAATCGCCGCGATCATGGCATCGTTGCGGGCCAGGGCCTCGGCCCGCGCCAGCACCCCCGCGCCCTGCGGCCCGCTCAGGTGCAACAGCCCTTGCAGCGCCGCCCGATCCGCGCCCGCGTGCGTCAGGTCCGCGGCCAGCGCCGCCAGATCATCCGCGCGCTTGCGATCCAACGTCTCTTGCAGGACGGCCAGCGCCTCGCGCCCCAGGTCCAGATGCGCGGCCAGGGCATGGAAATAGCCGAGATGGCCGAGCGTGAAGGTGACCGGGGCGATCTCCAGCGCCTGCAACGCGGTCGCGGCAAAAGCCAGCACCTCGGCATCCGCGTCCACGCTGCCCGCGCCGATCAGCTCGATCCCCGCCTGCCAGAACTCACGCTGGCGCCCGGCCCGCGGCTCCTCGTAGCGAAACGCGGGGCCGGCGTAGAAAAAACGCTGCGGCAGGGGCCGGTCGAACAGCCGCGTGCCCACCAAACGCGCCACCGGAATGGTGAGATCGGGCCGCAGGGCCAAAGCGCGGCCATCGCCATCGAGAAAGCGATACAACTCCTGGGCGATCTGCTCCCCCGCCTCGCCGGCCAGGGTTTCGGCGTATTCGAAACTGGGCGGGATCACCTCGAAATAGGCCCAGCGCCGCGCCAGTTCGCGCAGCGCCGCCTCGGCCGCGCGCTTGGCCAGGGCCGCGCCGCCAAACAGATCGCTGACCCCGCGGGGCAGGGTGGCCGGGGCCGAGATGGTCATACCGGCTCAGGCGCAGACCATCCGCCCCAACGACTTGCCGCCGAGGAGGTGCAGGTGCAGATGGGGCACGACCAGATTGGCATCCGCGCCATAATTGAACAGCAGCCGGTAGCCGCTCTCTGCCACCCCCAGCAATTCCGCCGCCTGGTTGGCGGTCTGAAACATCTCGTCCAGGAGGCCATCGCTGAACGCGTGGGCATCGCGGATGTGGTCGATGTGCCGCGTGGGGATGATCAGCACATGCACCGGGGCCTGCGGCTGGATGTCGTGAAAGGCCAGCGTGTTCGGGCCGTTGTGGATCACATGGGCGGGGAGGTCGCCGCGGACGATTTTGCAGAAAATGCAGTCATTCATGGGCCGTTTGGGTGAGTGTGAGGGTAGGAAAAGGAAAAACGCCGTGCAGGCGGTCTGCCGGCGGGCCGGAGGGGGCCGTCAAGTACGCCGGGGTGATGCGGTTTTGCAGATCCAGCCCTGCCGGCGCCAGAGCAACGACCCGCAGATAATTATCGGTGTAGCCCGACCACTGCACGTCGCCGTCGGCCTGATCGGCCCCGCTTTCCCACAGCACCGGGCGGGTGGCGCCCACGAATTGGGCCAGATGCGCGGCCTTTTGCCGGGCAGCGATGGCGTGCATCTGTTGGCTGCGCTGGCGTTTGATCTCGCCCGGCACTTGCCCGCGCATGCGGCTGGCCGCGGTGCCCTGCCGGGCCGAGAAGGTGAAGATGTGGATGTGGGCGAAGCCGAGCGCCTCGACGAAGGCCGCGGTCTGCGCCCATTCCGCCTCGCTCTCGCCAGGGAAGCCGACGATCAGATCGGTGGTGAGGGTGAGATGGGGGATGGCGGCGCGGGCCTGATCGACCAGCGCGGCATAGCGGGCCGTGGTGCAGCGCCGGGCCATGCGCCGCAGAGTGGCGTCGCAGCCCGCTTGCAGGGGCAGATGCAGGTGCGGCATCAGCCGCGGGTGCTGCCACAGCCCAAAGAAACCCTCCGGCAGATCCCACGGCTCCAGCGAGGAGAGACGCAGCCGGGGGATATCGGTGTGCCGCAGCAGGTGCTCGACCAGCGTGGCCAGATCCACGCCCAGATCGCTGCCATAACCGCCCAGGTGCACGCCGGTCAGCACTGCTTCTTGATAGCCGGCCGCGTGCAGGGCATTGATCTCTGCCGTCACCTCGGCCAGGCTGCGGCTGCGCTCGGCCCCGCGGGCGATGGTGACAATACAGAAGGTGCAATGGTTGCGGCAGCCATCCTGCACCTTGACAAAAGCGCGGGTGCGGCTGCCCGCCACCATGTGCGCGCCGCCCGGACGCGCGGCCAGCGCGGGCATGGCGTGCAAGTCGAACGTGGCTGCCATCCGCCGGGGCAGGGCCTCTTTTTCCTGGTTGCCCACCACCAGATCCACGCCGGTGAGCGCGGCGACTTGAGCCGGCTCCAACTCGGCATAGCAGCCGGCCACCACCAGATGCGCGCCAGGATTTTGGCGGTGCAGGCGATGGATGACTTGCCGCGATTTGCGCGCGGCCTCGGTCGTCACCGCGCAGGAATTGAGCACGATCACCTCTGCCTCCTCCGGGGCGCGGGCGATGGCATGCCCCTCGTTCTGAAACTCGCGGGCCCAGCGGCTTGTCTCGGCCTCATTCAGCCGGCAGCCCAGGGTGGTGAGGTAGATAGTGGTCATAGCGAGTGGCAGTCTACCACAGCCCCGGCCCGGCGAGAAGCCGGAGATGCTTTTCCGCCCCGCCTTGGTGTACAATACGGCCCTGACGAACCGCTCCCCCTCCCACTCCCCATCATCATGACTGCCACCACCCATTCCGAACTCGACGCCATCATGGCCCTGGCGCAGACCGATCTAAAAGAGGCGCGCAAAGCCCTGCGCCGCATCGTCCCCACCCTGCCCGACGCGGCAGCCGTGCACACCGCCCTGGGCCTGACCTACATGGCCCTGGAGCAGCCGCGCGACGCGGTGCGCGCGTTCAAACAGGCAATCGAACGCGATCCTGGCGATCCGCTGCCCCGTTATCACCTGGGCGCGCACCAGACCGACCTGGGTCTGCTGCCGCACGGCGAGGAAAACCTGCGCATCGCCGCCGCGGCAGAGCCGGAAAACGCGCGCTATCAGGCGGCGTTGGGCTTCAATTACTTCCGCGCCAACAAGCGCGCGTCGGCCATCGCCGCCCTGGAACAGGCCGCGGCCGCGGGCAGCGAAGATGACGAAGTCTTCGCCTCGCTGGGCTATCTCTACTATGGCGAAGAGCGCCTGCAAGAGGCCGCGGATGCCTTTTCCCGCGGCCTGGAATACAACCCCGCCTACCACGAGCTGTACAACAACCGCGGCTATCTGCGGCTGCTGCTGGGCGATCTGGCAGGCGCGCAGGCGGATATGGACGCCTGCATCGCTGCCGACGCAACTTTCCTGCGCGCGCGCTACAACCGGGCGCTGCTGCTGTGGCTGCAAGGCGATCCGGCCTCGGCCAAAGAGGCGTACAGCGCGGCCCGCGGCCAGGACAAGGCCGACGCCGAACTGAAACAACATCTCAGCGATTTCGATGAGATCGAGCGCCATCACCCCGAGGCCGGGCTGGGCGACTTGCGCCTGCACCTGGCAGTGGCGCAGAAGGCGGCGCGGCGATGAGCCACGCGCCCTGGAACCGCACCCTTGCCGGCATCCTGGCCAGCCTGCTGCTGGCCCTGCTGGGCTTGGCCGCGTTCATCAACCTGGCCATCCTGATGGGCGCGGCGGCCAACGTGGTCGAGGCGCAGAACCTGCCCCGCTTCTCCTTTGTCACCAGCCTGCTCATGGCCCTGAGCTGCGCCTGGGGCGCCTGGCTGACCGGGCGGCGGCTGCCAGAGGGCGTGCTGCTGCTGCACGGCTTTCTGGTCGGGCTGGGCGTGGGGCTGATCGGCTTTCTGCTCATCCCCGCGCCCTTCGTGGCCAACTTGCTGACCTTGCTCATGGCCCTGCCCGCCGGCATCTTCGGCGCGCGCATGGCCTTTCCTTCTCCCCGGCGGTGATGCGATGGAGCGTGAAGAACTGAGTTGGAGGGATGTCGAGGCCCTGATCGACCACATTCTGCCGCAGGTGGCAGGGCATTTCGATGTGCTGCTGCTGGTCACGCGCGGGGGCATCATCCCCGGCGGCATGCTGGCCGAGGCGCTGGATATCCGCGCTGTGCTGATTGCCGCGGTCGAATTCCCGCACGATCCGCAGATCGATACCTTTGCCTGGCCCAATTTCCTGCAATTCCCGGCGGACGCGCTGCTGCGCGGGCGGCGCGTGCTGATTGTGGATGATGTGTGGGACAGCGGGCGCACGATCAACACCGTGCGCGGGCGGGTGGAGGCGGCAGGGGGCGAGCCGCGCACCTGCGTGCTGCACTACAAGCCGGCCCGTTCCCGTTTTCGCGATCGCCGGCCCGATTTCTACGGCGCGGTCACCCACAACTGGGTCATCTACCCCTGGGAAGTGGACCGCGGGCCTGATTTCGCCTTCGCGCGGCCAGAGCGCGTCCTTTCCTGATCCGCGGCGCTCAGACCAGCAAGCTTTCGATGCGGTTGATCACCATTTCCACCGCCACTTCGTTGTACCCGCCCTCGGGGATGATCAGATCGGCGTGACGTTTGGCCGGCTCTACAAAACGGAGATGCATGGGCCGCACGGTGTGCAGATATTGCTCCACTACAGCCGGCAGGGTGCGGTTGCGCTCGTTGATGTCGCGCTGCAAGCGGCGGATGAAGCGGATGTCGGGGTCGGTCTCAACGAAGATCTTGATATCCATGAGGTCGCGCAGGGCTTCATCCACGAACACGAGGATGCCTTCGACCAGGATCACCGGGCTGGGCCCCACATGGCGGGTGCGGGCGGTGCGGGTGTGGGTGGTGAAATCATAGATCGGCACTTCCACCGCCTGCCCCTGGCGCAGTTGCTTGATGTGCTCGATCAGGAGGACGTTGTCGAGAGCGTTGGGATGGTCGAAATTGAGGTGCGCGCGCTCGGATAGGGGCAGATGCGAGGCGTCTTTGTAGTAGGCGTCGTGCGGCAGATAGGCGATGCGATCCCAACCGACGCGTTCGAGGATGCGGTGCACAACGGTGGTCTTGCCGGAGCCGCTGCCTCCGGCGACGCCAACGACGACAGGGGTGCGGGTCATACGGTTTCTCCGGTGGAGGGCGGGATAGCGAGCGGGAGGGGCGGGGCCGCGGCCCCCTGGCGCTGCCAGCGGATGGCCACGCCGGCCGCGTTGCGGCGCGAACGCAAGCGCCTCATGCCCGCACTTCAGCCGGTGCTGGCTCCGTCTCCTGGAGGCGCCGCGCGGGCGTGAGAAACTCTTTTCCTCCCCCGCGCGCGGGGGAGG
>JABWBG010000169.1 GCA_013360575.1 Caldilineales bacterium
GCACCGTGGCCGTGTTTGGGGCCGGCGGCGTGGGCTTGAGCATCATCATGGCCGCGCAGTTGGCCGGGGCCGGGCAGATCATCGCCGTAGACAAAGCCGCGGCCAAGGCCCAGATCGCGCGTGACTGCGGCGCTACCGCCTTCCTCACCCCCGGCCCCGGCCTGATCGAAGAGATCCGGGCGCGCAGCGGCGGCCGCGGGGCCGACTATGTGTTCGAAGCCATCGGCATCCCCGCGGTGCAGGAGCAGTGCCTGGCCGCGGTGCGGCCGGGCGGCCTGGTGGTGCTGGTGGGCGTCTCGGCCATGGGCTCGGCCACCAACCTGCCGGGAGCAATCCTCACCCGCCAGGAAAAAACCGTGACCGGCTCCTATTACGGCTCGGCCAACACCGCCCGCGACTTTCCCCGCTTTCTCGAACTCTACCGCCGCGGCCGGCTGGATCTGGATCGTCTGGTCAGCCAGACCTACCGGTTGCACGAAATCAACCAGGCTTACGCCGACATGCTCGCCGGCGCCAATGCCCGCGGGGTGATCCTGTTCGATTGAAGAGGGGCGTAAACGGCGCTGCCCGCAGAAACGCCCCATTTTGCAGCCACGGCAAGACGTGCTATACTCGCCCCACCTTTTTTCCAGGGGCACGAAGTAGACTGACGGAGGGCGTTGCCTATCCTCCGCCGGCAGGTGTGCCAGGCCCGACGGCCTGTTGCGTTTCGTTGCTCGAACCCCACACGGACACGCGAAGATGCCCAGCCTCCACTCTGGCCCTCGCCAACCCCATACGCACCTCACCACCGCTCCTCAGTCCGCGCCCAGCCCAGGCGCCGAATCCACGCGTTCCCCGGAGGGGGCGCGCTCCCTGCCGCAGGAGGTAACCGATCGCCGCGATCTCTCGTCTCGCACCCGCCTTTTGTCCCTTCTTCATTCCCACATCACCATCACAAGGAGTCTATGATGAACAAACCGCAAATCGACAAGAAGAAGCTGGAAGCCATCCATCCCTACATTCCAGCAGCGTATGAACTGTTGGAACAAAAACGCATCTCGCGGCGCGAATTCATCCGCACCGCCACCTTGCTGGGGATGACGGCAGGCTTCGCCAGTTTTGCCGCGGCCTGCGCCGGCGCGCCTGCCACCCAGGCGCCCCCTGCCGCCCAAGACACCCCGGCTGCCGCCAGCGGCATCAAGCGCGGGGGCGTGTGGCGGGCTTCGATGCGCTTGCAGCTTCTCGACCATCCCGCCCGTCTCTCCTGGGTGGAAGGCGCCAACATCGTCCGCCAGACCAACGAGTATCTGTCCGAGACCGGGCCGGACAACATCACCCGCCCCTATCTGCTCGACCGCTGGGAAGCCAGCGCCGACGTCAAAACCTGGGATCTGTATCTGAAACAGGGGATCAAGTTCAACAACGGCGATACCTTCACCGCCGACGATGTGATCTTCACCATGAAAGAATGGCTGAATCCCGATGTCGGTTCCTCGATGCTGGGGCTGCTCTCCGCCCTGGAAAGCAGCGCCAATATCGACAAGGTGGATGATTATCATATCCGCCTGCACCTGAACACGGGCGACATCGCCATCCCCGAATACCTCTTCCACTATCCGGCGGTGATCCTGCATCGCGGGTTCGAGGGGGACATCGTCAAAAAACCGGTGGGCACCGGCGCCTTCACCCTGCAAGAATACGCCGAGGGTGAGCGGGCCGTGTTCAAACGCCGCAGCGATTACTGGCAGATGGGCGCGGATGGCCAATCCCTGCCCTATCTCGATGAACTGATCTTCGTCTCCACCGACAAGGATGCCGGCGTCGCGGCCCTGCAATCGGGCCAGGTCGACACCCTCTACGACCCCCGCCCCTCCGATTTCCAGGCGCTGAAAGATGTCAGCGGCCTGACGGTGCGCCCGGTCAGCACGGCCCAGTGTCTGGTCCTGCGCATGCGCGTGGATCTGGAGCCGTGGAGCGACAACCGCGTGCGCACCGCCCTCAAACTGTGCCAGGATCGGGCCAAGATCTTGCAGCTCAGCTACTTCGGCGAGGGCGCGCTCTCGCTGGATGCGCACATGGCCCCCATCCATCCCGAATACTGCGAGCGCCCCATCCCCGGCTACCAGCCCGACGAGGCGCGCAAGCTGTTGGAAGCCTACGCCGCGGAGAAAGGCATCTCTCTGCCCCTGAAAGTCACCCTGGCCACCAAGAACGATCAGGCGGAACCGGAGATCTCGCAGGCGCTGAAGGAACTGGCCGCGCCCGCGGGGTTCGACATCACCCTGGATATCACCGATCCGGGCGGCTACTGGGATCGCTGGACCGAGGTTGATCTGGGCATCACCTCCTGGACGCACCGCCCCCTGGCCACCATGGTGCTGCCCCTGGCCTACACCGAGGAGTCGATCGGCGCCTGGAACGAAACCCGTTGGTTCGACGAGGAATTCACCACGCTGCTGCGCCAGGCCCAGGCCACGCTGGATGTGGAAGCCCGCCGCGCCATCATGTGCAAGCTGGAAGACATCATGCAGGATCGGGGGCCGATCGGTAACTCCTACTGGAAGAACGTGTGGAACATCACCCGTTCCGAGTTCCAGAACGTGAAAGCGCACCCCACCGCCTACTACCTGATGAACGACGTCTGGAAGGACGCTTAATCCACCCCGCAAACGCTGACGCAGGGGCGGTCGGCTCGTCCAGCCGCCCCTGCGTCGGCGTCCCAGCCCTCGCCGCCCTGAAAAGAGGGCGCCGCCGCCCTGATCAAGGAGGGCACCCATGGCCCGATTCATCATCCGCAGCCTGATCGGCACCGTCGTGACCATGTTGTTGGTATCGGCGACGCTGTTTTTTCTGTTGGAGGTGGGGAGTGGGGATGTCACCGTCAAAATCTTGGGGATCGAATCGACCCCGGAGCAACGCGCTTCCTACCGCGCCCAGTTGGGGCTGGACGCGCCGGCGTGGCAGCGCTATCTGGACTGGCTGATCGGCAATGATCGCCGGGCCAGCACGCTGGTGGGCTACCCCCTGCGCACGATCAAAAATGAACAGACCGGAGAGGCGGAATGGTGGGCCGATGTGAACGGCCAATTCACCCGCTGGCAATTGAAGGAGGGGCGGCTGTTTGAATTGCGCCGCCAGCCGAATGGCTCGGCCACAGAGCACCTGACCAGCGGCGGATGGGAAGCGGATGAAACGGGGGCGGAGGTCTTCTGGGGGGTGGATCGAGACAATCGGGCGGTGAAATGGGTGCGCGGTTCCGGCGAGACGGTGTGGATCCGCACCAAAGCCGGGTTTCGCCGGGAAGGGGATGGCCCCCGTGAGTACATCCCCCTGCGCAAGGGGCTGACCCGCGGGGACGCGGGGCAATCGCTGCAGACCGGGCGGCCGGTGGCCGTCACCCTCTTCCCGCGCGTGCGCAATACCCTGGTGCTGGCGGGCGTGGCCTTTCTCATCGTCATGCCCCTGGCCCTCTTTTTCGGCATCCTGGCCGGGATCAACGAAGGTAAGCCGCTGGATCGCTTCATTTCCGTCACCAGTCTGGGCGCGACCGCCACGCCTGAGTTCGTCACCGGCGTATTTCTGATCCTGATCTTCGGGGTGTGGCTGCGCGTGCTGCCGGCCGCGTCGATCTTCACCAGCGCCGACGCCATTTTCCGCGACCCCACCCTGTTGGCCCTGCCGGTGATGACCTTGACCGCGGTGGAACTGGGCTATGTGGCCCGGATGACCCGCGCCAGCATGGTGGAGGTGATGGCCGCGCCCTACATCCGCACGGCGATCATCAAGGGCATGCCCTACCCCCGCGTGGTGTTGCGCCACGCCCTGCGCAACGCCCTCATGGCCCCGATCACGGTGATCATGCTGCATGTAAACTGGCTGATCGGCGGCGTGGTGGTGGTGGAGGTGATCTTCGGCTTCCCCGGTCTGGGCAAATATATCTATGATTCGGCGATTTTCGGCGATTTCAATGCCGTCGAAGCCGCAGCCATGCTCACCGTTACTATCGCCGTAATCACCCGCATCCTCGGCGATTTGGCCTATACCTTCCTCAACCCGCGGATTCGATACGCTTAATCAGTATTCAGTATTCAGTGTTCAGTATTCAGTGTTCAGTTCACATGATGTGTCATTGTGAGCGCAGCGAAGCAATCTCCAAGGTGATTCGTCAATTTTGTGGGTGTCAATCAGCGTTGGGGATTGCTTCGGGGCTATCGCCCCTCGCAATGACAAAATAAGATGAATTGTTACCCGAATACCAAATACCGAACACTGAATACTGAATACTGAATACTGAATACTGAATACTGAATACTGAATACTGAATACTGAATACTGAATACTGAATACTGACCACTGACCACTGACCACTGACCACTGGAGCCTTCTATGACCGTAGCACAAACAACCGCAGGCGTTTCCCGCCGGCCTGCACGGCTGCAACAATGGTGGCAAGGCATTTCCATCATCTTCGAGTCGCGCGTAGCCACGGTCGGACTGAGCATCGTCCTGTTTTGGCTGATCATCGGCCTCCTCTCCCTGTTCTGGACGCCCTACCCCCCCAATTCCTCCCTCTTCGCCCAGAACCTGCGCCCCAATCCCACCAACTGGCTGGGCACCGACCACCTGGGCCGGGATATCGCCAGCCGGCTGATGCAGGGCACGCAGGTCATCCTGCTGAAAACCCGTCTGCCCGACGGCAATATCGTCATCCCCGGCGGCGTGGCCATCTGGGGCGTGTTGGGCTCGCTGCTGCTGGGCTCGGTGCTGGGCCTGAATGCCGGGTATCGCGGGGGCTGGTGGGATCAGGCCATCATGCAAGTGCTGGATGCACTGATCGCCTTCCCGGTGATCGTGCTCTATCTGGTGGTCATCGCCGCCCTGGGTCAGGGCGACCTGGTGGTAGTCCTGGCAATCACCATCACCGGCGCGCCGGGGGTGGCGCGGCTGGTGCGCAGCCTCACCCTCGACATCAAGACGCGTGACTACATCCGCGCCGCCGAAACACGGGGCGAAAACGTCTGGTACATCCTGTTCCGCGAGATCCTGCCCAACGCCCGCGGGCCTCTGCTCGTCGATGCCATGCTGCGGGTGGGCTACGCCATCTTCGCCATCGGCACCCTCGGCTTCCTCGGCATCGGCCTGCCCCCGCCCGACCCGGACTGGGGGAACATGGTCAACGACGCCCGCGCCGGCGGCCGCCTCTTCTCCAACCCCATCGCCATGATCTGGCCCGCCGCGGCCATTGCCTCGCTGGTGATTGGCCTCAACCTCTTTGCCGATGGCCTGCGCGAAGAGATCACCCGCTACCAAAAATAGAGGAGCGCCATGACCGTGGAAAGAAAAGCACCCCCCGTGCTCAAGCTGGATGATGTCGCCGTGGCCTACAAGGTGCGGGGCGGCGAGATCGAGGCAGTACAAAATGTTTCCTTCGATATTCACCGTGGGGAATCGCATGGCATCGTCGGCGAATCGGGCTGCGGCAAGAGCACCGTCTCCTGGGCCATCCTCAATTTCCTGGGCGCCAACGGTTATGTCAAACGGGGCCGCATCCTTTTCCAGGGCCAGGATCTGGTGAGCAAAAAGGGAGAGGAATTGCGCAAACTGCGCGGCGACCAGATCGCCATGGTCTACCAGGACCCGATGCAGGCGCTGAACCCCTCCATGCGCCTGGGCGACCAGTTGAAAGAGGCGCTGACCGTGCACCGCGGCCTCGGCGCCAAAGAAGCAGAGCGGCGCTGCATCGACATGCTGGAGCGGGTGTACATGCCCGACGCCGCCAACGTCATGCGCCGTTATCCCCATCAGATTTCGGGCGGCCAGCAGCAGCGCGTGGTCATTGCCATGGCCCTGCTCAACAACCCCGCCCTGCTGATCATGGATGAACCCACCACCGCCCTGGATGTGACGGTGGAGGCGGCGGTGCTGGACCTGATCGCGGACTTGCGCCGCGATTTCGACACCGCCATCATGTACATCACCCACAACCTGGGCGTGGTGGCGCGCGTCTGCACCAAAATCGGGGTGATGTACGCCGGCGAGATGGTGGAACGGGGCACCATCGCCGCGGTGTACGAACGCCCACAGCACCCCTACACCCAGGGCTTGCTGCGCTGCGTGCCCAAATTGGGCGCGGACAAGGCCAGCAGCCTGCTCTATCCCATTCGCGGGCGCGTGCCCCCGCCCAACAGCCGCCCCGCCGGCTGCGTGTTCGGCCCCCGCTGCGATTATCGGCGCGAGCGATGCATCCAAGAGCGCCCCGCCCTGCGCACCCTGGCCAACGGCGTGCAGGTGCGCTGCCACTTCGCCGAAGAGATCGACCCCGCCGCCTGGCAGCCCTCGGAAGAGATCGAACTGCCCACCGTGAAGAAACGGGAAGAGGAGCGGGCGCCGATCCTGGAAGTGAAAAATCTGACCAAATACTATCCCGTCAGCGGCTCCTCCCTCAAGGATGTGCTGGGATTGGGCGAGAAACGGCAGGTGAGGGCGGTGGAAAACGTCAGTTTCGCCGTGCCCAAGGGCGCCACCCTGGGCATCGTGGGCGAATCGGGCTGCGGCAAGAGCACCCTGATCAAAACCATCATCGGCCTGGAGAACAGCACCGCCGGCAAAGCCGAATTCCTCGGCTTCGACATCACCGGCGACATCACCACCCGCGACGCCAAGCTGATCCAAGAGTTGCAAATGGTCTTCCAAAATCCAGATTCGACCATGAACCCCTCCTACACCATTGGCCAGCAGATCGCCCGGCCCATGCTGCGCTTCGGCGTGGCGTCCAAAGCGCAGGTGCGGCAGGAGGTGGTGAAACTCTTACAGGCGATGCGCCTGGGCGAAAACTACTACGACCGCCTGCCCCGACAACTCAGCGGGGGCGAGAAACAGCGCGTCGGCATCGCCCGCGCCCTCGCCAGCCGCCCCGACCTGGTGCTGTGCGATGAGCCGGTCAGCGCCCTCGATGTCTCGGTGCAGGCCGCCATCCTCAACCTGCTGCTGCAAGTGCAGAGCGACCTCGACACCACGCTGATCTTCATCGCCCATGACCTCAGCGTCGTCCGCTTCTTCTCCGACAGCGTGGCCGTGATGTATCTGGGGCAGATCATGGAGATCGGCCCCGCCGACGCCATCTACGCCCCCCCCTATCACCCCTACACCGAGGCCCTGCTCTCCGCCGTCCCCATCCCCGACCCCAAAGCGCAGCAAAAACAGATCCGCCTGGAAGGGAGCGTGCCCAGCGCCCTGAACCCGCCCAGCGGCTGCCGCTTCCACACCCGCTGTCCCCGCCGCCCCTTTGCCCCGGAAGGGGGCCAGGTGTGCGAAACCACCGCCCCGCCCTGGCAAGAAGTGGCAACAGGGCACCGCATCCTCTGCCACATCCCCCCCGAAACCCTGCGCTCCTTCGATCCCGTGATCGCACCCTGACGTTTTCACGTTCCCTGCCTGAGAGGTTTCCCATGCTGGTCAAAGACCGAATGACCCGACACCCGATCCTGATCTCGCCCACCACCCTGGCCACCGAGGCCCAGAACATCATGGCCGAGAACAACATCCGGCACCTACCGGTGGCCGGGGATGGCAAACGCCTGCTGGGGCTGATCACCCGGCAGCAGTTGGCCATGAAACCGGACGATCTCGGCAGCCTCAACGTGTGGGAGATCTCCCGCTACCTGGGCCGGCTGACCGCGGCCAAGATCATGCTGCGCGCAGAACAGGTGATCACCATCTCCCCTGACCGCACCATCGAACGCGCCGCCCGCATCCTCACCGACAACAAAATCGGCTGCCTGCCGGTGGTGGAAGATGACCAGGTGGTGATCGGCATCCTCACCGAGACCGACATGCTGCAGGCCTTCCAGGAAATGCTGGGCCTCCCCTCCGAGGGGGTGCGGGTGACGATGCGCATGCCCAATCGCAAGGGCGAATTCAACAAACTCACCACGGTCATAGCCCAGAAGGGCTGGGGGATCATGGGCATTGGCAGCTTTCCCAGCCCCCGCCGGCCCGATTCCTACGACATGGTGCTGAAGATCCCCCATGTCGGCGTCGAGGAAGTGCAGGCCGCGCTCGCTCAGGTGCCGGATCAAGAGATTATCGACATCCGCACCGTGGCCTGACTGCGCACACCGACATGGCTGCCCCCACCCTGCCCCGCATCACCCAGGTGCAGATCGCCAGGGAACAGGCCGCGGCTGACGCCGACGGCCTGCAACCGGTCGCCGCCATCGGCCTGGTGTTGGAGGATGGCTTCACTGCCTGGGCCGCGTGCGGCCCCGACGCCGCCCCCGGCTCCTGCTACGCCTTCCGCAGCCCCGCCCGCTACGCGAAGTACTACAAGGCGGCCGGCTTCGACGTGATGAGCACGGCCAACAACCACGCCGGCGACTTCGGCGACGTCTGCCGCCGCCGGACCGAGGAGCTGCTGGACCAGCAGGGCATCGCCCACAGCGGCCGCCCGGGTGATGTGGCCAGCCTGACCGTGAACGGACTCAAGGTCGCCGTCATCGGCTTTCACACCAGCCAGACCAGCCACTACGTCAACGACCACGAGACCGCCGCCGCCCTGGTGCGCAGCCTGGCCGCCGCTCACGACATCGTCGTCGTCAGCTTCCACGGCGGCGCCGAGGGTG
>JABWBG010000170.1 GCA_013360575.1 Caldilineales bacterium
CCTGTCCGCGACTTCACCCCGCCGGTGCCGCTGCCCGAACCCCTCTTCCCGCCTGCCGCACCCCCAACATCGCCCGACGAGCAGGCGCAGCACGCCCGCGCCGCGGCTCAGGCCCGCGCCCTCGCGGCCAAAGTGCTGGACGCGCCTCTCGCCACAGTGCAGGTGCGCGGCGTCAAATCGGTGATCTGGCCCGACCGTGGCCTGGGCTGCCTGCCTGCCTCCTCCCACAGCGGAACCGCGGCCCCACAGCCGACGCCCGGCTTCCTGGTCACGGTCGAAGTGGCCGGCCAGGTGTACGCCGTCCACCTCAGCGCCACGGGGCAGGGCCTGATCTGTCCACGCAAGTGAGTTGCACGACCGCCTGCACAAGTGAGTTGCACGACCGCCTGCAGCGACTCGCTATCGAGCTGAATCGTTGGGCGGTCGTGCAACTCACTTAGTCGCGACCGCCTGCACAAGTGAGTTGCACGACCGCCTGCTGCGATTCGCTATTGCGCTGAATCGTTGGGCGGTCGTGCAACTCACTTGGTTAACCAGAGCAGGGGCAGATAGAAGACCTGCCCGGTGACCGCGGTGGGTGTGGGCGTGGGCGTACCGGTCGGTGTGGGTGTCGGGGTCGGCGTGTTGGTCTGTGTGGGCGTGGGCGTGAGGGTGGGCGTGAGGGTGGGTGTGAGCGAGGGCAATAGCACCACGACGGCCGTGGCCTCCTGTCCGTGCCACTGCGCCCGGATGATCCACTCCTGGCCGGCGGCGAGGTGCGGGGCCGGCAGACACACCCGCGCCTGACCGGCGGCGGTGGTCAGCGTCAGCGCGGTCACCGATTCGGCGGCGATGGCCACCGGCAAGCCAGAGACAGGGGCCGGCGCGCCCCCCTCGACGATGCCGGCCATGATCTCGACCCGTTCGCCGGGCCGGGCCTGCGCCGGTTGCGCTGCCAGGGTCAGGGCGAGGCCCTCGGCAGCCTGCTGCGCGGCCACATCCACCTGCAAACGCCCCCAACCGAATTCCGGATCCCACCCCGGCGCGCCCAGATCCAGGGCGGAATCGATCAGCCGCTGCCGTAGGGCCGCGGCATCCTCCTGCGGGCGCAGCGCCCGCAACAAGGCCAGGGCGCCGCTGACCTGGGCCGCGGCCATGGAGGTGCCGCTGAGGGTGTGGTAGCCCCCGCGCAAAGAACTGGCCCAGGTGCTGAGGATGTCGGTGGCCGGGGCCACGAGCTCCAGGGATTCGCCCCGGTTCGAACGGGCGTACAGGCCATCGGCGGCGTCGCTGCCCCCCACCGCGATCACTTCGGGCAGGGCCGCGGGATAGAGAGGAGGGCCGCCGTCATTGCCCGCGGCTGCCACCAACAGCACATCATGGGCCGCGGCGTAGGCCGTCGCCTCGGCCAGGGCCTGCGAAAAGGTGGCAGAGCCCAGGCTGAGGTTGATGATGCTGGCCCCCTGATCCACCGCGTAGCGGATGGCGTTGGCCACGTCGAGCATGCTGCCGATGGCGCTCTCGTCCAGCACGCGCAGGATCATGAGCTGCGGGCCGCGGGCCACGCCGGCCACGCCCACGCCATTGTCGGTGAGGGCGGCAATGGCCCCGGCCGTGTGCATGCCGTGGAACGCCCGCGGATTGGGAATGGGCTGATTCTCGGTGGGGATTTGGATGTCGTTGTCGCCGTAGCTGCCGCTGGCCAGGGTGTACCAGTGCCAGCCGTGCACATCGTCGATCTTGCCATTGCCATCGTCGTCGATGCCGTTGGCGGGGATCTCGCCGGTATTGCGCCACAGGGGTGGGCGGTCGGGGTGGTCGAGATCGATGCCGGTATCGGCCACGGCGATGATGGTTTGCGGGTCGCCCCAGACGATATCCCAGGCCGCGGCGAGGCCCAGGCGCTGCAACCACCACTGTTCGGGCCAGCGCGGGTCATTGGGCGCGCCCAGCCCCTGCACCAGATAGTTCGGCTCGGCCCAGCGCACGCCCGGCAAGGTTTGCAGCCGCCGGGCCACGGCCCACTCCGCGCCCGCGGGCGTTTGCGCCAGGATCACATCCCCCGCTGCCCACGCCAGGATAGGCCCGGCCGCGGCCAGCAGCGCGGTTTCGCTGCCTGCCGCGTTCTCGCGCCACTGCGCGGGATCAAGGCCCACCAGCACCTGGCCGGGCATGAAGGCCGGCGGGTTGGGGGTGGCACGGGCCAGAGCCTGGTTTGGCGCCGGCAAAGCCGCCGCGGCCACGATCGGCGCCAGCAAAACAAGCGCAATGCCCAAAAGGAGTCTGATCATCAGGGAGCAGTGTACGCGCCCCTGGGCTGCATGGCAAGGCGGGGATGGTAAAAGGGAGAGACCCGCGCCGCCCGGCTGCTGAAAGGCATCACGGCGATCGACGAGGGTATGCGTGTAGGGTCGAGGCCAGCGGGGGGAGCTGTTTGCCAGCAGCGAGAGGGCCTTCCCCCTGGCCTCGACCCTACGCGGCCCTCGATAAGCCATCACCCGGCTGGCGTTACACCCACGCCCCTACGCTTCTTGACAAGCCCGGCGCTTCAGTCTAGACTCTGTACGCCACCGGCAAAAGGTATGCAAAAATCGCAAAACCGTCGCGAGCTTTTTGTACGACCACGCAAAAAAACGCAAAAAAAGAGTATACAATCCAACAGGAGGCGCCTATTGTTCGATACCGGGAAGTTTATAAATTTACTTGATTTTGCTAAGGGCAAGAAAATAATGTATGATTTTTGATGATGTCGGTCAGTTCGATTTCACCGTGTCGCTTCACACACTTCCGTTTTCCGTGTCGTTTCTCCCCAGGTCGTCTTCTCTTTGAGTTTTTTTGGTTTTAGGGAAAACCGCTCATTTGTTCACAAATAACTTCGAATTTAGTTTTTCGTGTAAATTTGTGTAATATGTGGCGCGAAATGACCGACAACACTTGAGAGAAGGGCCACCCCCTCGCACGCATAGGAAAAGATCCCCATGTTTAGCAAACGAAATATCTTGCTGGCGGCGGCGCTGCTGTTGCTGCTGGCCCTCATTCCCCTCACCGCCTCTGCCCGCGACTTCGACAACGGCGACGCGGCCGGCGCCCTGACAGGACGGGCGCTGATCGATCAGTTCCAGCCGCGTCAGTTCCCCAACGAGCGCCCCCCGCGCGATGATCAAGTTGCGGCCGCGGCTGCCGGCGTGGAGTTGGGCGCGGTCGATGCCCTCGATGCCTGGTACCGCGACTTCTACGCCAAGAAAGAGAAAAGCGGGCCTAACCCCATCGCCTTCGCCCGGCGCATGGCTGCCCTGCGCCAGGCCGAGGCCCTCGGTCTCAGCCCCAAAGCCGCGGGCCTGGCCGAGATCGGCGAAGCCAAGATGTTGATGATCCCCTTCGAATTCGCCGGCAGCGATGATATCCCTGTCTGCGAAGACGATCTGGAGACGCCCGTCACCGATGATGAGGGCAATCCGGTGCTGTTGCACGTGGAAGGCCCCTTGCACGGCACCATCCCCGATCCCTCGCTCGATGGCGATAACAACACCATCTGGACCGATAACTTCAGCATCGAGTGGTACCAGAACCTGATGTTCGGCAATGGCGTGGGCGTGGTCCGCCCCGACCTCAACGGCGGCGCCGGCGTGGATTTGACCGGCATCTCAGCCACCAACTGGTACGAAGAGCAGTCGGAAGGCCAGTACACCATCGACGGCGACATCTACCCGCACTGGCTCCAGCTTGACCATTCCGTGGCCTACTATGGCTGGGATGGCGACGAGCTTGATCCGGACGGCACCGGCTATCCCTGCGGCGGCACGCCCTCTGGCATCGGCAACGAGTTCGTCATCGACGTGGCCAAGAAGCTGAACGAGGTCGACCCCGACTTCGACTGGGCGCAGTACGATACCGATGGCGACCAGATCGTCGATCACTTCATGGTCATCCACGCCGGCATCGACAACTCGGCCGGCGGCGGCGCCTACGGCAATCTGCAACTCTGGGCGCACTCCTGGGATGCCTGGGTTCCCGTGTTCGACGATGAAGGCAACTTCCTGGGCTGGCAGCTCGGCTATCAGGTCGAGGGCATGGACACCCCCGATGATGAGAGCGACGACATCTACATCGTCAACTACACGCACGTGCCTGAAGACGCCGACATCGGCGTGGTGGTGCACGAGTATGGCCATGACATCGGCCTGCCCGACTACTACGACCAGACCGGCGTCACCACCAATTCCACCGCCCAGTGGATCGTCATGTCCTCCGGTTCCTGGAGCGGCGATCTGGGCGGCTCGCACCCGGCCCCCTTCAATCCCTGGGCGCGCTACTTCTTCGGCTGGGAAGACCCCACCCGCATCGATTTCGATGGCCCTGCCCAGGAGTTCATGATCGGCCAGTCCGACCCCACCCCGGCTGATACCCTGGATACCGTCTGGATCGACCTGCCCGACCAGGGCGTGGAAGTGCCCAACCTGGCCGGCGATGGCGCGGGTCTGCATTCCATCCTGGGCAACAACCTGGTCTCGCCTTTGGGCCGCAGCTTCGAGCTGACCGCAACCACTGCTCCCGTCTTCACCTTCGACACCTCCTTCAACCTGGAAGAAGATTGGGACTACACCTACGTGCAGATCTCGACCGATGGCTCGACTTGGACCAACCTGCTCAACGAGGAAGGCGAGTACGCTACCGTCGATCCCAACAGCTCCACCGCCTGGATGGGCGAGGGCGGCTTGACCGGCGCCTACGAAGGCAGCCTGACCTACGACCTCAGCGCCTACGCCGGCGCTTCTGTGATGCTTCGCTTCCTCTATACCTCGGACGCAGGCGTGCAGAACGCGGGCATCTGGCTGGACAATTTCTCGCTCGATGATGGCGACGCCAATCTCTACGAGAGCGATCTGGAAGATGTCAGCGACTGGGAATTCGAGGGCTGGGAAGTCGTGCCGTACGAGAATCTCTCCCCGCACTACTACCTGCTGGAGTGGCGCAACGACCACGGCTCCATCGCTTCGCACGGCCACACCGGGCAATACTACAGCCTCGCCCACGACCAGATCGGCTGGAAAGTGGACAAGTTCCCGGCCAACGTGCCCGGCCTGTTGATCTGGTATCGCAACACCCTCTACTCCAACAACCAGGCGGTTGCAGGTGGACGTGAGTTCGCCTCACCGGCCATGGGCCCCAAGGGTGAGCTGCTGCTGGTCGATTCCCACTACGACCCGATCGAGTGGAGCGGCGGCTTCTGGAATCCTGCTGCCGGCCGGCCCGGGCCTGCCTTCAGCAACCGCCGCAGCGCCATGGACGGCGCCTTCACCCTCGACACCACCCCGGCCTGGAACCTGCACGACTACGCTGCGGATGCCAACCCCGTGATGGACTACGGCAGCCGCGCCGCCGTCTCTGCCTTCCACGACAGCATGCGTTCGACGCCCGGCTGGGTCTACCCCGGCGGCAGCTCTGTCTACCGCGCGGATCGCGCCGCCTCGGTCGTCATCCCCGCCCAAGATGTCTACACCACCCGCGTGCGCGGCCTGGCCGCCGATGGCATGCACATCGGTGATGACTTCACCGCCTTCTGGGGCTTCACCGTCGGCGGCCTGCCGCTCGGCTCTGGCCACCCCGGCGATGACTGGGTGCACTATGGCCTGCACGTCGAAGTGGTCGATCAGGCTGCGGATGGCAGCTGGGGCAAGGTCAAGGTGTGGAATGCTGCGAACGAGCTTGACCTGGCAGCGGCCGCATCTGCCGATGTGGCTGAAGCCGGCGATGCGGTTGACTTCAGCTTCGAGGGCACCAACGTGGGCGGCGCGGATAGCTTCATCGGCTACGCCGCCCTGCCCGCGGGCACGACCTACGTCGACGGCAGCGCCTACGGCGGTCTCATCCCCGTGGGCGGCGATGCCGCCGCCATCGTGGCCGCGCAGGCCGCCGGCGCCGACCTGAGCGCCATGGCCGCTGTGGCCGCAGATGAGGTCAACGGCTTCCTCTTCGCCTACTACATGCCCACCGGCGCAGGCGGCGAGACCGGGTTCTCGGCCACCGTGAATGAAGACGCGGGCAGCCCCATCGTGGCCACCCTCACCTTCTTCAACAACGGCTACACCGACGCTCCGTACCTGTCGTCCTGGCGCAGTGTCAGCAGCAATGCCGTGGCCGTGCAGAAGACTGCGGCGCTGCCCCTGACCGCCGACACCTGGGTGAACACCGGCGATGCGGGCGTGAATTACAACGCCACCGCCATCCTCACCTCCCGCTCCACCGGGCTGGACAACATCCTGCTCACCTTCGACCGCAGCATGCTGCCCGCCGGCGCCACCATCGTCGACGCCCAGTTGACGCTGCGCAACGTCGCCAACGCCAGCGGCCAGCTGGGCAAAGAGATGGCTGTGACCAACGTCTCGGCCTTCGACTCGGCCACGGTCACCGGCGCGGCCGCTCTGGCCGGCACGCTGAGCTTCTTCAACCCCAGCGCGGCCCTGCCCGTGGCCCTCGGCCCGGCCGACGTGACGGTGGATGTGACCGCGCAGATCGCGGCCTGGGCGGCTGGCGATAGCCAGTTGGCTGTCCAGACCAGCGGCCCCGCCGGGCGCACCAACATCGGCGCCATGGAAAGCTGGCCTGCGGGTCAGGCTGCTACGCTCACCGTTGTCTACATCCCCTAACTCAGCCATCAGGGTGCGGCGCTGCGCGCGGCCCTGAGCTGTCACACGCATCTTCAGTCGAGGCCGGGGCGTCATGCTCCGGCCTCGACGCGTCCGGCCCCTGGTTGAGGACGCAGGGCAAAGACTGGTCAAAATCGGCGAACTGTGCTACGCTGAAGTCGTTATAAAATCAAGCGTTTTTTAGACGAAGGACGATAGACGATAGACGATAGACGATAGTCTGAGCCTGTCGTCCCATCATCCCCTCATCCATCATCCATCGTCCATCGTCTAACGTCTAACGTCCATCATCCAATATTCCCACCACAAGGAGGACAAGCCCTTGGCAAAAACCGCACCTGTCCGCAGCAAAAAACAAGAAAAGATCGAGGTCGATGGTACCGTGATCGAAGCCTTGCCCAACACCATGTTCCGCGTGGAACTGGAGAACGGCCACACGGTTCTGGCCCACATCTCCGGCAAAATGCGCATGTACTACATCCGCATCCTGCTCGGCGACAAAGTCAAGGTCGAGTTATCGCCCTACGATCTCACCCGCGGCCGCATCACCTACCGCCACCGCACCTGAGCCGCCGGCACCTGGAGGATCCGATCCACCCCGATGTGGACGAAGTCAAAATGGTCCCATCGTCCATCGTCCCATGACGGGCGAATAGCTCAGTTGGCTAGAGCGCTTCCCTTACAAGGAAGAAGTCAGGGGTTCGAGTCCCTTTTCGCCCACTGCATGCCGCCTGGCTGTTGCGCCGGCGGCATTTTCTCTGCCCTGCCCTGCCATGAACCCGTATCGCCAGCTCCCCAGCGTGGACAAAATGCTCGAACAGCCTGCGACGGCCGCGGCGCTGGCGCACTTTGGCCGCGACGCGGTGCTGTCTGCCATCCGGCAGTTGTTGGAGGAGAGCCGCGCGGCCATCGCCGCCGGCGAGGATGCGCCCGATCTGGCCGAATTGAGCGAGCGGCTGCAAAGCAGGCTGGCCGCGGGGGCGCAGCCCTCCATCCGGCCCCTGCTCAATGCCACCGGGGTGATCATCCACACCAATTTGGGCCGCGCGCCTCTGTCGCAGGCGGCGCTGCAAGCCATGCACAGCGTGGGCCAGGGCTACAGCAATCTGGAATATGATCTGGCCGAGGGCCGGCGGGGCAGCCGCTACAGCCACGCCGAAGCCCTGCTGTGCGAATTGACCGGCGCCGAAGCCGCGCTGGTGGTCAATAACAACGCCGCGGCCCTGATGCTGCTGTTGCGCGGGGTGGCCGCGGGCCGCGAGGTGGTGATCTCGCGTGGCGAATTGGTGGAGATCGGCGGCGGCTTCCGCATCCCCGACATCCTCCGCCAGAGCGGGGCCAGGCTGGTGGAGGTGGGCACGACCAACCGCACCCGCGTGGCCGATTACGCTGCCGCGCTCAGCAGCGATACCGCCGCCCTGCTCAAGGTTCACCCCTCCAATTTTGCCATGATCGGCTTCACCGCGGCCGCGACGCTGGCCGAATTGGTGCAACTGGTGCAAGAAACCTGGTATTTCGATACCATTTCCGTGCTCAACGACCTGGGCAGCGGCGCGCTGCTCGATACGCAACCCTTTGGCCTGGCCCACGAGCCGACAGTGCAGGAGAGTGTGCAGGCCGGCGCCGCCGCCACCACCTTCAGCGGCGATAAGCTGCTGGGCGGGCCGCAAGCGGGGATCATCGTTGGCCAGCGCGACCTGATCGCCGAATTGAAGCAGGAACCGCTGGCGCGGGCGCTGCGCGTGGACAAGGGCACCCTGGCCGCGTTGCAGGCGACTTTGCTGGCCTATCGCCGCGGGCAGGCCGTGGCCGAGATCCCGGTGTGGCAGATGATCGGGGCCGAGGCGGAGGCGCTGGCCCGCCGCGCCCAGACCTGGGCCGATCAGCTCATCGCCGCGGGGCTGGCGGTGACGCTGCGGCCGGGCGAGAGCGCGGTGGGGGGCGGCTCG
>JABWBG010000171.1 GCA_013360575.1 Caldilineales bacterium
GAAGATCTGGAGGATGCTGCCCTGCGTGAGTTGGCCGAAGAGACGAATGTCACCGAGGTCTACCTGGAACAGCTTTACACCTTTGGCGAGCCTAACCGTGACCCGCGCACGCGTGTGATCACAGTTGCTTACTTTGCCCTGCTCAGCGCCGATCAGGTGGCGCGGCTGCAAATCCAAGGGGCGTCGGATGCGGTCAATGCGCGCTGGTGGAGCATGTATGGCTTGCCTCCCCTGGCCTTTGACCATGACCGCATTCTCCACTATGCGCTGCAACGGCTACGCTGGAAATTGGAGTGGACCGCCTTGGGCTTTCTGCTCTTGCCTAAGGAATTCACTCTCTCTGAGTTACAGAAGGTCTATGAAACAGTCCTCAATGAGCCGCTGGACAAACGCAACTTCCGCCGCAAGATCCTCGGCCTGGGCCTGCTGGAATCCACCGGCCGCTACCGTTATGGCGACCACCGCCCCGCCCAACTCTTCCGCCTGCATCAGGCCTAGGACGCGGCGCCCGCGCCCCAAAACCTGATCTGACTCATATGAAAACAAGGGAAAACGTGCGATAATAGGGGCGTTGACTTCAGCCGTTCACTCTCCAGGAGATGATCCGATGTTCAAACGCTTCCTTGTCCCACTCGATGGCTCCGAACTGGCCGAAAAGGCCCTGGAAACCGCGCAAGCCATGGTGCAGGAGGGCTGCGAGGTGCATCTCCTGCAAGTGGTGCGCCTGCCCTTGCCGGTGATCACCCCCGAAATCGGCATGAGCGTGCCCATGATCGATATGGACGAATTGACCGACGAGGCCAAAGCTTATCTCGAGAATAAGGCGACGGATCTGCGGGCGGCGGGCTTCCACGTCACCACCACTGTGATCGAGGATGATAACGTGGCCGACGCCATCGTTGCCTACGCCCAGAAGATCGCCGCGGATCTGATCGTCAAATCGACCCATGGCCGCGGCGGCCTCAGTCGCCTGGTTTTTGGCAGCGTGGCCGAGGCGGTGCTGCGCAAAGCGCCCTGCCCCATCCTGGTGATCCGCACCCAGGAGTAAGCAGGCCCTCACGTCCGGGTGCAGGTGCGGCCAGGCCCGGCCGCGCCGGTGCAAGAGATCTCGCCCATGCCTGACCGTGCCTACGAAACCGCCATCACCCTGCCGGCGCCGGAGGAGGATGGCCGCGAGTGCGCTGACCTGCTGCTCGACACCCTGAATACGCACGCCGGCGTGCACAGCGCCCAGATCGATTTCGAACGGGGCATCCTCAGCCTGCAGTACGACCCCAAACAGATCGATACGCGCGTGATGGACGGCATCGCCGCGGATTTGGGCATCCGCCTGGGCGCGCGCATGCACCACTGCACCATGGGGCTGGCCGGCGTGGACTGCCGCCACTGCGCCGCCCGCCTGGAGGAGGAACTGCTGCACATTCCGGGGGTGCACAAAGTCACGGCCAACGCGCCGGCGCGGGTCGTTGGCGTGCACTACGAGACAGCGGAAGCCCTCTCCGCCGTGGAAAAACGCATCAGCGAGCTGGGATATGGGCCCGCGCCCACGCCAGAGCCGCGGCCGGGCTTTTGGGCGCGCAACATGGGCCTGGTGTGGGCAGGGCTGACTCTGATCTTCCTGCTGGCGGGCTGGGCAGTCGAACGTTGGCAGCCGATCCCCAGCCTGCCCTGGCTGCACATCCCCCTTTTCCTGCTGGCCTACGTGGCCGGCGGGCATGATGGGGCGCGGGAGGCGTGGCAGGGGCTGCGGCGCCGTGTCCTCGATATCGATTTCTTGATGATCGCCTCGGCCATCGGCGCCGCCCTGATCGGCGAATGGGCCGAGGGCGCCACCCTGCTTTTCCTCTTCAGCCTCTCCGGCGCCCTGGAAGAGTACGCCATGGATCGCACCCGCAACGCCATCGCCGCGCTGACCGCGCTGCGCCCGAAAGAGGCCATGGTGCGCCGCGGGCAGACAGAGGTGCGCGTGCCGGTGGAGATGGTGCGGCCCGGCGACATCGTCGTCGTTCGCCCCGGCGAACAGGTGCCGGTCGATGGCGTGGTCGTGTTGGGCGAAAGCTCGATGAATCAGGCCGCGATCACGGGTGAATCGCTGCCGGTCAACAAGCAGCCGGGGGATGACGTCTTCGCCGGCGCCCTCAACCAGGAGGGCAGCATCGATGTCCAGGTCACCAAGGAGGCGAAAGACTCCACCCTGGCCAAAGTGATCGAACTGGTGGCCGAAGCGCAGAGCGAACGCGCGCCCACGCAGCGCCTGATCGACCGCCTGGCCCATCCCTACGCGGTGGGCGTGGTCGTGACTGTGGCCCTCGTCATCCTTGTGGGCGTGGCGGTGATGCAGCGGCCCTTCATGGATGTCTTCTATCGGGCCATGACCCTGCTGGTGGTGGCCTCGCCCTGCGCGCTGGTGATCAGCACTCCCGCCTCCATCCTCTCGGCCATTGCTGCCGGCGCCCGCCACGGCGTGCTGTTCAAGGGGGGCGTGCACCTGGAGACGGCGGCGCAAGTCGATACCATCGCCTTCGACAAGACCGGCACCCTGACCACCGGCCGCCCGGAGGTGATGGGGATCCTGCCGCTCGACCAGCTCGGCGAGACAGAACTGCTGCGGCTGGCGGCCAGCGCCGAGCGCCGCTCCGAACATCCCATCGCCCATGCCATCGTGCGGGCCGCGCAGGCGCGGGGGCTGGATCTGGTGGAGCCGGAGCAGTTTCAATCGACGACAGGCAAGGGCATCCGGGCCGTGGTCGATGGCTACAACCTCAGCATCGGCAATCCCCGGCTGAATCATGCCCAGGAGGGCCGCGCGCCCCTGCCGGAGGCGGTGGCCGCCCTGCAAGCCGCGGGGCAGACCACGGTGCTGATCCACCGGGATGATACACTGGTGGGCGCCATTGCCGTGGCCGATCAGGTGCGGGCCCATGCTGCGGACGCGTTGCAGGCCCTGCGCCGGATCGGCATCGAACGCATGGTCATGCTCACCGGCGACCACACGCAGGTGGCGGAAGCGATCGCCGCCGGCCTGGACATCGACGAAGTCTTCGCCGAACTGCTGCCCGCGGACAAGGTGCAGGCAGTGCGCGAGCTGCAAACACGCGGCAAAGTGGCGATGGTGGGGGATGGGGTGAACGACGCGCCGGCGCTGGCCACGGCCGGGGTGGGCATCGCCATGGGCGCGGCGGGCGCGGATGTGGCCCTGGAGACTGCGGACATCGTGCTGATGTCAGATGATCTCTCCAAATTGTCCCTGGCCCTGACCCTGGCGCGGCGGTCGCGGCGCATCATCGCCCAGAACATGGCCTTTGCCCTGGCGGTGATGGCGATCCTGATCGTGGTCACGCTGGTGATCGGCATCCCCCTGCCCCTGGGCGTGGTGGGGCACGAGGGCAGCACCCTGATCGTGGTGCTCAACGGCCTGCGCCTGCTGCGTACCAGTTAGAAGAGGGAGAGAAAGAGGGAGAGAAAGAGGGAGAGAAAGAGAAAGAGGGAGAGGGAGAGGCGCAGTGCAATAGATCTAACGGCCCACGATCTGCACGATCAGCTTGCCGACGAGCAGGGCGCCGGAGCGTTGGGTGATCGTCACCTCGCCCTGCTGGCCCGGTTGGGCGGCGGCGTCGGCGGTGATGGCCAGGGTGACCTGTTCGCTAGCGGTGGCCTGCGCCGCCAGATCGGCCCACTGCGCCTCATCCTCGATCAGTCGGCTCTCCCCGCGCATGCGCGGGCGTTCGGCCATCTTCAGCTCCACCCGCCCGCGGGGGAAGCCGCGGCGATCGACCTGCAATTCCATCAGGGTGACTTTGCCGGGCAGCCCGCGAATGGGGAAAGAGAATTCGCCGCGCTGCCCCGGCCCCAACGTCAGCACAATGCGGTTTTTCTGGGCCAGATTGTTGTCGTTGCGCACCGACCACTCGTACTGCGCCGGGTCATCGGGGGAGCTGAGGCGGGCGAGAAAGCAGAAAGGCCCCTCATCGGGGGGCGTCCAGGCCAGCGCGGCCACAGCCGAGTCTTGCACGGGGATGTCGGGGAAGAAGGTCTCGCCCAGCGGCTGCCACAGGTCGGGCCAGATGGCGGGGGAGGCGGGAGCATAGAAGAGCGCAGCCTTTACCTTGCGGGCCGGCCCCGGGCCCAGGTTCCAGGCCCGCACGTACAGATAATTGGGTTGGCCTGCCTGCGCCATCTCGTGCCCTTCCTGGCCGTCGTTGCGGCGGCGCAGCCACAGGTCGGGGCTATCGAAACGCTCGCCCCGGCTGGGCGTCTCCCCCCGGTGCGCCTCATTGTCCCGCAGATAGACATCGGCCAGCGAGGCGCGATCGCCGGTGGTGGCCGACATGTTGTGCGCGGCCAGGAAAGCATAGGGGATGGCGCCATAACCGGGGCCGAGCGGGTTCTCGAACCCCCAGGGCGACCAGGAATTGCGCAGCAGGAAATAGCCGCCGCCAGGCGAGGCGGCATCATCCACATAGCCGATCAGGGCCATGGCGTGGGCGCCGTTGGCTTTTTCATCCGGCATGGGCATGCCAATCTTGCCGTGGACGCGGGTCACGCGGTTCTGATACCAAGAATTGAACACCGGCACGGCAAAGAGGATGGCCTTGCCATCGGCCAGCGCGGTTTTCAGGCTGGTCACATCCTTGGGATCAAGGGTGATCATGCGTTTGAGGCGATACCGCCAGGCCTGGGCGGGCGCGTCCTCCGGGGGCGGGCCTTGACCTTCGTCCCCCACACGGTGACGGGCGTTGTAGGGCCACAGCGCCTCTTCCACCGCGCCGATATCGGCCAGGCACTGCATGCCCAGGTGGGGATAGGTGCCGCCGACGTTGGGCAGATTGTCTTTGGACTTGCACCACCAGTAGATGAACTGTTCGGAGAGGTCGATCTCGTGGGCCTCGCTGGCGCCGGCCTGGATCTCCATGAACTCGCGCACGGCCGCGGCGGCGTGGGCCACACAGGTGCCGCGAGCGCCCTGATTGCGGGCCGGGGGCAGGCGATCGGCATAGTTCACGGCCGCGGGCAAGGCGCCGGCGAAGGGGATGGTGTCAAATTTCTCGCCGGCGCGCATCTGCGGGGGGGGCGGCACCGCGCCGGTGTCATAGTCCGCGGCCATCGCCTCCTCCTCCCGCTGTTTGTCCGCGCCGCGGGAGCGGGGCGCCACGCCGCGGGCGCGCTTGATCAGCCCCTCCAGCCCCGCTGCGTCCAGCCCCAGCACCGCCATCAGGTGGGAACGACCATCGGCCACGTCGTCGGCGTAGGTCAGCAGTTCCTGAACGCTGTCGATCCAGTAGGTTGCCAGCGCCGCAATCTGCGCCGGGGTGATGCCGGGCACCGCGGACAGGGGCACCGGCGCTTTCATCGGTTTGGGGGGTGTGGGGTCAGGCATGAGGCCTCCTCTTATCACCAGACAGTGGGAGTGATGAACACCTGGGGCCAGCAGTTGCGCGGCCAGGCGCAGTATAGCACCGGCAAAAATCGGGCGTCAAGGGGATGTAACATCCCCCGCGCCCGCCGCATCTGAGGATTGGACCATGGATGGGAGACGATGGACGATAGACGATGGACGATGGATCACGCGTCACCATTATCTCTCATCTCTCGTCTCTCATCTCTCATCTCTCATCTCTCGTCTCTCATCTATCGTCTATCGTCTATCGTCAAACAAGGAGCACGCCCCATGGCATTGTTGAGTTATGAGGACGCCGAAGCCGTCCGCAGCCAATTCGCAAGCAAACTGACCGGCCCGGTCAAATTGATCGTGGCCACCAGCGCCGATGATTGCCTGTATTGCCCAGAGGTGTTGGGCCTGGCCGAGGAACTGGCCGCGCTGTCCGAGCAGATCACAGTCGCGCACCACGATCTGAGCGATGCAGCCATCGCCGCCTACGGGCTGGACAAGGCCCCGGCCATCGCCGTCGTCGCCGCCAATGGCAGCGGCGATACCGATTACGGCATCCGTTTTTACGGCATCCCCAGCGGATACGAGTTCATGTCCCTGCTCGATGCCATCTACACCGTGGGGGGAACCGCGCCGCAGTTGCAGGCGAGTACGCAGGCCTTCCTCGATACGCTGGAAGAGGATCTGCACATCCAGGTGTTCGTCACGCCCACCTGCCCCTACTGCCCGCGGGCGGTGATCCTGGCCCACCATCTGGCCTATGCCAGCCCCCGCGTCACCGCCGACATGGTGGAAGCGACCGAATTCCCCGAGCTTTCCGATCGCTATCAGGTCATGGGCGTGCCGCGCACCGTGATCAACGAGACGGTTCATCAGGAAGGCGCGGCGCCAGAGGCAATGCTGCTGCAAAAACTGCGCCAAGCTGTGACAGCGTGACCCTTCGTCACGAATTTTATCTTTTATTCGCAAAAAACCCTAAAGGTTTTAAAAACCTTTAGGGTTTGGTTTGAGTTTGGAGCGACGAATTCAAATCAGCAGGCTGCCCTCATGATGCAGCAGCCATTCCTTGCGCCAGAGACCGCCGCCATAGCCCACCAGTTTGCCGTCGCTGCCGATCACACGGTGGCAGGGCACGATGATGGCGATGGGGTTGCGGCCATTGGCCGCGCCCACCGCCCGGATGGCGCTGCGCTGGCCCAGGGCCTCGGCCACTTCCTGATAGGAGCAGGTGCGCCCGTAGGGGATGGTCAATAGGTGCGACCACACCCGCCGCTGGAAGGCGCTGCCCTGCAAGGCCAGGGGCAGGTCAAACGTCTGCCGGACGCCGGCAAAATACGCGGCAAGCTGGCGGATGGCTTCGTCCAGCAATGGGGTCGGGGCCGCGTCCGCGCCTGGCTGCGCCACGAAAGCCAGCGAGGTGATGGCTTCGCCCGCGGCGGCGATCTCGATCAGGCCGATGGGAGACGGGTAATAGCAGACGTGTACAGGGGTCATGGCTCTGTCTCCAGGTCGGGCGAGACCAGGGGCACGAACCGCACCGGCCCCAGGCAGCGTTTGTGCACCTCGCCCCCCCGTTTCACACCTTGCCAGAGGAATTGATCCCAGCCCGCCGGGCCGATGGGGATGAGGATGCGCCCGTCCTCGGCCAACTGCGCCAGCAGGGCCGGCGGCCACTCTGCCGCGGCGGCGGTGACGATGATGCCATCGTAGGGCGCGTGCTGCGGCCAGCCGTCCCAACCATCCCCCACGCGCAGATGCACGTTGGTATAGCCCAACCCCGCCAGCGTCTCCCCGGCCCGTCGCGAGAGGTCAGGCACCACCTCGACCGAATACACTTCCCCGGCCAGTTCCGCTAAAATGGCCGTCTGATAGCCGCAGCCGGTGCCGATCTCCAGCACTTTCGATTCAGACTTCAGGGCGAGCGACTGAGTCATCAGGGCGACGATGAAGGGCTGAGAGATGGTCTGGCCGTGGCCGATGGGCAGGGGCCGGTCTTCGTACGCGTGCTCCTGCCACTCTGGCGGCACAAAACGGTGCCGGGGCACGCGGGCGATGGCCGCCAGCACAGCGGCGTCGGTGATTTCAGTCCAGCGCGGGGGCCATGTTGGCATGGGAGGCGGAAAACGAGCAGGGGGGATCAAACGAAGCCGGGCGAACAGCCTGAAGTATGCAATGGAATTATACCACTGGTATTCTGTTCTGGTATACTTCCGGCATGATCAAGACCGCTATCTCACTCCAAGAATCATTGTATCGCCAGGTGAACGACCTCGCCAACGAGTTGCAGATCCCGCGTAGCCGCTTGTTCGTCCTCGCCATCGAAGCGTATCTGGCGCGGCGTGAAAATCGTGATCTGCTCGCAGCCCTCAACGCCGTCTATGAAGCGGAAACTGAGGAGGAACCACTGGCCGCGGCGAGGATGCGACAAAAGCAACGCCAACAGGTTGAGGGTGAATGGTGATCCGGCAGGGAGATGTGTTTTGGGTGGATCTGGGCGATCCTTCCGGCTCTGGGCCGGGGTATCGCCACCCATATGTCGTGGTGCAGAATAATGTTTTCAATCGCAGCCGTATCAACACCGTGGTCGTTTGTGCGCTGACATCGAATCTGCGGCGGGCTGAAGCGCCGGGGAACGTGCTTCTGGAAGCGGGGGAAGCGAATCTGCCCAGACCGAGCGTCGTCACTGTCTCCCAAATGTATACGGTGGACAAACGTGATCTTACTGAATATTTGGGGACGCTATCGCCGAAACGGGTTCGGGAGATCCTCGACGGCCTGCGTTTGCTCACTGAACCGCGCGATATTGACGATTAGGCGGCGCTGATCAGTCCAGCGCGGGGGCCATGTTGGCATAGGAGGCCTGGGTTTGCAGGGGAAGGGTGGGCGCGAGATCAGGATGCTGCAGGGCATGCCACACGCGATCGGCGACGGCAGCCTGACCCTCGGCGGAGAGGTGCACGCCGTCAGGCAGCCAGGCCGCGCGGCCAGATAGCCCGGCGCCGGCATCGATCAGGGGCGCAGCGAGATCAGCGGCGACCTGGCGCAGGGCGCGGTCATACGCGGGCCAGCGGGCGAACTCCCGCGCCGCGGCCGATGGCAGATCGGGCGCCAGAGGCGTGAGGCTGAGC
>JABWBG010000172.1 GCA_013360575.1 Caldilineales bacterium
GGGCAGTGGCCGCGGCGGCCCGCTGCAAACGGCGCAGAGCGCGACGGGTAGCGGCATCGGCAAGCATGGTTCAGGCGGCGGCCAAAAATTCGGCCAGGTGATAGAGGGGCGGGCCTTGCAGCTTCGCCATCAGGGGCGCGAGGTAGCTGAGGCAGCCGGCGTCATCGGTGACGCAGAGGTCGGCCCCGCTGAGACGCAGGGCCGCGACAGTCTGCTCGCCCAGCACCCGCGCCAGATCAGGCTGCCGCCAACTGAGATTGGCGCCGAACCCGCAACAGACCGGCGTGGCCGCGCTGACGAGGGAGGCCCCGCGCACCCCTGCCAGCAGCCGCTGCACCGGGCCTGCATCTGCCTGCGTGCAGGGCTGGAAATAGGCAATGCGCCCGGAAAAGCGCAGCCCCAGCGCCTCCGCGCCGATCTCGGCATCCAGGAACGCGGCCCAACTCTGGCTGCGGCGGGCAAGATCGAGGGCAGCCGCGGCCTCTGGCTGGCCGGCGAAGAGATCGGGGAAGTGGTGGTGGAACATGCGCAGGCAGCCGGCCGAAGGCGTCAGCACCTTCATGAAGGGCTGGAAGAGACGCAGGCTGCGCCGCGCCGCGGCCCGGGCTGCTTCCATCTCGCCCGCATCCCAGGCCGGCAGGCCGCAGCAGGTTTGGCCGCGGGGCAGGGTCACATCCAGGCCCAGCCGCGTGGCCAGACCGTGCATGGCGGCGACCACGCCGGGGCGAAAGGCCTGCGCCCAGCAGGGGCTGTGCAGGGCCAGGCTGTGACGTGCGTTCGACCGAACAGTCATGCGCCGGGCAGCAGGCGGATGAAGCGGCGCTTGCCTTTTTGCAGCACCAGCCCCGCGGGGCCAGGCTGCCCCTGCCATTGGATGTCGGCGATGACTTCGCCATCGACGCGCACGCCCCCGCCTTCGATGTCGCGGCGGGCCTGGCTGCGGCTGGACGAGAAGCCGGCCCGTTCCAGCAGGTCGATGATGGTGTCGCCGGGCTGCACCACCAGCGTGGGCATTTCCTCCGGCAGTTCGCTGCGCTGGATGGTGCGGATGAAGTGGGCTTCGGCGGCCGCCACATCTGCCGGGGGATAGAAAAGGCCGGTGATCTCGCGGGCCAGTTCCATCTTGAGGTCGCGGGGATGCACCTCGCCGGCAGCAAGCGCGGCAAAACGCGCGGCGATGAAATCGGGATGCCAGGAGGTGACGAGGTCGGCGAAGTTGCGCATGGCGTGGTCGGGGATCGACATGGTTTTGCCGAACATGTCCGCGGGCGAGTCGTTGATGGCGATGTAGTTGCCGCGGCTTTTGCCCATGCGCTCGTGGCCGTCGGTGCCGACGAGGATGGGATGGGTGAGCACGACCTGCGGGCGCAACCCGAACGATTCCATCAGTTTGCGCCCGGCCATGAGGTTGAAGAGCTGGTCGGTGCCGCCGATCTGCACGTCGGTGGCGGTGGCGACGGCGTCGTAGCCTTGCATGAGCGCGTAGAAGAATTCGTGCAGCCAGATGGCCTCGCCCGCGGCATAGCGTTTGGCGAAGTTGTCGCGGCTGAGGAATTGCTGCACGGTGAAGTTGCTGGCCAGCCCGATCACATCCTTGAAGCTGAGGGGCGCCAGCCAGTTGGCGTTGTATTGGATGGTGGTGCGGGCCGGATCGAGGATCTTGAAGGCCTGCTGGGTGAAAGTGCGGGCCTTTTCCGCCACTTCCGCCTCGGTTTGTTGGGGGCGGGCGGTGTCCTTGTCGCTGGGGTCGCCGATCAGAGCGGTGAAGGTGCCGATCAGGAAGGTGACATCGTGGCCCAGGTCTTGGAACAGGCGCAGTTTGCGCATCTGCACGGTGTGGCCCAGGGTCAGATCAGAGCCGGTGGGATCGAAGCCGCAGTAGACGGTGAGAGGCCGGCCCGAGGCGATGCTTTCTTGCAAGCGCTGGCGCAGCTCGGCTTCCATGTTGCGATAGGTTTGGGCGTCGCCAAAATCGACGCCGCGCATGAGAATGGCAAGTTGTTCGGAGGCTGGAAGCATGGTTGGATACTGGATGCTGAATACTGAATACTGAATACTGAATCCTTTCTCTCAAAAATATCTAATATCTACTATCTAACAGGATGCGTGCGATTTTCTCGGCGGTTTTAGCGTCCATCTGGCCTTCCATGCGACCGCGCAGGATGCCGTTGGCGTCGATGAACCAGGTGGTGGGCATCACCCGCAGGTTGAGCGTCGGGTTGATGGTGCCGTCGTCGGAGATGACCTGCGGGAAGGTGATGCCATGTTCGCTCGTCCAGGCGATCACAGTCTCCGGGCTTTCTTCGACATTGACGCCGAGGATGAGGAAAGGCTCGCCGGCCAGAACATTTTGCGTGGCTTGCAGATCGGGCATTTCATCGACGCAGGGCGGGCAGTAAGTGCCCCAGAAGTTGACGAACACCACCTGCCCGCGCAGGTCGGAGAGAGACAGCATCTCGCCGGCGGGCGTGGGCAGGGTGAGATCCGGGGCCGGATTCGCGCCGTTCAGGTCGGGCAGAGGCACGGTGAAGCTGCAAGCTGCCAGAAAGAGGAGGGGCAGGAGCAGGGCAAAAAGGGAAAAGTGGAAACGAACTCGCGCTAACATGGCAACTAACCAACCAACTAACCAACCAACCAACCCACTAACCAACCAACCCACTAACCAACCAACCCACTAACCAACCAACGTCTGACTCTGCTCGTGCATGTACAGGGGCAGATAATAGAAGCTGCCCGCGGCCTTGCCGGTGGAGCCGGAGCCTTTCCAGCCGCCGAAGGCCTGATAGCCGGGCCAGGCCCCGGTGGTAGCGCCGGCTGCGCGATTGACATAAGACACGCCGATTTCGATGTTGTCGAAGAACCACTGCTGCTCCTGCGCGTCTTCGCTGAAGAAGCCAGCAGTGAGGCCATAGACATGATCGTTGGCCAGGCGCATGGCCGCGGCCAGATCATCCACCGGATGCACCGCGGTGATGGGCAGGAACATCTCGATCTGCCAGAGTTCATGGTCAAGGGGCAGGTCGCTGATGATGGTGGGGGCGGCGAAATAGCCATTGGCCAGGGCGCCATCCGTCAGCACGGCCCCGCCAAACGCGATCTCGCCCCCTTGCCGGGCCTTGTCCACATACATTTGATAATCCCGATACGCGCTCTTGTTCACCACCGGCCCCATGAACACACCGGCCTGGGTGGGATCGCCGACTTTGATCTTCTCGGTCAGAGTCAGGAATTTGTGCATGAAGTCGTTGTAAACAGGGCGCTCGACATAAATGCGGCTGGCCGCGGAGCATTTCTGCCCCTGCAAGCCAAAGGCCGAGCGCATGCAGCCCATCGCCGCCTTGTCCAGGTCGGCGTGGCGGCTGATCAGCACCGGATTTTTGCCCCCCATCTCCGCCACCACCGGGCGCGGATAAGGCCCGGCCGCCACGGTGCGCAGCAAGCGCATGCCCACATCGTACGAGCCGGTGAAGGTGTAGCCATCCACCGCGTCGCTTTCGGTCAGGGTTTGGCCCACGGTGCGGCCGGGGCCGGTGACATAGTTGAACGCGCCCGCGGGCACGCCGGCATCGCGGAAGCACTCGGCCAGCTTCCAGGCGGTGTAGGGCGTGTCGGTGGCCGGTTTGAGGATGACGGCATTGCCCGCGACCAGGGCGGCGCCGGTGGGGCCGCCGGCCAGCGCCGCCGGGAAGTTGAAGGGCGAGATCACCACCCACACCCCGTAGGGCTTCAGCACGCTGAAATTGCGGTTGCGCGGCGTCTCGGAGAGCAGGGGGCGGCGATAGCCATCATGCTTTTCCAGGTCGTCGCAGGCATAGCGGATCAGATCCGCGGTTTCGGCGATGTCGCCCAGGGCTTCCAGGCGGTTCTTGCCCACTTCCAGGCTCATCAGCGCCGCGATCTCGAACATGCGCTCGTCCATCAGGTCGGCGGCGCGGCGGAGGAGGGCGACGCGTTCCTGCCAGGGTGTGCGCCCCCAGGCGGGCGCGGCGCGCCGGGCCGCGGCGATGGCGTCGAGCGCGTCCTGGCTGCTGCCCTTTTGGAAATAGCCGAGGGTGAGATTGACGTCGATGGGGCTGGTGTCGCGGAAGGTCTCGGTGGCGCGGCGCTCTTCCCCGCCGATGAGCAGGGGAAAGGTGCGGCCCAACTCACTCTTGACTTTGGCCGCCGCCGCCTCATAGGCCGCGTGCAACTCGGGGTTGTCGGCAGAGAGGGTGGCGTAGGTGATCTTGATTTTGGGTGCAGACATCGTTTGGTAACTCCTTTGTGGGGCGGGCGCTCATCAACGAGCCCCCGCCGGCGCCGAGGCAAATGCATGCGATATTCCCCATTCTACCGCAGCCGTGCTAAAATCGGTAAGCGCGCTCGCGACTTTGCAGGCACAGGAGCCTAAGCCTTGTCCATCCTCCCGATCATCGAACAACACCCCAGCATCGAGCAGGCCTCGGAAGACCGCGAGCGCTGGGAAGCGCGGTATCGCCAGGGGCACAACTCGGCTGGCGGCGAGGTCAGCGCCTGGGTGCTGAGCATGCAGCCCTATCTCACCGGCGGGCGGGCGCTGGATGTGGCCTGTGGCGTCGGCAGGCATGCGCTATGGCTGGCCCGGCTTGGCTATGAGGTGGATGGGGTGGATATCAGCGCCGAAGCGCTGGCGCAACTGGGCCGCGCGGCCGCGGCCCAGGGCGTGGCCGCGCAGATGCGGCTGATCCACGCCGATCTCACACTCTGGCGGCCCGACCCTGGCCGCTATGACCTGATCCTGGTCGCCCGCTACCTCAACCGCGATCTTTTCGCCTACATGGACGCGGCTTTGCGGCCCGGCGGCATGGTGCTCTACCGTTCCATGCACACCGATCTGCTGCGCATGGGCTCCGATTTCCGTCCCGAATTTCTATTGCAGCCGGGCGAATTGCTCACCCTCTTCCGTTCCTGGCAGATCCTGGCCTACGAAGAGCGCCGCTGGCAGCCCGGCAGCACCGATTTCACCGACTGTTCCAGCGCCATTTTGGCCAGAAAGCCGTGATGCGTGGTGCGTACGTACCACGCAATAAATAACCAATAACCAATAACCAATAACTCGGAGTTTTTATGAAAAATGATATCCCTCGTTTGATGCAGGAACGTCATTTGGATGCTATCGTCGTTCAGGGCGACACCGACACCAGCAGCGACCTGGCCTATCTCACCGGCGGCGTTAAATTGGAGGGCGCGGCCCTGATCTGGCGCCGCGACGCCGAGCCGGTGCTCTTCACCACCCCGATCGAACGGGAGAACGGCGCCGCGACCGGTCTGCGCCTGCGCTTGTGGAACGAATTCAACCTGATCGAGTACATGAAAGCGCATAACAACGACCGTTTCGCCGCCACGGTGGCCCTGTTCCGCGATCTGCTCGACTCGGAGGGCGTGAGCGGGCGGGTGGGCTTTTACGGCGTGGGCGATCGCGGCTACAGCTATCGTTTTCTCAGCGCGCTGGCCGCGGCCTGTCCCACGATCGAAGTGGTGGGCGAGGCCCTGCCCAATCTGTTCAACGCCGCCCGCCAGACCAAGGACAGCGCCGAGCTGGCCGCCATTCAGGAAGTGGGCCGGCTCACCGCCGAGGTGATCGACGGCGTCATCGCCCTGATTCAGGCGCAGCGCGTGCAGGACGACAGGCTGATCCAGGCCGATGGCCACCCTTTGACCATCGGCGATGTCAAGGCCTTCATCCGCCTGGAACTGGCCCGCCGTAACCTGGAGGAGGTGCACGAGAACATCTTCAGCCAGGGCCGCGACGCCGGCGTGCCCCACAACGCCGGCCAGCCCGATATGCCCCTGCGCCTGGGCCAGAGCATCATCTTCGACATCTTCCCCCGCCACCGCCAGAGCGGCTATTTTACCGACATCACCCGCACCTTTTTCCTGGGCGCGGCCCCCCCAGAACTGGCGCAGCGCTGGCAGCAGGTCAAGACCATCTTCGATGCCGTGCTGGCCGAGTTGCGGCCCGGCCAGCCCTGCACCCATTACCAGCACATGACCTGCGATTATTTCGAGGATCTGGGCTATCCCACCACCCGCAGCCAGCCCAAGACCATGGTGGGCTATCCCCACAGCCTCGGCCATGGCGTGGGCCGCGACATCCACGAAAGCCCCTCCCTCAATCACCTGCCCGACAATGACACCCTGTTGCAGCCGGGCCATGTGTTCACGGTGGAGCCGGGCCTCTACTATCCCGATGAGGGCTGGGGCATCCGCATCGAAGATTCTCTGGCCTTCGACGCGGCTGGCAACTTGATCAACCTCTCCAATTATCCCTATGAGATGGTGATCCCGGTGGGCTGAGCCCGGCGCCGTGCCATGACCAGCTTCCATCCCGCAGCCCGCAGCCAGCAGCCGGCGGTCGGCAATCGCCCGCAGGCCCTGCTGGCCGCGTCTGTGGCTCTGTTGATCTTGCTGGCGCTGGCCGCGTGGGGCCTGACGCAGCTGATCCGGCCGGTGGCGGTGGTGGTGGATGGCCAGGAGAGCCTCGTCTACACCTGGCCGCAGTCCGCGCCCGATCTGCTGGCCCGGCTGGGCTATGCCGTGCAGGCGCAAGATCAGGTGATCGCGCCGCCGGGCCGGCTCGGCCCCGGCGACCGCATTCTGATCACGCGGGCACGGCCTGTGTTGGCGCAGATCGATGGCCGCGAGCGGCTGTGGTGGACGCAGGCAACGAGTGTGGGCGAACTGCTGGCCGAGCAGGGCATCCTGCTGGGCTGGAAGGATCTATTGTGGCTGGAGGGCGTGGCCGCCGGCCCGGAAGAGGCGCTGCCGCCGGCTGTGTGGCAGGCGGCAGCAGACGCTCAGGCGCGGCCCTGGCAGGCTGTGGCCGCGCCGCTGCACCTGCGCATCCGCCGTAGCGTGGCCATTACCCTGATCGATCACCACGCCGCGCCTGCCACCATCGTCACCACTGCCGATCGCCTGGACGAGGCCCTGGCCGCGGAGCAGGTGCCCATTTTCCCCGGCGACCGCATCTTCCCCCCCCTGGATACGGCGGTGCAGGCGGGGCTGCGGGTCGTCATCCAGCGGGCTACCCCCTTTCAGGTGCAGGTGATGGGGGAAACGCTGGCCGCGCGCACGCACGCGCCCACCGTGGCCGCGGCCCTGGCCGAGGCAGGCATTTTGCTGATGGGCATGGATCAGGTGCAGCCCCCTCTGACCGCGGCTTTGCGCCCCCACATGCAGATTCAGATCACCCGTGTGCGACAGGAGACGGTGTACGAGGAGGAATGGCTGCCTTTCGAGACGGTGTGGGCCCCGGATCCGGCCCTGCCCATCGACCAGCGGCGGGTGGCGGATGAGGGCGGCCCCGGCCTGCTGCGCCATCGTTACCGCGTGCGCTATGAAGATGACCAGGAGGTGGCGCGTGTGCAGGAGGATAGCTGGCAGGTCGCGGCCCCGCGGCAGCGCGTCATTGCCTACGGCACGCTGGTCGCCCCACAGACGCTGGAAACGCCGGAGGGCGTGATCACCTATTGGCGCAAGATGCGGGTCTATACCACCTCTTACAGCCCGGCGCGGTCGGGCACGCCCCGCACCGCCCCCTGGTATGGCCGCACCCGCCTGGGCATGACCCTGGCCAAGGGCATCGTGGCAGTGGATCCGGGGGTGATCAACATGCAGCAGCGCCTGTATGTGCCCGGCTATGGCATGGCCATTGCCGGCGACACAGGGGGCGGGGTGCAGGGCAGGCATATCGACCTCGGTTTCAGCGATGACGATTACCAATCCTGGCACTGGTGGAGCGACATCTACCTGCTGTGGCCGCCGCCGCCGGCCTATGCCATCAACTACGTGCTGCCCAACTGGCCCCGTTATCCTGATCGGGGGAATTGATATGACAGACGCGTTCCCCACCCTGCTGCCCCTGCTGGCCGCGCAAGGCGTGACCCCGCGCAAGGGTCTGGGCCAGCACTATCTCAGCGATCCTGCTATTTTGCAGGGGATTGTGGACGCGGCGGCATTGCCCGCGGGCGCGGTGGTGATCGAGGTGGGGCCAGGCCCTGGCACCCTCACCGCGGCCCTGGCCGCGGTCGCGGGCCGGCTGATCGCGGTGGAGTTGGACGCGTATCTGGCCGAGTTGTTGGCCGAACTGTACCGGCCCTATGCGCACGTGCACATTGTGGCCGGGGATGCGCTGGCCAAGCCGCCAGCCGCGCTGCTGGCCGAGACCGCCGGCGCTGACGGCGGCGCCGCGCCCTATTTTCTGGTGGCCAATCTGCCCTATTACATCACTTCGCCCCTGCTGCGTCATTACCTGGAGGCGGACCCGCCGCCGCAGCGCGCGGTCGTCACCATCCAGCGGGATGTGGCCCGGCGCATTTTGGCCGCGCCGCCGCAGATGAGCCTGCTGGCGCTGGCGGTGCAGGTGTACGCGCAG
>JABWBG010000173.1 GCA_013360575.1 Caldilineales bacterium
CCATCGCCGCCGACCCTGCCAGCACGCAGGCCTATCTCAGCCTGGGCAGCGCCCACGAGCTGCAGGGCGAGCTGGCGCAGGCGATCGCGGCCTATGAACAGGCCGCAGCCACCGCCGCCGCCGCCGGCGAGGACACTCTGCAGGCCATCGCCCGTGTGCGGCTGGCGTATTTGTTGCAGCGCGGCGCCAATGGCAGCCTCGATCCGGCAGGGACAACGCCGACGCCCTGAACACTGCCCATCACTCTCCCCTTTCTCATCTTCCTCGAGGTTCGAACATGATCCCACCCCACTTGCTCACACCCTATCCTGTGGAACTGGCCGGCGTGCGCCGCCAATTGCCCCGCGTCGAGATCGCGCCCGGCGTGGTCATCGCCATCCTCAACATCCTCGGCGATGTGGAATTGACCGAAGCCGTGGCCCAGGCTCTGGTCGACCGCCTGCCGGCAGAGGCCGAGGCGCTGGCCGTGCCCGAAGCCAAAGCCCTGCCCCTGTGCTATGCCATGGCCGTGAAGAGCGGCCTGCCCTATGTGGTGCTGCGCAAAGCGTGCAAGCCCTATATGACCGGCGCCATCAGCGCCGAGGTGGTCAGCATCACCACCGGGCAGCCGCAGATGCTGTGGCTGGATGGCCGGGACATCGCCAAGGTGCAGGGCAAGCAGGTGCTGGTGGTGGATGATGTGATCTCGACCGGCAGCACCCTGCAGGGCGCGCGCCAACTGCTGCACGAGGCGGGCGCGCAGGTGTGGGGCAGCGCCGCCATCATGACTGAAGGCGATCCCGCGGCTTGGGCGGATGTGATTGCTTTGGGAAATTTGCCGGTTTGGATCGTCAGTAGTCAGTAATCAGTAGTCAGTGTTCAGTGTTCAGTGTTCAGTATTCAGTATTCAGTATTCAGTATTCAGTGATTTGATGTGTCATTGCGAGCGAAGCGAAGCAATCTCCACGGTGGCTCGTCAATTCTGTGGATGTCAATCAGCGTTGGGGATTGCTTCGGGGCTATCGCCCCTCGCAATGACAAAATAAGGTAAATTGTTACAAAAGAGTTATTACGAAGGTTTTTGTTATGTTCGAGAAATTAGAGCAAATTCAGGCGCGATATGAAGAGATCGAACAGTTGTTAGCCGATCCCGAGGTGGCGGTGGACTATACGCGGGCCACAAAACTGGCGCAGGAACAGGCTGAACTGGCCGAGGTGGTGCAAACCTATCGCCGCTACCAACGCGTGCGCCAGGAGCTGACCGAAACCGCAGAATTGCTGGAGATGACCGAGGACCCCGATCTGCACGCCCTGGCCACAGCCGAGGCCGAGGCGCTACAAACCGAGGAAACCGCGTTGGAAGAGGCGCTGCGCCTGCTGCTGCTGCCCACCGACGCCCGCGACAACAAAAATGTGATCGTCGAAATCCGGGCAGGCACGGGCGGGGATGAAGCCGGCCTCTTCGCCGCCGACCTCTTCCGCATGATCGCCCGCTACGCCGAGCGCCAGCGCTGGAAAACGGCCATCCTCTCCAGCAACGCCAGCGGCATCGGCGGATTCAAGGAAGTGATCTTCGAGGTGCGGGGGCAGGGCGCGTACAGCCGGCTGAAATACGAATCGGGCGTGCATCGGGTGCAGCGCGTGCCCGAAACCGAATCGCAAGGCCGCATCCACACCTCCACCGCCACCGTGGCCGTGCTGCCAGAAGCGGAAGATGTGGAGATCGACATCGATCCCAACGACCTGCGCATCGACATCTTCCGCAGCGGCGGCCCCGGCGGCCAGAGCGTGAACACCACCGACAGCGCCGTGCGCATCACCCACCTGCCCACCGGCCTGGTGGTGCAGTGCCAGGATGAGAAAAGCCAGTTGCAAAACCGGCAACGGGCCATGACCATCCTGCGCGCCCGCCTGTACGATCTGGAATCGGAGCGGCAACAGGCGGCATTGAGCGCGGAGCGGCGGTCGCAAGTGGGCATGGGCGAGCGCAGCGAGAAGATCCGCACCTACAATTACCCGCAGAACCGCGTCACCGACCACCGCATCGGCCTCAGCAGCTACAATCTGCCGGCCATTCTCGATGGCGAACTGGATTTCTTCATCGATGATCTGGCCATCGCCGATCAGGCGCAGCGCCTGCAAGCCCTGAGCGCGGAGGCCTGAGGCATGCCGGAAGCGCGAACAGGATGACAACGCAGGTGCAGGCAGGCGCAGCCCTGACCCAAACCGTGCAGAGGCTGGCCGCGGCAGGGGTGGACACCCCGCGGCTGGACGCGGAGCTGCTGCTGGCGCACATCCTCGGCCGCTCGCGCGCGGGCCTGCTGGCCCACCCCGAACAGATCCTCACGCCCGGCCAACTGGCCCGGCTGCACGATCTGGCGGCGCGCCGCGCGGCCCGCCAGCCTTTGGCCTACCTCACCGGCAGCCGCTGGTTTTTTGGCCGCGAGTTCGCGGTGACGCCGGCAGTGCTGATCCCCCGGCCCGAAACAGAGCTGCTGGTGGAACTGGCGCTGCCCTGGCTGGCCGCGCGCGGCCAGACCGGGGCCAGCGTGGTGGATGTGGGCGTGGGCAGCGGCGCCATCATCATCAGCCTGGCCGCGGCGGCCGTGGGCCGGTTCGATTTCCACGCCTGCGATCTCAGCCCCGCGGCCCTGGCCGTGGCCCAGGCCAACGCCGCTCGCCACGGCGTCGGCGACCGTATCCACTTCCATCAGGGCGATCTACTGGCGCCCCTGCCCGGCCCGGTCGATCTGATCCTGGCCAACCTGCCCTACGTGGGCGAGGATGAACGAGAGAGCCTGATGCCGGAGGTGCGCGAGCACGAGCCGGCGCTGGCCCTGTTCAGCGGCCCGCACGGCCTGCATCTGATCCAACGCCTGCTGGCCCAGGCGCCGGCCTACCTGCGCGCGGGCGGCTGCCTGCTGCTGGAGATCGGCAGCGGCCAGGCCGCGGCGGTGGCCGAACTGGCCGGCGCCGCCTTCCCCGCCGCGCAGATCACCTGCCACCCCGACCTGGCCGGCCACGACCGCGTCCTCCACATCCAAACCGCCCCCACACCCGACACCTGACAGCCTCACGCCCCACACCCCACGCACCACGCACCACACCCCACACCCCCACGCACCACGCACCACGCACCACGCACCACGCACCACCCATGACCATCCGCCTCATTGCCTGCGACCTCGACGGCACCCTTGCCCATCGCAGCGGGTACATCAGCCCCGAATCGATCCAGGCCCTGCAGCGCGCTCGCGCCGCCGGCATCCTCGTTGTCCTGGCCACCGGGCGCATGCCCGGCCTGATCGGCCCCTTTCTCGACCAACTCGGCTTCACCGATGAGCCGATCATCGCCGCCCAGGGCGCGCTGGTGGCCTACCGCGATGGCCGCGTGGTGCGCCGGCTGACACTGAATGCCGCCCTGGCCGCGGACGCCGGCCGCATTGCCGCGGCGGCCGGCGCGGGCATGGCCTATTACAGCGACGACCGCATCTTCATCGACCGCCTGGTCTTCCCCGCCGACGATTATGAAAACTGGTTTGGCGACCTGGCCGTGGTTCATCCTGAGATCGCCGCGTCCCTGCCCCCGGCCCTGATCAAATTCATGGCCATCCACCCCGACCCGGAGGCGGTGCCCGGCCTGATGGCGGCCTGGCAGCAGCATTTCGACGGCCAGGCGGACATCACCCGTTCCTGGGACAACTTTGTAGAGGGCACCGCACCGGGCGCGGACAAAGGCGCGGCCCTGGCCTGGCTGTGCCGGCGTCTGGGCATCGCCCAGGAAGAGACGCTGGCGATTGGCGATGGCGGCAATGATGTGACGATGCTGCGCTGGGCCGGACGCAGCGCCGCGCCGGCCAGCGGCGATCCCGCGGCCCTGGCCGTGGCAAAGTGGATGGCGCCGCCGATCGAAGAACATCCGGTGGCCGCCACGCTGGAACGGGTGTTGGGATGGTGACAGCCGCGGCTGACGCCTGAACTGAAGTCACTTCGAAAATGGGCGTTCTGGCCATGGATGATGGACGAAAGACGAAGGACGAAAGACGAAAGACGAAAGATCGCGTGACCATCGCCCTTCGTCCTTCGTCCTTCGTCCTTCGTCCTTCGTCCTTCGTCACTCCAGAAAGGAAGCCGATGTTTTCAAGGTGATTTGAGTTTCACCTTCCATGTCTGCCGGAGCGGAGGGCGCGAGGGTGTACGCGGCATCGTTCGCCAGTTGATCCACCCGTTCATTCTCGGCGTGGCCGGCGTGGCCCCGCACCCACGCCCATTCCACCTCGTGGGGCGCGGCGGCCTGCATCAACGCCTGCCACAGATCCTGATTCTTCACCGGCTCCTTGCTCGCGGTGCGCCAGCCATTGCGCTGCCATTTCCGCACCCACTGCGTGATGCCCAGGCGCAGATATTGCGAATCGGTGTAGAGCACGACCGCGCAGGGCCGGGTCAGTGCTTGCAGGCCGTGGATGGCGGCCTGCATCTCCATGCGGTTGTTGGTGGTGAGGCTGGCCGCGCCCACCAGTTCCTTTTCGTGCCGGCCAAAGCGCAGCAGCACAGCCCAGCCGCCCGGCCCCGGATTGCCCAGGCAGGCGCCATCGGTGAAGATGTGCACGGCGGGCTTGCTCATGATTCAGGCTGTTTCGCGGATTTGGGCAGATGTTCCAGATCGATGACCTGAGGGCCGCCGCTCTCGCCCTCGCCCAGGCGGAAGGCCACCACCTGCCCGCGGCGCAAGGCCCGCCGCGAGCCCAGGGCGGAGCGGTGCACGAAATACTCGGCCCCATCCGCGGCGGTGATGAAGCCGAAGCCCTTGCGCGCGTCGTACCATTTTACCGCGCCGCGCAGCCGCCGCGTCAGCGCGTGCAGATGGCGGCAGCCAGGGCAGAGCGCGGGCGCGTCCTCCTCCTGCTGCTCCCAGCCCGTCCACACAAAAGAGATGCCGCAGTGCGTGCAGGCCAGGAAACGGTCGGGGGGGAGTGTCAGGGCGAGGGGGGGAAGGCTGGGGTCGGGATGGGTGGGCATGAGGGGGGGATTGAGCAGAAATTGGAACCTCTTGATTGTGCCACAAATCAAGGAAAGGAGCACAACTCGGCTTGATACCGCTTTGGGCTTTCTGTCGAATTTGACACCGTATCTCACGTATGATAGATTCCCATCTGCCTGCGTTGACTGACCCCTTCTCTACAGCAGCAGTGCGCCCCCGCCTGCCTTCCTCGCTCGCCACCTGGGAACCAGGCGGGTACAAGTTTATCCTCCCTCTCGCCCGTGCCATCCGTTGATGCGCGGGCTTTATTTTTTTCGCTGGGTGCGACGCACCTCCCTGACAAGCGCTGGTCGCCATACATCGCCCCACCCCAACCAGCTTTTCATCCCCAAGTGAGGAAAACCATGTTTACCTCTCCACCTTCTAACTATACGAAGTCAAAATTGACGAAAATTATCGTTTTTGTGGTGATTGTGGTGTTGCTGGTGGTGGGAGTTTGGGTGCGGGGTGGGGTGTGGGCGGGGAATGAAGAGAAGGCTGGCATGGTAGATAGTGCTTTTACTTTTGAATCACCGCCGGCATCTCCATTCCAGCACCCTTATTTGGCAGCAGAGACCAGGACATATATCGATTCAAGACTAGGATTTACATTCGATTACCCCTCAAATTGGATATTACAAACTGGAAAAATGGTTGATTTCAATATTCCTATTTGGGAAGTAAGAATAGTTGCGCCACATGATTATTATGCAGCCATTGTTATAAATATAATACCCAGTAATGTAAATAATCACTATAATTTTGTAAATAACCATGAACAAATAAATTATTCCGTTATTACAACAAATAAACTTAATGTCAGTATATCTGTTCAAGAAATAGGTGATAATCCAGAACACCAGGATATTTCGTATATATCAGAAGAACTGCACAATGAAACAATAAGTGTATTTTCTTTGATTAATTCTAGTTTTAATATAGACAATGATGTGTCAATTGAAAGCGCCCAGATTGTATCGAGTATATTCCCCGAAGACGCGGATAGTTTTCGCAAGCCCTTGGACGGTGGTTCAGAGATATTTGGTTATGCAGGTCATCCAACATTTTGGAACTATTATTCCGATTGTTTTAGGACCAATATTCAGAACACCTTTCACCTTGCAGAAGACTGGGGGGCGTCTGCCGAAACAGTTGTGAAGGCGGTGGCGAATGGTGTTGTTGATTGGTACGATAGCGGTTACTCAAACTGGCCCGGTCGCATTGTTATTGTTCGCCATCACCTCCCTGATGGTAGCGATATCTACTCACTTTACGGTCATCTTTCAGTAGTGTACGTAAGTGCCGGCCAAACTGTGAACAAGGGTGATGCAATTGGGACAATACTCTATCAGCCGAATAACTCACATGTTCATTGGGAAATACGAAGATTGGACCGGGGCCCTTACCCATGCTCAGGAACGCGACCCGAAGGCAGGGGGTATCATTATCCAGAGCACCCAAATCAGATGGGTTTTTCAGATCCCTCTGATTTTGTCGCGTCACATGGTGGTGGAGGATCCGACACGACCCCACCCTCAGCCGACAGCTTCTCCGTCAGCATCTCCGGCCGCACCGCCAACCTGACCACTTCTGGCGTGCGCGACAATGCGGGCGGTAGCGGTGTACGCGAGGTGCGCTTCAACGCCAAATACAACGGCAGTTGGCAAGGGATCGGTACAGACTCTAGCGCTCCTTATTCGCTCAACTGGGACATGTGTGACGCAGGCGCACAGGATGGCGATATCGAGTTCGGCATGGAGGTGTGGGACAACGCCAACAACAAGTGGGTGTGGAGTGAGCATCATGGCAATCCCCATGCCACGAAATCATACAACTGCAACCCAACTGCCCCAGGCGCTCCATCGCTGAACAGCCCAGGCAATGGATCATTCTATCCTCATAACTACGACCTAACCTTCATCTGGAATTCCACGGCCAGAGCCGAATCATATCTGATCGAATGGTGGGGCGGACCGTATCAGGCAATGCAGCCGTGTGGCTGGCAATCCGGCACCTCTTGTCATATTGGTACGGTTGCGCCAGGCCATACCTATTCCTGGCATGTAAAAGCACGTAATGGTGCGGGAGAAAGTGGATGGAGCGCTGCCTGGAACTTTACGATCCAATCGCAGGTGCAGCCGCCAGATATTCCCACCTTGCGTAACCCCGCCAACGGGGCCACCCTGCGCCCAAACGATACGGTCGCCCTGGAGTGGAACGCCTCGGCGCGAGCAACAGAGTACGCAGCCGAGTATCGGCAACTTCCCTCTGGTGGTTGGCGCAACTCCGGCCATCAACCAGGCACAAGCTGGAACATCGGTCAGCTGCCGGTGGGTGAATATGAATGGCATGTCGAAGCCTACAATAGCGCCGGGTGGAGCAATTGGAGCGGAGCATGGAGATTTACGATTCAGGCTGAACGGCCATCAGCCAATTTCGAGGCTTGGCCGCAAAATGGCAGCGCGCCCTTGAACGTCTCTATGCACATCATCTCCACTGCCAATATCAGCAGTTGTTCGTGGAACTATGGCGATGGACAAACCGGCTCCTCCTGCGAAGGTTATCACGATCATATCTACACTGCGTCTGGCATCTATACCGTCCGTCTTTCGGTATCAGGTCCTGGCGGCTCAGATGAAATGACAAGAGCCAACTATATCAGCGTAACCAGCCCCCAGGATACGATCCCGCCCTCAGCCGACAACTTCTCTGTCAGCATCTCCGATCGCACCGCCAACCTGACCACTTCTGGCGTACGCGACAATGCGGGCGGCAGCGGCGTACGCGAGGTGCGTTTCAGCGCCAAATACAACGGCAGTTGGCAAGGGATCGGTACAGACTCTAGCGCTCCTTATTCGCTCAACTGGGACATGTGTGACGCAGGCGTACAGGATGGCGACATCGAGTTTGGCATGGAAGTGTGGGACAATGCCAACAACAAGTGGGTATGGAGTGAGCATCACGGCAATCCCCATGCCACGAAATCATACGACTGCAATCCGCAGCCGCCAAATATTCCCACCTTGCGCAACCCAGCCAACGGGGCCACCTTGCGCTCCGACAACGCTGTAAATTTCGAATGGAATGCCTCGGAGCGGGCAACGGAGTATGCCGTCGAGGTGTGGAATACTACGACATGGCAATGGTATCGGTCAGGGATGCTGTCAAGTCTGAGTTGGAATGCTGGCTCGTTGCCAATCGGTGACTATGGCTGGCAGGTCGAAGCATACAACAACGCTGGTTGGAGCGGTTGGAGTGGAGAGTGGAGGTTCACCATAATCGCAAATCGCTCTCCCAATGCGCCCTCGCTGCTCAACCCTGCCAATGGCACCGCTCTTACGTCCATGCCGCAACTGTGCTGGCACAACAATGGCGATCCCGATGGCGACC
>JABWBG010000174.1 GCA_013360575.1 Caldilineales bacterium
GCCGCGGCAGCCGGCGCAGGGGCGTGTAGTTCAGCACCAGCAGCAGCCCGCCCAGCCCTACGATGACCACAACAACCCAGGCCAGCAGATCGCCCAGCCCGCGGCGGAGCGCCTCGGCCAAGGCCCAGCCGATCACCCCGCCCCCTTCGCCGGCCAGCGCTGCCCTGTCCGCGGCGGTTTGCAGCGGCAGGTGCGCGGCGGTGATCCCGGCGAGGAAGAGCAGTTGCAGCCCCAGCAGCGCCTCGCTGTACCACGCCTCCCCCAGATGCGCGTGCACCCACTGCCGCAGGGCCAGATACCCGCCGATCAGGGTCAGCAACAGGGCCAGGGGCAGCGCGCCCTGCCCCACCAGTTGCTGCACAAAGCGGTTGCCCCCCGCGGTCAGCAGCAGATCCACAACCAACAGCAGGCCCAGGGCCAGCACGATCAGGCCGAGGAAGTGATAGTGGCGGTCAGCCGGGCGGGGAGCAGGGGGACGAGGAGGCATGGGCAGGTTCAGGGGGCGCGGATCGGTTCCACCGGGGCGAGCGTTTCGGCCGGCGACGGGCCGTTGGCCGGGGTGTTGGCTTCCATGCTGGCCAGGGTGCGGGCCACCGCGCTGATCGCCACGCGTTGCTTGCGGTACAGATCCGATTCGCTCATGGCCAGGCGGGCCGCCACCTCGCGCACCCGCTTGCCCTGGATGAATTTGAGATCGAGCAGGTTGTACAGCAGCCATTCCGAGGTGGTCATCTGCCGCTGGCCGCCGGGGCGCTGCAATTCGATCGCGGCTTGCAACACGGCCCGCAGCGCCCGCGTGGGCGAATTGTCGTACTGCTGCAGGGCGTTGCGCACCACGCGCAGGTTCAGCAGGGGGCTGTCGGAGAGTTTAGGCCCGCCCCAGAAATGGCTGAGCGCGTCGCGCACCCATTCGGTGAATTCGGGCGTGGCGGCCAGGTTGTCCTCTTCCGACTCTGCCGGGCCGATCACGTAGGGCACGGCCCCGCGCAGGGCTTGCATCACCTCGATCTCCGGCAGGATCGGGCGCAGGGCCTCGAACACGTCCAGTTGCAGGCGGCGATCTTCCACCGCGATCTCGGCCCGGCGCAGCAGATGCTGGATGCCGGCGGCGATGGCCTCGTCGCGGGCGGTGAGATCGAACCGGGGGCTGCGCAGGGCGACGATGCCCAGCAGTTGATCGGTGTAGCGGTTGGTGAGGCTGCGCACGTGGTAGCCATCCACGCGGTGAAAGTCGGCGTCGGTGTTTTCGGCGGTGAGCATGCGCTGCACTTCGGGCAGAGAGAGGGCGGCGCGGGCGTTGGCTTCGTTGCCCACCACCGCCTCCAGCCGCACGGCATCCTCGCCGGGCAGGGCCACAAAGCCTTCGGTGACCTCGAAGGCGTCGCACAGGGCCACGAGCACATTCTCCAGGAACTGGCTGAGGTCGCTGCTGGTGAGCAGGCGGGTTTCCAGCGTGCGCAGCCATTGCACCTCGTCCGCCTCTTTGCGATAGAGCAGGCGGTCGATCCAGGGCTGGAAGATGAAGAGCGCGATCTGGGCCAGGACGATGGCAGCAACGACGAACAGGGTGAGGGCGGTGTCTGGGGGCAGGCCCAGGATGACCTCCACCTTGGGCACCGTCAGCAGGATGACGATGACCAGCACGGCCACCGCCGGCCCGCGCAGCAGAAAGTAGACGAGCTGGCGCTTGATCACACGGTCGGGGGAGAGGACGCCGAAATAGGCGACGCTGTAGGCCATGACCGTCATCATCACGCCCACGGCTGTGGTGATGATGCTGGCGAGGGTGAAGAAAATGCTGGGCGGAGAGGCGCCGGCGCTGGGCAGGAGGATGAGATAGGGGAAGACGCCCAAACCGGGCGCGGCAAAAGTCCACAGCAGGTAGTTCAGCCGCCGGCGAGAGACGTGCGTGCGGGCGTGCAGGCGAGCGCGCAGCAGGTTCAGCCCGCCCCACAGGGTGGCGAAGATGAAATAGAGGGTGAAGAGGGGGAAGAGGCTGCCCGGCTGCAAGTGGGAGATGTGCACCGCGCCGATCGGGGCCTGCACCAGCACATCGCTGGCCACAGCCAGATAGGCGAAGAGGCCGCTGAGCGCGTAGGCGCCGGTGGTCAGCCAGCGCCAGCGGGGCGAATCAGGTTGCAGCCAGGTGGCCAGCAGCACCGCCCGCGTGAAATGGAGGTAGCCCGCGGGCACCAAAGCGATGCCCAGCCACTGAAAGCGCAGCCATTCCTCCTGCCAGCCCGCCCGCGGCAGCACCACATCCCCAGAATAAACGATGATCACGCCCAGCAGCAGGGCGGCGAAGGCCCGGCCCACCCGGCTGTGCAGGTTGAAGGTGAGGATGTAGGCGAAGAGGGAGAAACTGAGGATGAGGATGGCTGAGGAGAGCACCAGGGTGCCAAACTCCAGCAGCTCCAACCAGGTGGGAAAGTCGTCGGGAAACATACAGGTGTGGGATCGGGCAGGCGATAGAGGGGCATCGGCTCCCGGCAGGGGAACGCCCGGCAGAAAAACGCCGGATCAACGGATAGAGCGGGCGAGATCGAGGATGATCTCCTGATCGCTGTAGAAGCGCTCGTGGAAACCGCCGAACGCGAAGCCGTGCGCCAGATAGAACTGGATGGCGGGGTGATTCTTGGTGGACACACGCACGCGCAGGCTGCGCAATTGGTGGTCGCTGCCCCATTGCAGGGCCTGCTGCAACAGCGCCCCTCCCGCGCCGCGGCGGCGGTGCAGCGGCGCCACCACATGCCGCAGGATCAGGCCGCTGCGCACTGCCGGCTCGGGCCGCATGTGCAGGAAGCCGAGGACGGCGTGGCTTTCGCGCGCCGCCAGCATACACTCCCCCGCCTGCCAGCTGCGCAAGAGATCATCGTTGGCCGCATCTGCGGTCACGGTCATGGGCCGGGGCAGGTGCACCAGGTGGAAGTGCGTCTCGATATCCGTCTCCTCCACGCGCAGTTGCATCTGCCAGACGTGCTGCGTGGTGTAGGAGGGGTCGAGTTGCGCGCACTCGTTGAGATCGTGCAAGGTGGGGCGGCGGATGTGGAACACGGCAATCGGAATGGGGGGCGTGAGGCAGAGGGCTGTTCGGGGCGGATCAGATGCTGGCATAGCGCGACAGGGCCACATCGATGGGCACGCCGCGGCTGAGGGTGTAGGTGGGGATGTCGTTGGCCCACAATTCGGCCAACAGGGGCGCGTGCGGCAGCGGCAAAGGCGTTGCCATCGACGCCATGCCAAAGCTGTCGGCGGCGATGAGGATGGCGGTGCTCCGCACCCCGCGGCGGCGCAGTTCGCGCAGCGCCGCCACCCAGCCCCTGTCGGTGGAGGGGGTGATGGCGATGACCGTGCTGTTCCGGCCCAGATGGCTGCCCTCGCTGGTGAGGACGCGGTCGAAAGGCAGGTGGCCTTGCGGCTCCACCACGGCCAGCAGATCCAGGATCTTGTGCAACTGCCGCTCCCCCCGGTCCGGCTGGATGATCTCGCGGTGAAGGGTGTGCGCCACCAGCCCCACCGCCCGCCGCTCGTTGATGTAGCGCCGCGCCAGCGAAGCCGCGGCAGTCACCGCGTACTCGATGGTGGCCGGGATCACCTGCATCTCTGTGGTCAGATCACGCCAGAGCAGGGCGGGGCGATCCTCTTGTTCTGGCGGGGCCCAGGGCAGGGCCAGATGGTAGGCGGGGTGCAGGTCGAGCATGATCAGCACATCGCTGGTGGGATCCAGCTCGAATTCTTTCACGATCAGCCGGCCGGTGCGGGCGGTGGAGGGCCAGTGGATGCGGTTGAAGCTGTCGCCGGGCGCATAATCGCGCACGGTGGCCACATTGGTGGTGAGATAGTGCGTGCGGTGGCGGGTGGCTTCGCCGCCGGGGATCGGCCCCTCCGGCAGTTGGAAGCCGTGGATATCCACCGTGGCCGGATAGACGAGGATGCTGTTCGTCTGCGGCAGGGTGCGGGAAAGCTCGAAGATGCCCAGGGGATCGCCGCTGCGCACCGTCAGGGGGCCGAGGGTGTAGCGCCCGCGACGGTAGCAGAGGGTGCGGATCATCCAATTGCGGCGCTTGCGTCCCCCCAAGGAGCTGATCACGCGTGAGGGGTGGTGCCCCGGCAGGGTGGAGTGATCCCGGATCTCCAGCCACAGTTTGGGCAGCCGGCTGCGATTGATCACCTCGAACTGTTCTTCGGCCAGCTTGCCCACCTGGCTGCGGCGGGCGCGGGTGAAGCGGGCCATGGCGATCCAGTTGATATTCAGCCAGGCCCACAGCCAGGAGCCGGCCAGCACCAGGGTGATCAGGTAAAAGGTGTTGTAAAGGATGTCGCGGCCGGTGTTCAAGGCCGCGATCAGGCTGGCCAGCCAGATGAGAAAAGCAACCCAGGTAGAGCGACGCAATCGAAAAACGCCTGTTTCAGTGGAAAATTAGATATTAGATATTGGATATTGGCTATTAGCTATTGGCTATTAGCTATTGGCTATTGATTATCGACTATCCAATACCCAATATCTAATATCGACTATCTCTTTTGCCCGCCGGGCACGGCAACCGCGTTCAGCGCCTCGCGCACCAGGGTGTCGGGATCGACATTCTTGATGCGGGCCGAGGGACTGATGATCAGGCGGTGGGCCAGGGTGGGGACGGCGAGGGCCTTGACATCATCGGGGATGACATAATCACGGCCCTGCGCGGCGGCAGCGGCGCGGGCCGTCTTGAACAGGGCCAATGACCCGCGCGGGCTGGCGCCCAGATAGACATCCGCATGCTCGCGGGTGGCGGTGGTGAGGGAGATGATGTAATGTTTGATCTGGTCGTCGATGTAGATCTCGCGCACCGCGCTTTGGGCCGCGGCCAGCTCTTCGGCAGACACCGCCTGCCCCAGATCCTGGATCGGATGGTGGCTGATCTGCGAATTGAGCATCTCCAGCTCATCCCGGCGCTGCGGGTAGCCCAGGCGGATGCGCATGATGAAGCGATCGACCTGGGCTTCGGGCAGGGGGAAGGTGCCCTCGTATTCGATCGGGTTCTGCGTGGCCAGCACCAGGAAAGGCCGGGCCAGGGCGTGGGTGACGCCATCGACCGTGACCTGCCGCTCTTCCATCGCCTCTAGCAGCGCGGCCTGGGTTTTGGGCGTGGCCCGGTTGATCTCGTCGGCCAGCACGATCTGGGCGAAGATGGGGCCGGGCCGGAACTGGAATTCCTGGGTCTTCTGATTGTAGACGGAAACGCCGGTGACATCGCTGGGCAGCATGTCGGGCGTGAATTGGATGCGGCTGAAGCTGCAACCGATGGAGCGGGCGATGGCGCGGGCGAGCATGGTCTTGCCCAGCCCCGGCACATCTTCGATCAGCAGATGGCCCTCGCAAAGCAGGGCCAGGATGGTTTGGTGAATGGCTTCGCGCTTGCCTTTGATCACCTGTTCCACATTGACGGTGATCCGTTCGACCAGTTCTTGTACGATGAGGGGCGCAGGCATAGAGACTCCGATGGCAGGGTGGGATGGGGGGCTGCGGCGACGCCGGCGCCGAAAACAGCCTGGTCGCGGGCAGCGTCAAGGATTGTACCACAACTAGTTGCGCAGGAAACACAGCATGACGTACCATGGGTTTCAGTGTTCAGTGTTCAGTGTTCAGTGTTCAGTATTCAGTATTCAGTGTGACGCCAGGCGTCAAGGAGCCGCTCTCATGCAAACCACCCGTCGTTATCGTTGGACTGTTGTCGCTGTCTTCTTTGCCTTCATGCTGCTGCACCAGTCGGACAAGCTGCTGATCGGGCCGTTGACCACGCCGATCATGGAGACGTTCGGCATCGACGAGGCGCAAATGGGCCTCGTTTTCAGCGGGGCGCTGTTGGTGGGCGCGATTATGTACCCGCTGTGGGGCTATCTCTACGATCGCTTTGCCCGCGCCAAGCTGCTGGCCCTGGCCTCCTTCATCTGGGGATCCACCACCTGGCTCAGCGCCATCGCCCCCACCTACGGCAGCTTCGTCGCCACCCGCGCCGCCACCGGCATCGACGATTCCAGCTATCCCGGCCTCTTCAGCCTCGTCTCCGACTATTTCGGGCCGGAGATGCGGGGCAAGGTCTACGGCCTGCTGCAACTGACGCAGCCGCTGGGCTATCTCATCGGCATGGTGGTGGCGCTGCTGTTGGGCGCGTCGTTGGGCTGGCGCAATGTCTTCTACATCACCGGCGCCCTCGGCATCCTCCTGGCCTTCCTCATCTTTTTTCTGGTGAAAGAGGCCCCGCGTGGGCAGGCGGAGCCGGAACTGGCCGATCTGCAGGCGATGGGCGTCTACAAGTTTCAGTGGGCGCATCTGGGCGATTTGTTGCGCAAGCGCAGCATCTGGTTTTTGATCGCGCAGGGGTTCGTGGGCGTGTTCCCCTGGCAGGTGATCACCTTCTGGATCTTCCGCTATTTGCAGACCGAGCGCGGCTACAGCGATGATCAGGTGCTGATGACCATGGCCCCGGCGGTGCTGGTGCTGGCCGCGGGCTATTTCGTGGGCGGGGCCGCGGGCGACGCTCTCTTCAAGCGCACCCCGCGCGGGCGCATGCTGGTGGCCATGTGCGCGGTGCTGCTCGGCGCCATCCTCCTCACCTTTGCTTTGCGCACCCCCGTGGCCGAGACCGGGCGATTCATGATCCTGCTGATCGTCACCGCCCTGTTCATCCCCTTCGCCGCGCCCAACGTCATCTCCACCGTCTACGACATCACCCTGCCGGAGGTGCGCAGCACGGCCCTGGGCGTGCAATACTTTTTCGAGAGCGGCGGCTCCTTCCTGGCCCCGCTGCTGGCCGGGATGATCGCTGTGCGCGCCAGCCTGGGCGACGCCATCCTCTGGATCTGTGTCAGCGCCTGGGTGTTGGGGGCGATTTTCCTGGCCTTCACCGCCTATCTCGTGCCCCACGACATCGCCGCCCTGCGCCGGCAGATGGCGGAACGGGCCGATCTCGAACGCCGCCGCCAGGGCGCGGCTGCCTGACGCCGTATGCCCAGCGCCTTTATCACCGGCATCAACGGCTTTTTGGGCCAGACGCTGGCCCGCGTCCTGCTGGCCGACGGCTGGCAAGTGGGCGGTCTTATGCGTGCGAACGCCCATAGGGGCGCGCTTGGCAATATGTCGGGGCTGCGCATCAGCTACGGCGATCTGCTTGATTCCTCCGCCTACGCGGATAGCCTGGCCAGCTACGACGTCTTCTTTCACGTCGCCGCCATGTACACACACGACCCCATCAGCATTCCCCACATGCGCGACGTCAATGGCCCCGGGGCGGCATTAGCGCTGCGTACGGCGCTGGCCGCCGGTGTGCCGCGCCTCGTTCACTCCAGCACCATCGGCGTCATTTTGCAGCCGCAGGATGGCACGCTGGCCACCGAAGCCGCGGTGGGCGCGCCGCCTGGCGCTTCGGCCTACGTGCAGAGCAAATGGGCCGGGGATCAGGCCGCTGCCGCTCTCGCCGTCGAGGGGGCATCCGTCGTCATTGTGCATCCTGTGGCCATGCTCGGTCCCGGCGACTGGCGATCGAACAGCGGCGCACTGGTGAAAGCGGCGCTGCGCGGCGATGTTAGCCGCTATCTGGCTGGCGGCATCAACTGGTGTCCGGTCGAAGACGTGGCCCGCGGCATGGTGCTGGCAGCGCAACGCGGTCAGCCGGGCCGGCGCTACATTCTTGGCCATCGTCACGGCAATCTGGACGCGGTCGCTTTTCTCGACCTGATCGCCAATGCCGCCGGCTATGGCCGCTGGCGGCGCTGGTGGAAACAACGCCGAGCGCGCAAGCCCGTCGCCGGCAGTCGCCCCACCCGCCTCACCTGCGACCCCAGCCGGGCCATCGCCGAACTGGGCATGCCGCAGAACGATCTCCTGGCCGCGGCCCGCGCCGAAATCGCCTGGTACCGGCAGAAAAACATGATTAATCTTTGATTTTTAATGTTTAATCTGTAATTCTTAACAACTGACGCTGCCCTGAATTCGCCTGCGCTGCCGCGCGGCTGCTATAATCGCCCCATCCTTGCCTGCCCGTGCAGGCCATCATCCTTGCCACCCCGCGGAGTTTTCACCCCGATGCCCCTCTCTTCCTCTTGCCTTCGCCGCGGCAGCGCCGCCCTGTGCCTGATCCTGACCCTGGCCGCGTTGCTGGCGCTGGCCGGCTGCGGCGCGTCGCCCGCGCCCACGCCCACCCCCACCAAGACGCCGATCTCTCTGGTCGTGGTCATCGACACCCCGGCCCAGGCGGCCACGCTCCCGCCCACCGACACCCCCACCCCGCCCACCGAGACGCCCGTCCCCCCCACCGAGACGCCCACGCTCACCACCGGCC
>JABWBG010000175.1 GCA_013360575.1 Caldilineales bacterium
AGCCGGCCGCCCAGCCGCGCCCGCAGCAGCCACAACAGCACGCCCATCTCGGCCAGCGTGGCCAGCGAGTTGGCCAGGGCCAGCCCGCCGTGCGCCAGCGGGCCGATCAGCAGCAAACTGAGGCCGATATTCGCCGCCATCGCCCCCGCGCCCACGAACACCGGCGTTTTCGTGTCCTTCAGAGCATAGAACGCCCGCGCTGCCACCTCCACCACGGCGTGGCCCACCAGTCCCAGCGCGTAGAAAGCCAGAGCATACGCGGTCAGGCGTGTGGCCGCGGCGTCGAACGCGCCCCGTTCCAGCAGCAGCGAGATGATGGGCACGCGCAATTGGTAGAGCAGGGCCGCGGCCGGGATCGTCAGGAAGAGGAGCAGGGCGAGGATGCCGGCAAACGTTTCGCGCAGGGCCTGGCGCTCCCCGCGGGCGGCCTGATGCGCGAACGTGGGGAAGGCGGCGGTGGCGATGGCCTGGGCAAAGATGCCCTGCGGCAGCAGCATGATCAGCCAGGCATAGTTCAGGGCGCTGATCGAACCTGGGGGCAGGTCGGAGGCCAGGAAGATGTTGACCATGAAATTGATCTGCACCACGGCCAGCCCCAGCACCCGCGGGGCCATCAACCGCGCCACCTCGCGCACGCCGGGGTCGGCCAGACTGAGCGAGGGCGTCCAGCGTGCGCCGAAATGGCGCAGGCCGGGCAATTGCACCAGCAAATGCAAGGCCGCGCCCGCCACCACGCCGAGCGCCAGCGCCCGCACACCCAGGGCCGGGGCCAGCAGCCAGGCCGCGGCGATGATGGCGAGATTGTACAGCGCCGGGGCCAGCGCCGGCAGCAAAAAGTGCTGGAAGCTGTTGAGCACGCCCATGATCAGCCCGCTGAGGCCGAAGATGACCGTGCTGACCAGCATCCAGCGCATCAGCGAGACGGTGAGGGCCTGTTGGGCGGCGTCGAAACCGGGGGCGATGATGCCGGCGACCAGGGGCCGGGCGCAGAGGGCCGCCAGGAGCGCCAAAATCGTCAGGGTCAGCACCAGCAGGTTGGCGACTTTGGCGGCCAGTTCCCAGGCCCCGGCCCGATCCTCGTGGGCCAGGCGCTCGGAAAAGGTGGGGAGAAAGGCCGAGGCCAAGGCCCCGCCCGCCACCAACGTGAACAGCAGGTCGGGCAGGCGGAAGGCAGCGAGGTAGGCGTCGAGGTCGGCGGAGGCCCCGAACCGCGCCCCGATCACGATCTCGCGCAGCAGGCCCAGGGCGCGGCTGAGCACGAATAGCGCCATCACCAGCCCGGCGGCGCGGGCGATGCGCTTCAGCGGAGAAGAGGGAGGGACAACTGGAGCCTCGGCTTTGTCATCTATCATCTGTCACCTGGCGTTATCCTACCAGCCGGCTTCTCTCCGCGCCAAAATGGGGAGGGGAATCGCCGGCATCCCTCTTTTTCCCTCTTGCCCCGCGCGCCCAACTGCGTTACAATTTGCACAGATGCAGCCCCGCTGCCCCACCCCATGCTCTGGAGGCAACCCATGCCGATTTCTGAACGAGAATTACCCCACACCTGGGAGGCCCGGCTGGCCACAGGCAAGCTGAGCGAAGAGGAATGGAAGGTGCTGCGCGACATGGTCACGGCCGCTGAAGCTGAATCCCTGGAACATGCCGCCCGTCTGCTCGACTTCAAAGAACGCGAACTCAACCTCGACGAGACCTTCTACGGCTTCTGAGGATGAGACGAAGGACGAAAGACGAAGGACGAAGGACGATGGACGATAGCTGATCCGTAATTACCTATCATCCCACTGACCACTGAATACTGACCACTGAATACTGACCACTGAATACTGACCACTGAATACTGACCACTGAATACTGACCACTGACCACTGACCCCCATGCTCTGCCAACAGTATCTCCTCCCCGCCACCCTTGATGAAGCCCTCGCGCAGTTGGCCGAGCATAGCGCCGCGCATCCCACCCGCCTCATCGCCGGCGGCACCGACCTGCTGGTGGAGATCGAGCATGGCGCGCCTCCGCCCCACACCCTGATCGATCTCTCCCGCCTGCCCGGATTGGATCAGATCATCCTGACCGAGGGCCGGGTGCACATCGGTCCGCTGGTCACGCACAACCAGACCGTGGCCAGCCCTCTGATCCAGCAGCACGCCTGGCCCCTGGCGCGGGCTTGCTGGGAAGTGGGCGCGCCGCAGATCCGCAACCGCGGCACCATCGCCGGCAACCTGGCCACCGCCTCGCCCGCCAACGACACCCTCCCCGCCCTGACCGTGCTCGCCGCGGATGTGACCCTGGCCTCGACGCGGGGCCGCCGCACCCTGCCCCTGGCCGATTTCTTCCAGGGCGTGCGCCGCACCGCCCTGCAAGCGGACGAGATCATCGCCGATATCAGCTTCCCGGTTCCGCCTGCCACGGCGCGAGGCGCGTTCATCAAGGCGGGATTGCGCCGCGCCCAGGCCATCAGCCTGGTCAACATCGCCGTGCTGCTCGATTTCGCCGGCGACGTCGTGACTGAGGCCCGGCTCGCCTTCGGCGCGGTGGCCCCCACCATCGTGCGCGCGCCCGCGGCCGAGGCCGCGCTGCTGGGCCGCCCCCTCGACCCGGCCCAGATCGAAGAGGCTGCCCGGCTCATCCCACAGGCGATCCGGCCGATCGACGATGTGCGCGCTTCCGCCGCCTATCGCCGCCATCTGGCCGGGGTGATCACCCGCCGGGCGTTGCAGCAGATCGCAGCCGGGAGCGAACGCGCGGGGTGGATCGAGCATCCGGTCATGCTCTGGGGCGGCACCGACGGCCATTTCCCTGCCCCCCCCCATCCCCCATCCCCTCTCTCCGATCTGCAATTCACGCTCAACGGCCGCCCCGCCACCCTGGCCAACGCCGCGCCCCTCACCCTGCTCGACGCCTTACGGGAAATTGGGCATCTTTCTGGCGCCAAGGAAGGGTGCGCCGAGGGCGAATGCGGCGCCTGCACGGTCTGGCTGGACGGCATCGCCGTGATGGGTTGCCTGACGCCGGCGGCGCGGGCGCAGGGCGCGGCGGTGGTCACCGTCGAGGGCCTGGCCCAAAACGGACTCTTGCACGCCGTGCAGCAGGCGCTGATCGCCAGCGGAGGGGTGCAGTGCGGCTATTGCACCCCCGGGCTGGTCATGTCTGCCGCCAACCTGCTGGCCGAGCGCCCGCAGCCCAGCCGGGCCGAGGCTGCCGAAGCGATCACCGGCAACCTCTGCCGCTGCACCGGGTATGTCAAAGTGATCGACGCCATCGTAGCCGCAGCCACACCCCCTCCCCCCGCCTGATCGAACGCGTCGCCGCAGCCATGCGACACTGCCTTCCTGATGATAGCTCATCGCCTATCATCTATTATCGTCGATAAAAAACGCCTGGTTAGGATAGATTCGCACAGATTTTTACAACGCGATCGGTGAAGATGGGGGCGCATGCCGGCGTTCGCGCCGGGATGTCCATATAAGTAGTTTGTGGAAAAAATTATTAACTGCACAAAACATGATCACACGCGCGGCGCGTTGGCGTTTGTGCGGCGCACCGCCGGAACATCCCTCAGGAGCGTTCTTCCTGATTCGTTGCAAAGATGCGAGGAATCCCCATGTCTACCAAAGTTCGTTTTGTGATTGCGCATGCACGCCCCGGCGGCGCGGCCCAGATGCTGCGCCGGCTGGGTCTGGCCACCTTGCTGGCGCTGCTCTTCCTGGCGGGAGGGGTGATCTCGCCGGCGGCGGCGTGGCTACCCCCTGATCCGCAGCCCGACGCCGCGCCCCTGATCTCGCCCATCAACCCCGATCTCAGCCTGCTGATGGCGCTGAACCCTGATCTGGCGGTGTGCGGGAATGCCAGCTGGGTCAACCCCGGCGGCAGCCCCAACCCCAGCTATTCGATCTCGGTCAATCTCAAAAAGAATGGATTGAGCAGAACCGAATACACACCGCTGGGAAAACTTGATTTTGGCGGCGGAAACATCGCTTATGCCTTCTGCACCGATATCTACCATCCTCGGGCCAACAATCGCAGTTTCTGTCTGGATAGCAGCTTTTTCTCCGATTGGCGCGTGGCCTGGCTGGTGACCAACTATCCGCCGACGATCAACGACGCCATCCAACAGGCGGCGCGGCAGGCCGCGGTGTGGTACTTCACCGACGGCTGGGAGTTGAATCAGACCGACGCCACCATCTACAACACCACCTGGGACAAGGCTGTGCGCGACGCGTACAACGCCATCCTGGCGGCGGTGCCGGCCGCGCCCCCGGCCGAGTATCAGCCGGGCAATGTGCAGATCGTCATTTCCCCGGCGTCGAGCACCAACTTCCTGCCCTACCAAACGCAACACCCCTTCGTGGTGCGCCTGACCAAGGGCAACGCGCCGCTGGCCGGCTATACCGTCACGGTGGCGACGACGCACGGCACGCTGGATCGCGCCAGCGCGGTCACCGATGCCAATGGCGAGGCCGCGTTCCTGCTCAGCAGCGCCACTGCCGGACGTTCGACCCTCACCGCCACGGCCACGGCAGACCTGCCGGCCGGGTCGCGGTTCATCGACGAGATCAGCCCCCTGAATTGGCAGCGCCTGGTGCTGGGCCAGATGACCAGGGTGACGGTGCGGGCCGAGGCGGTCAAGGACTGGATCGCTTCCCCGAATCTGATCATCGCCCACAAGTTCGATGACCGCAATTTCAACGGTGTGCAGGAGGAGGATGAGCCAGACCTGGCCGGGTGGAGCTTTATCCTGACCACGCCGGGCGGCGCCACCTTCACCGCCCTCACCGATAGCCTCGGCAATGCTTTCTTCGAGGGCAAAGTGGCGGCCTACGGCAACTACACCCTGACCGAGACGCAGCAAAGCGGCTGGGTGAACAGCACCCCCCTCAGCCAGACGCGCAGCCGCAGCGCCGGCGACCCCTGGATGCAGTGGCGGGCCGATTTCGGCAACGGGCGCTATTCGGTGCTGGAGATCCTCAAGTTCCTGGACGAGGATGGGGATGGGGTTTGGGACGAGGGCAGCGAGCCGTTGCTGCCTGGCTGGCAGTTCGCCCTCTCCATCTGGCGAAACAGCGACTGGGCGCAGCACCGCGGGGGCGTCACCGGGCCAGATGGCCGGCTCATCTTCACCGACCTGATCGCCGGCCAATACCGCATCGAGGAACGCACCGCCGACCATCCCGGTTACACGAACACGACCCCGACCGTGCGCGAGATCGCGCTGGGCTATCCGCAGCGGCAGGAAGTGCGCTTCGGCAATCGCGGGGATCTGGCGATCCGCGGCCTAAAATTCGATGATGCCAACGCCAACGGCGGGCGCGATGGGGGGGAGAGCGGCCTGGGCGGCTGGACGATCCAGTTGAGCGGCGGCCCGCACGCCGTGAACAGGAGCACGACCACGGTCGGCGACGGCAGTTTCAGCTTCACGCACCTGGAGCCGGGCGTCTACAGCCTCAGCGAAGTGGGGCAAGCCGGCTGGGGGCAGACCTTCCCCGGCGGCGCGGGCACGCATACGGTCACCCTGGCCGCCAGCGATGTCAGCGGCGTCGAGTTCGGCAACACGCGGCTGGGCAGCATCGGCGATTATGTGTGGCTGGATCAGAACCGCAACGGCGTTCAGGATGCCAACGAGGCGCCGGTGCCCGGCGTGCCTGTGACCCTCTTCAAGTGGGTGGAGGGCGTCTGGGTGGAGCAGGGCAGCCAGGCGACCGACGCCAACGGCCTCTATCTCTTCGATCATCTCATGGCCGGGACCTACCGCGTGCGCTTCACCGCGCCCGATGGCTACACCATCACCCTGCGCGATCAGGGCGGCGACGACGCCAAAGACAGCGACGCGGATCCGATCTCCGGCAACACCGCCGACATCCTCCTGCCTGCCGGCGATCATCAGCGGCAGTGGGACGCGGGCTTGTTCCAGCCCCCGGCCATCGACCTGGAGAAATATGTCTCGGTGGACGGGCAGCAGACCTGGCAGGACGCGGACGCGCCCACCGGCCCCGAAACCACCTCCGGCAGCGCTGTTTTCTTCCGTTTCGTCATTGCCAACATCGGCAATGTGCCCCTGAGCAACGTTGTCCTGACCGATTCTGATTTCGATCTGAGCAGCTGCCCCGCCATCCCCAACCCCATGCAGCCCGGCGATAGCTACACCTGCCTGTTTGGGCCGACGCCGGCGCAGGTGGGCCAGCACAGCAACCGGGCCACCGCGGTGGGCGGGTATCAGGAGATCACGGTCAGCGATGTGGATGACGCGCACTACTACGCGCCGCCGCGGCCGGCCATCGACCTGGAAAAGGATGTCTCGGTGGATGGGCAGCAAACCTGGCACGATGCGGACACGCCCCCCGGCCCGCAAGCCGCGCTGGGCGGCAGCGCCTATTTCCGCTTCGTAGTCACCAACACCGGCAATGTGCCCCTGACCCAGGTCGTGATCAGCGATAACGTCTACACCCTCGGCGGCTGTTTCGTGCCCGACCCCCTGCTGCCGGGGCAGAGCCACACCTGCTATCATGGCCCGGTGGCGACGGCGATCGGCCAGCACACGAACAGGGCCACGGCCACCGGCCTCTACCAAAACCAGACCCTGACGGACGCGGATGACGCCAACTACCATGTGCCCTCGCAGCCGGCCATCGACCTGGAAAAGTACGTCTCGGTGGATGGGCAGCAGACCTGGCAGGATGCGGACACGCCGCCCGGCCCGCAGACCCAGGTCGGGAATGCCGTTTATTTCCGCTTCGTGGTCGCCAACACCGGCAACGTGCCCCTGAGCAACGTCGCCATCAGCGACAATGTCTACACGCTGGCCGGCTGTACCGTGCCCAATCTTCTGTTGCCGGGGCAGAGCCACACCTGCCTGCACGGGCCGGTGGCGGCAGTGGCGGGGCAGCACACCAACACCGGCAGGGCCACCGGCGTCTACCAAAATCAGACGCTGAGCGACCAGGATGACGCCAACTACATTGCGCCCACGCCCACGCCCACGGCCACACCCACCCGCACGCCCACGCCGACCTTCACTCCCACGCCGACGCCGACCCGCACACCCACCCCCACCCTGCGGCCCACGGAAACGGCCACGCCCACGGCCACGCCCACCCGCACACCCACGGCTACGCCCACCTGGACGCCCACCAGCACGCCGGTGAACCCGGCCATCGACGTGGAAAAATTCGTCTCGGTGGATGGGCAGCTCACCTGGCACGATGCGGACACGCCCCCCGGCCCGCAGACCAGCGCCGGCAGCCTGGTCTATTTCCGTTTCGAGGTGACCAACACCGGCAACGCCCCCCTCAGCAGCATCACCCTGACCGATTCGGTGTACACCCTCGGCGCCTGCACGCCGCCCGCGGTGCTGGCCCCCGGCCAGAAATACACCTGCTGGCATGGCCCGGTGACGGCGCAGCCCGGCCAGCACACGAACAGGGCCACGGCTACCGGCCTCTACCAAAACCAGACCCTGACGGACGCGGATGACGCCAATTACTACGCGCCGCCGCGGCCGGCCATCGATCTGGAGAAATATGTCTCGGTGGATGGGCAAGTTACCTGGCAGGACGCGGACACGCCCCCCGGCCCCCAAGCCACACTGGGCGGGGCTGTGCACTTCCGCTTTGTCATTGTCAACACCGGCAACGTGCCCCTGAGCAACGTCACCCTCAGCGATAGCCTCTATCCCCTGCAACAGTGCAGCCCCATCCCCAACCCGCTGGCGGTGGGCGGCAGCTACACCTGCACCATCGGCCCCCTGGCCGCGGAATTGGGCCAGCACACCAACACCGCCGTAGCCGTGGGGACGTATCAGGGTGGCAGCGTCGATGACAGGGACGACGCCAACTACTACGTGCCTTCGCAGCCGGCCATCGACATCGAAAAATATGTGTCGGTGGATGGCCAACAGACCTGGCACGATGCCGACACCGCCCCCGGCCCGCAAACGCTGGTGGGCAGCCCGGTTCATTTCCGCTTCGTGGTCACCAACACCGGCAATGTGCCGCTGAGCACTGTCGCGGTCAGCGACTCTGTTTACACGCTCGTGGGCTGCACCGTGCCCAATCCGCTGGATCCGGGCCAGGTGCACATCTGCCTGCATGGCCCTGTCTCGGCGGTGGCCGGGCAACACACCAACACGGCCACGGTGACCGGCATCTACCAGAACCAGACCCTGACGGACGCGGACGCGGCCAATTACCTCGCGCCCACGCCTACACCCACCCCCACGCCCACGGCCACGCTCACCCCCACGGCCACGCCCACGCTGCCGCCCACGGCCACGCCCACAGCCACCCGCACCCCCACGCCGCTGC
>JABWBG010000176.1 GCA_013360575.1 Caldilineales bacterium
GGCCGCGAACAGCCCCGATGGCAGCAGCTACGAATGGCTGGACAAGAACGCCATCGCCGGCCAGACCTACTGGTACCGTATCGAAAGCCTGCCCGATGGCCAGATGTTCGGCCCGGTGCGGGTGATGCCCGATCCCGGCGCTGCCGGCAACCGGGTGTTCATCCCCATCATCGTGCGCTGACCTCCCTCCCCTCCCTTCTCTCCCAGCCCCCGCTGCGAATCACGCAGCGGGGGCTTTGTTTTGCCCCGCTGGCCCCCCTAAAATGCCCTTGTCAGGCAATTGTAAGCTGAAACCACTTGTTTCTCCCCCCCTTTCCCTGTATCGTGGGGGCAATCTTGTCGCTCTTTCTCAAGCTCTACACGATAAAGGCAAACCTTCTGTGAAGAAGGGACGCAAAGCCACGGGTCTTGCGCCGTCAGGGGGCAAGATCGCCGGGTTGCCGTATGATGAGCACGGAATGCTGGCTCTTTGCGCAGCGGGTTTGCGTTTTTTCGGGATCGGTTTGGGGACAGAGCACATAAAGATCCATGGGCCGAGCGTTGCACGTTGCACGTTGCACGTTGAACGTTCAACGCCAGCGCCAGCACCAGGCAGTGGTATCCCCCCCTGCGCGCACACCCCGACATGACTTTTGTGATGTGGGCGCGCCCTCCCATGTGATACCAACCATCGCACCCCACTCGATTCAAAAAGATTAAAGCTTCATGTACGAGAGATATTTTTGTAACAGTTCACCTAATGTGTCATTGCGAGTGCAGCGAAGCAATCTCCAAGGTGGTTCGTCAATTTTATGGATGTCAATCAGCGTTGGGGATTGCTTCGGGGCTATCGCCCCTCGCAATGACAAAATAAGGTAAATTGTTATATGTTTTTAATCATTAATCATTAATCACTCAATATGTCGGGTAGTAAGTTTTACAGAGCAAAAACGCCATGTCACACAAACGAATGTTACGCTGGTCGAACGGGTTCAGAATACTGAACCTCGCCATCATCCTGGCCATGGTCGTCAGCCTCATCCCCTGGCAGATCACCCTGCCTGGGCCTCTGCCCGATCTAGGCCCGGAAACCGCCAGCGCCCACAACCTGCAAACCCGGATGATCTACATGTTCTTCGATCCGGAGGCGCAGGCCTGTCTCGACGCCCGCATCGAGGGCGCGTCCCTCCCGGCTGGCTGCGCGCCTTTGCCCGGCGGCTGGCAGGTGGGCGACCCGCTGCTGCAAGTTGGCGATGAGCTGGGCGTGATCATCAAGGTCGTCCCGCGCGATGGGACGACGACCGGCGTCGGCGGGCACATTGACTTTTACATTCCCAACGGCGTGCAGGTGGTGGATGTCGCCTACGTTGTGCCTGACGGCGCGGGCAACTACCTCCGGGTGGCGATGAAGGGCCAATCGCCCATCGCCATCGGCGCCGGCTCCATCAGCGCCAAGACGACGGCGCAGCTCGTGGGCCTGAACGACATCTACACCAGCGCGGCCAGCGGCCTGTCGTCCACCGCAGTGAACCCGGCCACCGGCCTGCACCTGGGCACCATCGCTGGCCTCTACGGCGACACCGGCATCTTCTACGCCACCCATCCGGATACGGCCTACGGCTCCTGGCAGCGTTTCACCGGCGACCCGGTGACTTACTGCGGCTCCACCGCTTTTGGCCCGCCCAAGACGGGCAAGACGATCATCAACAACTCCGGCGATGTGGTGGTGCCGTGCAACAAGTGGGACGCGGGGCAGCTCATGGCCTGGAGCGCCAAGGGCGGCACCTATGGCCAGTCTGCGCCCATCGTGGACTACGCCGACGGCCGCGGCAACGCGCCGTGGGGCTTCGCCAACGGCGTCGCCGGTCCGCAGTCGGGCTATGCCTGGGAATTCGACTGGAACCAGTGGCACGCCAGCGCCAAAACCGCAGCCGACATGCGCGCGGCCATGGCGCCCACCAAGATCGGCCCCTGGGAACGCATCCAGTATCCGGGCAGCCGCATCTCCTACGACCAGCCCGGCCTGCTCAGCAGCGTCATCGGCTACGCCAACATCAATGCGGGCAACCTGGGCATCCCTGCCACGGCGCTCCCGCCGACGGTGTCGCAGACCGACGCCACCAGCCCCAAGGTCATCCGCTGGGCCGTGGGGCAGCTCACCGCCTACCGGCCGGAATATGCCTGGGTGAAGGTCAGAGTGGAGGATGCCGCCGCGGGCATCACCAACGCCTCGGGCTGCCCCGACCTGCGGGGCGACACCTTCGGCGGCGACGCGGGCGGCACCGACAACGGCAAGGATCACCTGTGGCGCTACTACGAGCCGACCGAAGTCAAGATGAACATGTGCGCGGCCGCGGGCAAGCCGGCCACGGCCGAGATCGTCAAGTCGGGAACGGTGTTCCAGTACCCGGTGAAGGTCTACAACCTGCAAAACTTCCCGCTGACCAACGTGGTGGTGCGGGACATCCTGGGCAGCGGCCTGACCTTCCTCAGCTCCGTGCCGGCGCAGAGCAGCGGGCCGAACCCGCTGGTGTGGAACGTGGGCACGCTGCTGCCGGGCCAAAAGTTCGAGGCGCTGGTCACGGTGCGGGCCGGCTCCAGCGGCTATCTCGACAACTGCATCGAGATGAGCAGCAACGAGCTGCCCACGCAGAACGCGTGCGATTCCACCATCTCCGGTTCCTACCCCTACCTGGCGCCCAGCAAGACCGCGCGCTCGACCGGTGTGGCCGCCGGCGACACGGTGATCTATGACGTGCTGGTCAAGAACACCGGCACCGGCCCCACCGGCAATCCGGTGACGATCCGTGAGTTCCTGCCCTCGGGCTTCACCTACGACGCCAGCTACCCGCCGGTGGTCACTGTGAACGGCGCGCGGGTGACGCCTACCGTCAACGCCACCAACCCCAATCAGCCCATCTTTACCATCCCGGCGGCGATCCAGGGGGGGCAGCAGTTGACCCTCGCGTTCCGCGCCCATGTTTCCCCCACGGCCGAGCCGGGCCTCTACTGCAACACCTACTCGGTGACGCAGAACGGCGTGCCCATCACCACCGGCTCCGAGGCGTGCGTCAGCGTGGCCGGCGGCAAGATCGGCGACACGGTCTGGCGGGACTGGGACGGCGACGGCGTGCAGGATGCCGGCGAGGAGGGCATCGCCGGGGTGACGGTCAAACTCTACGAAAGCGACGGGACCACCCTGCTGGCTACCGCCACCACCGATGCCAACGGCAATTACCACTTCCCCGGCCTGACCGAGGGCACGTATGTGGTGGAGGTGAACAACGGCGCGGCGCTCCTGGGCACGGCCCAAACCGGCGACCCCGACAGCGCCTGCCCAGGCGCAGGCTGCGACAACCGCCACACCGTCGTCCTGGCCACCGACCAACAATATCTGACCGCCGACTTCGGCTATCAGCCGGGTGGGCCGGGCGCGCAGGGCGATGTCGATAACAAGGGTGACATCGGCGACCTGGTCTTCGAGGATGTGGGCAACGACGGCAGCTTTACACCCGGCTACGACACCGGCATCCCCGGCGTCACCGTCTGGTTGTACGAGGACGCCAACGGCGACGGCATCATCAATCCAGCCACGGACGCCCTGGTGCGGACGACCACCACCAACGCCAGCGGGCTTTATAGCTTCACCTTCCTGGGCGAGGGCTACCATTACATCGTCAAGGTGGACAAGACCGACCCCGACATCCAGACCTATTTCAACACCACATACGGCGGCACGCCGCCCTACCAGCTCAGCACGCCTGAAACGACCGCCTCGCCGAACCTGACCGGTGCGGACCTGGACAACGACTTCGGCTTCTGGCGGGTGGCGCCGGGTTCCATCGGCGACCAAGTCTTCATTGACAACAACGGCAACGGCGTCTACGACGCGGGCGACGCGCCGCTGGCGGGTGTCACGGTGACCCTCTACCGGGACGGCGAGCTGTTCCGCACCACCGTCTCCGGCCCGGACGGCACGTACCTGTTCGCCAACCTGGGGCCGGGCGACTACACCGTGGTGGTGGACACGAACGATCCCGACATTCCGGCCGGTTACTTCGCCTCGATTACCCGCTACGACAAGACGCTGGCCGCGGGCGAGGATTACCTGACGGCGGACTTTCCCTTTGCGCCGCTGATCGCCAAGTCGGTGGACAAGAGCGTCGCCAACCCGAACGACGTACTCAACTACAGCATCACCCTCAACTACGGGGGCAACGAGCTGCTGTCGGATGTCGTCGTGCGCGACTACATCCCCTTGGGGACGACCTTTTCCTCTGTGAGCGCAGGTGGGGTGATCACCTCCTACCAGTCTACCGCGGGCAAGCCCGGCCTCAATCCGGGCGCGGGCGGCTACGCCGACGCGGTCTTCGACGAGTCCTTCGTCACCAACTCGGAGAACGCGATCAACGAACCCGATGGACAGGTGGCCACGATCAACCGCGACAGTGGGAATTACCTGACCCTGGATCTGGGCAAGAGCGTTTCCAACGGGACGGTCCTGACCGTGCGGATGGCCGAAGGCGGTAGTGGCGGCAATTCACCGAGCGCCCAGGTTGACGGCAGCACCGACGGGACCACCTTTGAAGGATTGGCTACCTATAGCAGCCTGCCGAGTTCTCTCGCCAACTACAACTACACCGTCAGTCACAGCAGCGGCAGCATCCGCTACCTGCGCATCCGCGTCGCCGGTGGCAGCGGAAACAGGGCGATCCTCGTGGATGCCGTCACCATGCCTTCTTCGCCGCTCGACCCGGCCACCGAGACCAGCCTCGCCGCCACGCCGATCGTCACGGCGCTGGGCGCTCCGGTGACGGTGGTCATGACTGTCACGGCCAGCTATGCCGTCACCAACGTCACGCCATCTGCTTTGCAGGTGGTGGGCGGCGGCGCGGCCATCAGCGGCCCCACCCCGGCCTCGCGGAACCTGGCGGCCAATACCCCGGCCACCTTCACCTGGACGGTCGTGCCGAGCAAGGTCGGCGAATACAGCTTCCTGGCTTCGGCCCTGAGCGCCCTCGGCATCGAATTTGTGGAGGCCACGTCCAACAACATCCTGGTGACACCGGAGGGGCAGGATACGTATGTCCAATGGAACCTGGGCAGCACCGCCCCCGGCAGCACCGGCATTGCGGCGCTCAACAAGTTCCTCTATGCATTCCGCGGCGCCGACACGACGGCCTTCTGGGCCTATAATACCGCCAGCAGTCTGTGGAACAATCCTACCGACCCGACGGATACATCCCTGTCGGTGTCTATCGGCGGCGCGCTTACCAACGACGGCAACCGCTACATCTACGCGCTGCGCGGCCGCGACACCCGCACCTTCATGCGCTATGATCCGCTGACGGGCGCCACGGGAACCTGGGATGTGGCCGCGGTCGCCGACCTGCCCGCAACCACCGACCGGGCCGTCCGCGAGGGCGGCGCGCTGGTCTATCTCAACGGCTATGTCTACGCCTTGATCGGCAGGGACAGCCGACAGTTCTGGCGCTACAGCGTGACCGGCAACAGTTGGACGCGTATGGCCGACGCGCCGCAAGTCATCAAGGCCGGCGGCGCCCTCACCACCGGCGGCGGCTTTATCTACGCGTCACAGGGCAAGGAGAAGAAGAAGGGCTTCTGGCGCTACAACCCGGCCACCAACACCTGGACCACCTTGGCGAGTCCCAAGGATGCTTTCGGCAATGGCAGCGGGCTGGTCTATGCCAACGGCGCGGTCTATGCGACGCGCGGCGACGGCCAGGCAACCTTCTTCCGCTACAACATCGCGGCCAACACCTGGACGGCCCTGGCATCTGCGCCGGGTAATATCGCCGAGGGCGGCGCCCTGGCGTTCAACGGAACCTACATCAATGCGTTGCGCGGCAAGTCCAACACCTTCTACCGCTACAATCTTGCCACCAATGCCTGGACAACCCTGGCTACCACCCCGGCGAACACAGGGCACGGCGGCGCCCTGACCTTCCTGGCCTACGGCAGCGTCTCCCGCACCACGGCCAGCGTCTCCCGCAGCCTGGTCACCGGCGTTTCGCAGGTCGCTTTGCGCATGACCGTGACCTCCGACACCGCGATCAACAACGTCACGGCCAACGCGCCCACCTACACCGCCACCGGCGGGGCTACCGCCAGCTTCAGCGCGGCCACCCTGATCAGCCCGGACAACCACATCAGCGGCGCGGGCGCCCCGGTGATCTACCAGTGGACCGCCACGATCACGCCCGGCACGACGCCCGGCACCGTCATCTTCACCACCAGCAGCGTGCTCAACGGCCAGCCCGGCGCCACCGCCACGGCCAACAGCGTGCTGGTCGTTCCCATCCTGACCTTCCAGACCACCGTGGACAGCCCGAACCCGCCGTCGGTGATCTACAACACCGCGCTGCTCAACGAGGTCGGCGGCGCCCTCGGCAATGTGCCGTCCAACACCACCGAAACCTACACCGGCGCCATTCCCGCCTCCATCGGCGACCGGGTCTGGGCCGACGGGGATGGCGACGGCGTGCAGGATACGGGCGAGCCGGGCCTGGCCGGCGTCGAGATCTGCGTCTACCAGTCTGACGGGACGACGCTGGTCGGCTGCGACACCAGCGATGCCTTCGGCAATTACCGGGTCTCCAGTCTGGATGCTGGCGACTACGTGGTGCGCACCAACCCCGCCACCTACCCGGCCGGCTACTTCCCCACCACGGCTACGTCCCTCAGCGTGACGCTGACGGCCGGCCAGCAATACGACGCCGCCGACTTCGGCCTCAAGGCCCCTGCCACCGGCAGCATCGGCGATCTGGTCTGGCTCGACGCCGACGAAGATGGCGCGCTCGACGCCGGCGAAAACGGCCTGCCCGGCATCACCGTCACCCTGGAGATCACCGTGGCCGGCGCGTGGATACCGGTGGCAACCACCACCACCGACGCCTCCGGCCTCTACACCTTCACCGGTCTTATCGCCGGCGACTACCGGGTGACGGTGGACCCGACCAGCCCGGTCGTCAGTCCCTACGCCAGCGGCAGCTTCAGCCTGGGCGACGTGATGGCCCCGACCTATGATCTGGACGGCATCGGAACCCCCCATGAGGCCGTAGTCACGCTGCCCACCGATTCCTCGGTGGTGGACACAGTAGACTTCGGCTACAACTGGTCCGGCTCCATCGGCGACTTTGTCTGGTGGGATGACAACGCCAACGGCCTGCAGGACGAGACCCCGCCGGTGGGCATCTCCAACGCCCGCGTGCAGCTCTACTTCGATGCCAACAACGACGGTGTCTTCCGCCCCCTGGACGGCGATTTCGAGATCATGCGCGTCTTCACCGACGCTAATGGCTACTACCTGTTCCAGAACTTGCCGCCCGGCAATTACATCGTCGACGTGTACGAGGACAGCATCACCACCGACGGCGTGCGGGATGTGGTGCCCACCACCGCCGACAACATTGTCGTGACCCTCGTTCCGGGCAACATGAATGTGGACACCGCCGACTTCGGTTACTATCGCGGCGCGCGCGTGGCGGGCAGCGTCTTCCACGACGACGACCGCAACGGCATCCGCGAGCCGGGTGAGAACGGCCTGGCGGGGATCACCGTTACCCTGAGCGGCGCCGATATGTTCAGCAACACGGTGTTTTTGACCACGACGACCGACGCGGCCGGCCACTTCGTCTTCGTCGCGCCGGAAGGGGATTACACCCTGACCTACGACACTGTGGCGACCGCAACGGCCGGCTATCCCGACGCCACCACCGTGACCAGCTTCATTTTCCACGCCTCCCCCGGCGAGGATTGGTACGAGAACACCGTGTTCAACTTCGGCGTGGACTATGGGGGCAAAATCGGCGATACCGTCTGGAACGACGCGGACGGCGACGGCGTGCAGGATGCTGGCGAGCCCGGCCTGGCCGGCGTGACCGTCAACCTGTACGCCAGCAACGGCGCCACCTGGCTGGCGGCCGCCGTCACCGACGCCAACGGGAAGTATCTGTTCGAGGGGCTGGCCGATGGCGACTACGTGGTCAAGATTGATCCAGTTACCCTGCCCATCAACTTCGGACAGGCCTACGACAATTTCGGCCCCCTGGACGATACCGGCGTCGCCACGGTCAGCGGCGGCGGCGCGGTGCTGGATGTGGACTTCGGCTACCGCTACGCGCCGGTGGGCGGCGCGGCCCTCTACACCCTCAGCGGCCGCATCTACGATGACCTGAACGACAACGGCAACGACGACGGCGAACCTGGCTTCGCCGGGGTGGATGTAACCGTCGTCTGCACCCTGCTGGGCGCCGTCACCGTGCAAACCGACAGCAACGGCGATTGGGCGGTGGCCGGGAACGCGGACGAGAACGACCTGCCCCGCAGCGATTATGTGGCCAACGAGACGCCGAGCACGCCGATCACCGTCACCGCCGATGTCAGCGACCTCGACTTCGGTTACGTGCTGCAGCCGGGCAGCGTCAGCGGCCGCATCTGCGAAGGCAGCGGCAGCGGCCAGTGCGATCCAGGCGATCCGGGCGTGGCGGGGATCACCGTCACCCTCACCTACGCCGGCGATGACGGCATCCTCGGCACCGGCGATGATGCTGTGATCACCACCACCACCTCCATCACCGGGTTCTACACCTTCACCGGCCTGGAACCGGGCCTGTACGAGATCGGCAAGAGCAACCCCAGCGGCTACGACAGCCTGGCCGATGCCGATGGCGGCAACCCCGACAGCATCACCAAGATGGGCAGCGTCTTTGCCCTGGGCGTGGGCGAGGACGCGGTGGACCGCGACTTCGAGCTGGAAGCCCAAACCGGCCTGATCGGCGACCTCGTCTGGCATGATCTGGATGGGGACGGCATTCAGGATGGCAGCGAGCCGGGCCTGGCCGGAGTCGTCGTCAATCTGCTGGATAGCGGCGGCGGCTTTGTCATCTCCACCACCACCGACGCCAACGGCGTCTACACCTTCACCGCGCCCCCCGGCGATTACATCGTCGAGTTCGAGCCTCCGACCGGATACGAGATCACCCGGCAAGATGAAGGGGTCGACGACGCCGTGGACAGCGACGCCGATCCGGTCACGGGCCGCACCGGCGTGATCACCCTGACCGCGGGCGCGGTGATCGCTGATGTGGATGCCGGCCTGTACCAGCCCGTCACCATCGGCGACTTCATCTTCCTCGATCCCAACGCCAACGCCATTCAGGATCCCGGCGAAACCACCGGCGTGCCCAATGTGCCGATCACCCTCACCAATCTGGCCACCGGCGCCATCTACAACACCACCAGCAATGGCAGCGGGGCCTACACCTTCACCGTGCCGCCCGGCAGCTATGCTGTGTCCACGCCGGCGGCGCTGCCCGGCCTGGTGCGCACCAGTCCCAGCCCGGCCACGGTCACGCTGAGCAGCGGCCAGAGCGACCTCACCCTCGATCGGCTACATCTCGCCCACCGCGGTGATGCTGGCCAGTTTCAGCGCGGAGACAACGGCCGGCGGCGTGATCCTGCGTTGGAGCACAAGCGCCGAGCGCGATCAGGAGGGCTTCATCGTCTGGCGGGCCGTGGGCGAAACCGGGCCCTACCAAGCCGTCTCCGAGCTGATCCTCGCGGCAAACGCGCCGGACGGCGCCAGCTACACCTGGATCGACGCCGACGCCGGCGCGGGCGCGTTCTGGTACAAGCTGCAAAGCCTGCCCGATGGCGCGTTCTTCGGCCCGATCCCGACGCGTGAAGACCCAGGATCGGGCGGCCGCCACCGCGCGTTCCTGCCGATCATCGCCCGTTAGCCCCCCCGCATCCTCCCTCCACCCCTCCACCCATCCCCGCCGGCGCACACCCGGCGGGGATGTTCATTCTGCCCACCTGCCCGGCCCCTGGGAGAGCGCGCCCCGTTGCAGGCGCTCGGCCAGGGCAGAATGACGCTCGGCCACCTTGTCATTGTGCACCGCCGCGGCCAGGGCGCGGCGCGTGCCCACGATCACCACCAGTTCCCGCGCCCGCGTCACCGCCGTGTACAGCAGGTTGCGCTGCAACATCACATAATGCGTGGTGTGGAAGGGGATGACCACCGCCCGGTACTCCGAGCCTTGGCTTTTGTGCACCGACACCGCCCAGGCGTGCACCAATTCATCCAGATTGGCCCAATCGTAGACCACGTTGCGGCCATCGATGACCACAGTCAGGGTTTGCACTTCCAGATCGATGCCCGCAATCACGCCCATATCGCCGTTGAAAACATCCAGATCATAATTATTGCGCGTCTGCATGACGCGATCGCCCACGCGCAAGACGCGGCCGCCAAACGCGCGCTCGGCCCGGGCCGGGCGGGGGGGATTGAGGGCTGTTTGCAGGCGGTCGTTCAGCGCGGCCACACCAATGGCCCCGCGGTGCATGGGGCTGAGCACCTGGATGGCGGCGCTGGGAATGCCGAACTTGGCGGGGATGCGCGTCTGCACCAGTTCCACCACCATATCGGCGCAGCGCTCAGGCTCCGCCATCTGAAAAAGATAGAAATCTTTGGCGTCGGCGGGGAACAGGGGCATCTGGCCCTGATTGATGCGGTGGGCGTTGCTGATGATGTAGCTGCCCGCGGCCTGGCGAAAGATGGTGTGCAAGGTCACCACCGCCACCTCGCCCGAATCGATCACATCGCGCAGCACATTGCCCGCGCCCACCGAAGGCAGCTGATCCACATCCCCCACCAGCAACAGGTGCGCGCCCGGCGGGATCGCCTTCAGCAAGTGGTTGGTGAGGAGGAGATCGAGCATCGAGGCCTCGTCGACGATCAGCATGTCCAGTTGCAGGGGCTGCTGGGCGTTGCGTTTGAAGGCAAAGCCGCTGCTGGGATCGACTTCCAGCAGACGGTGGATGGTTTTGGCCTCGTGGCCGGTGGCTTCGGCCATGCGTTTGGCCGCGCGGCCGGTGGGCGCGGCCAGGGCAAAGCGTTTGCCCGCGGCGTGCAGCAGGTGGATCAAGGCGCGCAGGGTGGTGGTCTTGCCGGTGCCAGGCCCGCCGGTCAGCACCGTCACCGGGTGCGTGAGCGCGGTCTGCACTGCCTGGCGCTGAGCCGAAGCCAGATCCATGCCCATCTGCCGGGCAAGGGCGGCGAAGGCTGCATCCCAGGCAGCCCCCCGGAAGGCAGCGAGAAGCCCGGACGCGTTTCGCTGCCCGGCCTCTTGCAGCCGGCGCAGTTGCCCGGCCACACCGATCTCCCCGTAATAAAAGGGCGCGAGATAAACCGCCTGCGTCTCGGCCAGGGCCGCGGAAGGGAGCGCGGCCTGCACCTGATAGCGCACCGCCTCCACCTGCACCTGCTCCTCCTGCCGCAGCCGCGTGATCGCCTCCTCCACCAGGGGCGAGGCCACGCCCAGCAGGGCGCCGGCGCCCTGGGTCAGCTCAGGCTGGGGCGTGAACACATGCCCCTCGTCCGCCTGCTCGCTGAGCAAATAGGCCACGCCCGCGGCCACCCGTTCCGGGCTGTCGTGGGGGATGCCGAGGGCCTTGGCGATCTTATCGGCGGTGAGGAAGCCGATGCCGTAGATGTCCCGTTGCAGGCGGTAGGGATCGGTTTGCAGCACGCCGATGGCCTCGTTGCCATAGTGCTTGTAGATCTTGACGGCGAGGGCGGTGCTGACGCCGTGCGCCTGCAAGAAAATCATCACCTCTTTGATCTGGCGCTGCTCGGCCCAGGCCTGTTGGATCATCGTCACCCGTTTCTTGCCCACGCCCAGGGCCTCGGACAGGCGCTCCGGCTGCTCGTCGATGACGCGCAGGGTGTCGGCCCCGAACCGGCGGACGATGCGTTTGGCCGTGACCGGGCCGATGCCTTTGATCAGGCCGGAGCCGAGGTATTTTTCGATGCCCGTGGCAGTGGCGGGCAGCACCGTCTTGAAATCTTCCACCTTGAATTGCCGCCCGTATTGGCTGTGACTGGTCCAGACGCCCCGCAGCGCCACGGCCGCGCCCACGTGGATGCCCAGCATGTTACCGATGATGGTGATCAGCGTCTCTCCCTGTTCCGGTTGCAGCCGCGCAACGGTATAGCCATTTTCCTCATTATGAAAGGTAATACGTTCGATGACGCCGGTAAGGGTGTGCAAGGTGGTTGCGTAATGCGTAAAACGTAAAACGTAATGTGTATTTGGTATTCAACGACCGGTTTCTAATGTTCAATGTTCAAGGTCTATTGACTGAACACCGAATACTGAACACTGAATACTGAACACTGAATACTGAATACTGAATACTGAACCATGTTACCCAACCGCGGATCGGGTTGTCAAGCTTTTTTGGGTGACCGGCTGACTGACGTTCTGGCGCACTGGGTGTATACTTCGACCACACACCCTCCCCCCCATCTACCAACCAACCACCCAACCAACAAACCAACCAACAAACCAACAAACCAACCAACAAACCAACCCACCCACCATGAGAGACGTTATCATCACCGGAATCGGACAGACGCCTGTAGGCGAGCTGTGGGACAAATCACTGCGACACCTGGGCCACGACGCTGTGGTCGCGGCCATGCAAGACGCCGGCATCGAGCAAGCCGACGCCCTGTACGTGGGCAACATGCTCTCCGGCGAACTCTCCGGACAGGAGCACCTGGCCACACTGATCGCCGATTTCGTAGGACTGCGCGGGATCGAAGCAGCCAAAATCGAAGCGGCCTGCGCCTCCGGCGCCGCGGCCGTGCGGGCCGGGATCATGGCCGTGGCCAGCGGCATGGCCGATGTAGTCATCGCCGCCGGGGTGGAGAAGATGACCGACACCCTGCCCGAAGACACCACCGCCGGGCTGGCGCTGGCCGCGGATCAGGAATATGAAGTGGCGGAAGGCGCCACCTTTCTGGCCCTGAATGCCATGCTCATGCAGCGCTACATGCACGAATATGGCGTGGCCAAACGGGATTTCGCGCCCTTCCCGGTCAACGCCCACGCCAACGCCCAGGGCAACCCCAACGCCATGTTCCGCATGGCCATCTCCGCCGAAAAATATGAGCGCGCGCCCCTGGTGGCCCCGCCGATCAATGTCATGGACAGTTCGCCCATCTGCGATGGCGCCGCCGCGGTGGTGCTGGTCTCGGGAGAGCGGGCGAGCGCGTTCGGGCAGGGAAAGCGGGGGGTGCGGGTGGCGGCTACGGCTGCGGCCACCGACACCCTGGCCGTGCATGATCGCCGTGACCCGCTGTGGTTGGAGGCGGCCTACCTCTCCAGCCGCCGCGCCTTTGCCCAGGCCGGCCTCTCTCCCGACGACATCGACCTGTTCGAGTTGCACGACGCCTTCAGCATCATGTCGGTGCTGGCGCTGGAGGCCTGCGGCTTTGCCGAGCGGGGGCGGGGCGTGGAACTGGGCGCGTCCGGGGCCATCACCCTGGGCGGGCGCCTGCCGATCACAACCATGGGCGGCCTGAAGGCCCGCGGCCACCCCGTCGGCGCCACCGGCGTCTACCAGATCGTCGAGATCGTGCAGCAGTTGCGGGGAGAGGCGGGCGCCAACCAACTGGCGCACGCGCATGTGGGCATGGCCCAGAACATCGGCGGCTCCGGCGCCACCATCCTCACCCATATCCTGGCCGGCGCCTAGCCGCGGGCCAGCGGGGAACCAGCGGTCGGAGCGCTGCGAGCGCTCCGACCGCTCGATCTCCTCGCCTCCCCAATTGACAACCGTCCGCCCCATCCTGTAGAATCTCTAAGAATTCTGCAATTTTTTTAAGGTTTTTTACATGCCCACACAGCAACCCCGCCGGCGCCAGCCGGAACGATTCGCAAAACTGATCCCCGTCCTGCTCGGCGCGCTGGTGGTATTGATGTTCGTGCTGGTTTTCATCGCCCTGGCAGTGGTGCTGGGCTTCTGGCCTGGCTGAGCATCACCGTCAGGCATTTTGCCATTTTAGGGAGGATGTCATGTCTGCTGAACTGCTTAGCGGTTTGCTACCTTTGCTCTCGGCCCTCATTTCCTTCGTCTTTGCCTATTTCGTCTTCCAGCGCTGGCGCGGGCGCAAACGCTTGTATCTGCTCTTTTGGGGCATTGGCCTGCTGCTCTACGGCATTGGCGGCGCGGCGGAGGCCTACTACGGGCTGATCGGCTGGTCGCCCTGGGTGTTCCGGCTGTGGTATCTGTGCGGCGCGGTGCTGGTGGCGGCCTGGTTGGGGCAGGGCACGGTGTTCCTGCTGATGCGCCGACAAGTGGCCTGGGCCTTGTTTGCACTGTTGGCGGCCGGTTCAGTCTATGCGGCCTACAAAGTCTTTACCGCCACGCTCGATCCGGGCCTGATGATTGCCGGCGAACTCAGCGGCCACGCCATCACCAGCAGCGGCGTGCGGATACTGACGCCCTTCTTCAACCTCTATGGCACAGTGATGCTGGTGGGGGGCGCGGTCTACTCGGCCTGGATCTTCTGGCGCAAGCGGGTGCTGCTCAACCGCACCATCGGCAACATCTTCATTGCCGCGGGGGCGCTGGCGCCGGCGTTCGGCGGCGCGTTCCAGCGGGCCGGCATGCCCATCGTCCTCTACCTGGGTGAATTGCTGGGCGCGGTGCTGATGTTCACCGGCTTCGTCTACGCCACGCGCAAGGTGGATGAGGAGAAGGAGCAGCGCCGGCTGGAACGGGCAGCAGCCTGATTTGTTGAGAATTGCCGATTAATGATTAATCAGCGATTCTTGTGTTCAAATTAAATCATTAATCAGTAATCTTTAGTCATCACTATCATGCAAGCGCCGGCGCGGTAGAAATACCTCGCGCAGATTGGCATCCGCGCGGGGGCGTGCTATACTCTGGGGTACCTGTCGTACACCGTCCCCATTCCGCTCACATCACCCAACGGAGCGTGTGATGAGCAAGTTCCCCACAACCATGCGCGCGATCATCAAACCGGATCGCTCGCCGGGCTTGAAAATGGTGGATGCGCCTGTGCCCCATCCCGGCCCACGCCAGGCGCTGATCAAGGTGATGGCGACTTCGATCTGCGGCACCGATCTGCACATCTTCAAATGGGACCCCTGGGCGCGTAGCCGCATCAACCCGCCGGTCATCGTGGGCCACGAATTCTGCGGGCATGTGGTGCAGGTGGGCGAGATGGTGCACGAGGTGAAAGTGGGCGATTTCGTCTCCGCCGAAAGCCACATCATCTGCCATGTCTGCACCCTCTGCCGCACCGGGCAGGGCCACCTCTGCCAGAACACCCAGATCATCGGCGTGGATCGGGATGGCTGCTGGGCCGATTATATCGCCATGCCCGCCGAAAACCTGTGGATCAACCCGCCTGACCTGCCCGCGGACGTGGCCAGCCTGCAAGAAAATTTCGGCAACGCCGTGCACACTGCCTTCGCCACCGATCTCACCGCCCGCAAAGTGCTGGTCACCGGCTGCGGGCCGGTGGGCTTGATGACGATCATGGTGGCCAAAGCCGCCGGCGCCCGCACCATCTACGCCACCGACATCTCCAACTACCGGCTGCAGATGGCGCGCAACGTGGGCGCCACCCTGGCCATCAACGTTTCCGAAGGGGACGCCCACCGCGCCATCCTGGCCGACACCGGCGGCGATGGCGTCGATGTGTTGTTGGAGATGTCGGGCGCGCCGCAGGCCATCGATCTGGGCTTTCGTCTGCTGGCGTTTGGGGGCAAGGCGGCGCTGCTGGGCCTGGCGCCCTCGGCCATCCCCTTCGATATCAACAACCACGTCATCTTCAAGGGCGCCACGGTCTACGGCATCGTCGGCCGCAAGATCTGGGAAACCTGGTTTCGCATGCGCGGGCTGTTGAACAGCGGCCAGGTCGATCTCTCCCAGGTGATCACCCATCGCTTCGGCCTGGAGGAATACGAGCAGGCGCTGCGGGTGATGCAGAGCGGCCAGAGCGGTAAAGTGGTCATGTTCCCCGCCGGCGCGCCAGAACTATAATCCCACCCGCTTTTTTGTGAGGATCTGTCAATGAGCATTTCTCACACCCCGCCCACGCCCTCCCCCGCCAAACTGGACTTCATCCACGCCGAACTGGAGGCGCTGGCCGCCAGCAATCTGCTCGCCGGCCGATGGCTAAGCTGAGCAGTCTTCAGCAATTGGACTCAGTGGATTACCTCACTTTCGCAGGTGATGAGGCTGGAGATGCCAGTTTTTCTTTTACCAAAGGAGCTTCCTCATATTTTGTATTGGCTTTTATATCTACAGCTTATCCAGATACCTTAACCCAGGCATTGACTGTTCTACGTCAGAAAAGAGGTCTACGGGCAAACTTCGAGTTCAAATACCACAAACTTTCCAGCGCTGTTTTACGAAAAGCAACATTTGATATTTTGAGCAATTTAGATTTTTCTGCATGGGTTTTAATCGTCGATAAAAATAATCTACCAGATTATTGGTTTAGTCTTACAGCTCATGATTTTTATGCTATCATTGCGACTGAACTAATCACGCAAATTCCAATAAAACAACGCGAGAACAGTATTCTTATGCTTGATGAATTCGATCCCAAAGGAAAAGCATTACTGATTTTGAAAAGATCTCTCAAACGGCGACAAATTCACCGCGGTTTTCGTAAAATGATCAACGTACGTTCCACCCACGAACCACTCGTGCAGATAGCAGATTTGATCGCGGGTGCCGTTTTGCGCTCTGTAACGTATGGCGATTCCGCAATGTTGAATCGTATTGGCAATCATATTGTCTCACTGCAGTACTTTCAACCCGACCATCCAATACAAAAAAACCCGCTCAGCTAGCCCTCCGACATGCGGAGCGGCAGGCCGCCACAATCGGCGACCTTATCGCTGAGCGTCAAAAACCATTGGTTTTCTGATTGCAACTCCATCCTAGCATAGACCAAAGAATCTGTCAATGAGCATTTCTCACACCCCGCCCACGCCCTCCCCCGCCAAACTGGACTTCATCCACGCCGAACTGGAGGCGCTGGCCGCCAGCAATCTGCGCTGATCGCCATCCGCACCATGGAATCGCCGGCCGATGGCTGGATGGTGGTAGATGGCCGCCGCGTGCTCAACTTCTGCACCAACAATTACCTGGGCCTGGCCAACCACCCCCACCTGAAGCAGGCCGCCCGCGACGCGGTGGATCGCTGGGGCGTCGGCCCGGCCGCGGTGCGCACCATCGCCGGCACCACCAGCCTGCACCTGGAATTGGAACGGCGTCTGGCCGCGTTCAAAGGCGTGGAAGATGCCCTGTTCGTGCAGAGCGGCTTCAACGCCAACCAGGCCGCCATCCCCCCCCTGGTGGGCAAGGGCGATGTCGTCTTCTCCGACCGCCTCAACCACGCCTCGATCATCGATGGCTGCCGCCTGGCCGGGGCCAAAATCATCGTCTACGAACACTGCGATCCTGAAGATGCTGCCGCCAAAATCGCCGAACACCTGCCCAACTTCCGCCGCGGCTTGCTGATCACCGATGGCGTCTTCAGCATGGATGGCGACATCGCGCCGCTGGACGCATTGTACGAAGTGGCGGAGCGCTACGGCGTGCTGACGATGGTCGATGACGCCCACGGCGAGGGTGTGCTGGGTCGCGGCGGCCGCGGCATCGTCGATCATTTCGGCCTGCACGGCAAGTTCGATGTGGAAGTGGGCACCCTCTCCAAGGCCTTTGGCGTGGTCGGCGGCGTCATCGCCGGCAAAAAGCTGATCGTCGATTACGTCCGCCAGAAGGCGCGGCCCCTGCTCTTCTCCTCGGCCACCACGCCTGCCGACACCGCCGCCTGCCTGGCTGCCGTCGATCTGTTGGAAGCGAGCGAAGACCGCGTGCGCCAGCTGTGGGAAAATGCCGCGTACCTGCGCCGGCAGATGCAGGCCCTGGGCTTCGACACCGGCCTCAGCCAGACGCCGATCCTGCCGATCATGCTGGGCGAGGCCGGCCTGGCCAAACAATTCAGCCGCCGCCTGTTCGAAGAGGGGCTTTTTGCCATGAGCATCGGCTTCCCCACCGTGCCGCAGGGCAAGGCCCGCATCCGCGTCATGAACACCGCCGCCCACACCCCCGCCGATCTCGACGCCGGCCTGGCCATCTTCGCCAAAGTCGGCCGCGAACTCGGCGTGATCCCCTGATCACTGAACACTGAACACTGAACACTGAACACCGTCCCTCACAGCAAGGAGAGTCTCCCGATGAATCATCGCGTCCCTGACCGTAATCTGGCGTTGGAGTTGGTGCGTGTGACCGAAGCCGCGGCCCTGGCCGCGGGCCGTTGGGTGGGCCGCGGAGAAAAAGAGAAGGCCGATCAAGCCGCGGTCGATGCCATGCGTCTGGTGCTCAACTCGGTGGAGATGGATGGCCTTGTCGTCATCGGCGAAGGGGAAAAGGACGAGGCCCCGATGCTGTACAATGGCGAGCGCCTGGGCACAGGCGAGCCTCCTCTGGTCGACATCGCTGTGGATCCGATCGACGGCACCACCCTCACGGCCAAGGGGGGGGCGGGGGCGTTGTCGGTGGTAGCGGTAACCGAGCGCGGGGCCATGTACAATCCCTACCATGTCGTCTACATGGAGAAGATCGCAGTAGGCCCCGGCGCCCGCGATATGATCGACATCACCTCTTCGGTGGAGATGAACATCCGCCGCGTGGCCCGCGCCCTCAACAAAGCCGCCAACGATGTGGCCGTGATGATCCTCGACCGCCCACGGCACGAGGACTTGATCCGAGAGGTGCGCGAGACCGGCGCCCGCATCTTCTTGATCAGCGATGGGGATGTGGCCGCGGCCATCGCCACCTGCATCAGTGAATCGGGCGTGGATATGCTGATGGGCGTGGGCGGCTCGCCGGAAGCGGTGATCGCCGCGGCGGCGCTGAAGTGCATGGGCGGGGATATGCAGTGCCGGCTGTGGCCGCGCAACGATCAGGAACGGAACGCGGCCCTGGCAGCGGGGCTCGATCTGGATCAGGTGCTGGATATCAACGATCTGGTCACGAGCAGCAATGTGTTTTTTGCCGCCACCGGCGTCACCAGCGGGGCCTTGCTGGGCGGCGTGCAATATTTTGGCGGCGGCGCCACCACCCACAGCCTGGTCATGCGCTCGCAATCGGGCACGGTGCGCCATATCCGCTCGCGCCACCGCCTGGATAAGCTGATGCAGTACAGCAGCGTCGATTACGGCCCCAACAACTTCTGATCGGCGCTGGCGACAAGCCTGCCGGGCTAGCGGTTCTTCATGCGCGGGTCGATGGCATCGCGCAGACCATCGCCCATCAAATTGAACCCCAACACCGTGAGGGCAATGGCCGCGCCGGGAAAGAAGACGAGATGCGGGGCGCTGAAAAGCTGGTTGCGCTCAGCGCTGAGCATGGCCCCCCATTCTGGCGTGGGCGGCTGCGCGCCCAGGCCCAGAAAGGAGAGGGCGGCGGCGTCGAGAATGGCCGTGCCCACGCCCAGGGTGGCCAGCACGATCAAAGGGGAGATGGCATTGGGCAGGATGTGACGAAAAAGGATGCGCGCGCCGGTGTAGCCCAGGGCCCGGGCCGCGGTGACATACTCCTGCTCCTTGGCTGAGAGCACCACCGAGCGCATGACGCGGGCATAATGGGGGATGGTGACGATGGCAATCGCCAGCATGGCATTCGTCAGCCCCGGCCCCAACACGCTGACAATGGCAATCGCCAGCAGCAGCGAAGGAAAAGCCAGCAGCACATCCAGCGTGCGCATGATCACATCATCCACCCACCCCCCCAGATAGCCGGAGACCGCGCCCAGAAAGACCCCAACCGCCAGGGCAAAGCTGACGGTGACAAACCCCACCATCAATGAGATGCGCGAGCCATAGACGATGCGGCTGAAATGATCGCGCACATTGCCGTCGATGCCCATGATGTGCTGCGGCCGATCACTGGGGCAGCCCAGCAGGTGGATGCAGGGCGCCTCCCGTTTTTTCACCGGCTCCACGCCGATCAGCACTTCCGTCGGATCGTAGGGCGCGATCTGGGAGGCAAAGAGGGCACTGAAGGCGATCAGCCCGATGATGCTCAGGCCGATGATGGCCAGACGCTGCCGGAAAAAGAGCCGCAGGGCCTGACGCAGCGGGCTATCTGGGCTGCGATTGATAAAATCCAATTCCTGTGCGGCGCGGGGCGTATCTGCCACGGGGTCACTCCAGGCGAATGCGGGGATCGAGGAAAGCGTAGGAGATATCGACCAGCAGATTGGCCATCACATAGCCCACGGCAATGACGAGGGTAAAGCCCTGGATGATGGGGAAATCGCGGGCGGTGATCGCCTCGAACAGGGTGCGGCCCACCCCGGCCAGGCCAAAAATCGTTTCGGTCAGCACCGCGCCGCCGAAGACCGACCCCAATTGCAAGCCGGCCACCGTCACCACCGGCAGCAGGCTGTTGCGAAAGGCGTGGCGCAGGACCACCGTCGCATTGGCCAGGCCTTTGGCGCGAGCGGTGCGCACATAATCCTGCTCCAACACCTCCAGCATGCTGGAACGGGTCATGCGGGCGATGATGGAGAGGGGGATGGTGCTCAGGGCCAGAGAAGGCAAGATCAAATGGCGAATGCCATCCTTCAATACCTCGCCATTGCCGGTAAAAAGAGCATTGAACAGATAAAAATTGGCGAAAAAGTCAAAAATACGGTGCCGGGCCGAGTGCGCGACGAACTCCAGCCCCCAAACTTCGTAAAAGGGCACGGATGCCACCCCGGCGGTGAGGCGGCCGGTGGGGGGCAGCCACAGCGGCGTATCTTTCAGCAGCAGGGCGAAGACATAGGCCAGCATCAGCCCCAGCCAGAACACCGGCATCGACACCCCCAAATTTGCCCCGGCCATGGTGAGCACGTCGATGATCGAATTACGCCGCACCGCCGATACAATGCCGGCGGGAATGCCGATGATCAGGGCCAGAAAGAGCGCGGCCATGCCCAATTCCAGGGTCATGGGCAGACGCTCGACCAGGATCTCGCCCACCGAGCGGTTGAAGCGGATGGAATTGCCGAAATCGCCGGCGGCGATGTCGCGGATGTAGACGCCCAACTGCACGGGGATCGGCTGATCCAGTCCTTTTTCGCGGATGAAACGCTCGCAGGTTTCGACCGTGGCTTTTTCACCCAAAATCGCCCGACAGGGATCGCCGGGGATCATGCGGGCGAGGGCAAAGGTGACGATGAGGATGCCGAAAAGCACGGGGAGGGCCGAGACCAGACGGCGGATCAGGTAACGGGACATGGCTGGGCGTGCCGGGGGAGATAGCATGTGGGGGCGCGGTTGCCCGCGCCCCCACACACAGTGATGTGGTGAACCTGAAAACCGCCTATTCGGCGTTCATCAGGCCCCAGAGGTAACCGTAGTACTCGAAGGCGCCGGTGTTGCCTACGTGGTTTTCGTAGGAAGCATCCAGACCGGCCCGCCAGGAGACGAGCACATCCATCGAGTCGAAGTCGGAGCCGTCGTGGAATTTGACGCCCTCGCGCAGGGCGCAAGTCCACACGGTGAGGTCGCCGTTGGGCGTGCAGCCGGTGGCCAGGGAGGGTCTCACGGCCGTGCCGCCCACTTCGTAGGCGAAGAGGGATTCGTTGACCTGCTCGCAGGCCCGCAGCGATTCGCCATCGGTCTCGTCGCCGCAGTAGAGGCTGATCGGCTCGGCGTTCTGCATCCACACGAAGGTGTCGCGGTCGCCGGGCTGCATCACCGCCATGATCTCAGTGGAAAGAGGACTGGCATAGGCGTTCTCCACATCGGCGCGATAGGCCGCGCCCGAACCGCCATGGGCGATGGGCACCATCGGCACCAACTCTCTGATGGCATTGTTGGCTTCGGCGTAGATGCTCTCAGCCGCGGCGGGATCGGCAATCTGCGCACCCTCTGCCAGGGGTTCATAGATCGCAGAATGGGGATCGCCGAACTGCGGGTTGGCAGCGCTGAAGTGGAAGTCGAGGAAGTTGGTGACGTGCGGGTAGTCCGCGCCCCAGCCCAGCAGGTAGAGTCCGTCCAGGCTGCCGGCGCTGGATGCGGCGATGAACGCGCCCGATTCCATCACCTCGATCTGGGCGTCGATGTTCAGGTTGGCCTTGAGTTGCGCCTGAATGTCCTGGGCCACCAGACCCGGTTCGGGCAGGTAGGAGCGGAACACATCGCGGTAGAAGATCTTGGTGCTGAAACCATCGGGGAAGCCGGCGTCGGCCAGCAGCGCCTTGGCCTCATCCACGTTGAAATCGTACCAGGCGTCGCCGGCGCAGGCGTTGGGGATGGCGCAGGGGGTGAAGTGGCTGGCGGCTTCGGAGCCGACGGGGTAGAAGTTGTCGACGATGCGCTGGCGGTCGATGCCCTTGGCAATGGCCTGGCGCACGCGCACATCGCCCCACGGCTCGAAGGTGTTGGTCATGGCCAGGTAGAAGATGTTCAGGGCCGGACGTTCGATCAACTGCAGGTTGGCGTCGGCGCGGATGGCGTCGAAGTCATCGGGGCTGGGGTTGTCGATGCCATCCACCGTGCCCGATTGCAGTTCGAGCAGGCGGCCGGCGCCTTCGGTCAGCCAGCGGAAGACCAGGGTTTCGGTCTTGGCCGGTTCGCCCCAGTAATCGTCGAAGCGCTTGAAGACGATGCTGTCGCCGCGGTTCCAGCTGTCCATCACGTAGGGGCCGGTGCCGACCGGCTGGCTCAGCAAGTCGCCGGTGCCGCCGGTGGATTCGATCCATTCGCTGGGATGGATGGAAAAGGCGCTGAACGCGACCTTGGAGGGGAAGGCGGGATCGGGCTGGCACAGGGTGAAGCGCACGGTCAATTCATCCACCGCCGCCACTTCTTGAACGATGCCGGAGAAGCCCTCGCAGCTTTCCACGCCGAACGAGGCCATGACTTCGCCCTCTGTCGCCGCGGTTTCGGTGACGCCGAACCACTTGGCATAGATCACGTCATATTCGCCGGTGGCGCGGATGGTGGCCAGACCGTTATTGATGGCGGCCAGCACTTCCGGCTTGTCCTTGTTCACGGCGACGCCGTAGAACTCATCGGTGAAGGGCTTGCCCACCAGGGTCACGCCCATCTCGGGGTTGGCCTTGATGATGTCGGCGGAAGTGGGGGCGTCGTTGAGCACGGCATCCACATCGCCATTGGCCAGGGCCTGGAAGGCGAGGGTGATCTCGTCGTAGCGCACGACTTCGGCGTCGGTGTTCTCACTGGCCCAGATGTCGCCGGTGGTGCCGGTTTGCACACCCACGCGCTTGCCAGAAAGATCCTCGACGCCGGCAATGCCGCTGCCTTTCTTCACCGCGATCGACTGACCCGCGTTGAAATAGGGGGCGCTGAAGTCGACCGTTTCCTTGCGCTCGTCGGTGATGGTGGCGGCGGAGATGACCGCGTCGAACTCGCCGCTGGCCAGGGCCACGAAGATGCCATCCCAGCGCGTGTTCACAAATTCGACCTCAAACCCCGCGGCCGCGGCGATGGCGTTCATCAGATCGACATCGAAGCCGATGATGTTGCCGCTGTCGTCCACCGATTCGAAGGGCGGGTACTCGGCGTTGGTGCCAACGGTGATGTTGGTCACAGGGCCGGCTTCGACCTCGACCTGCACCGTCTCTTTGACGACGACGGTTTCTTTGACCACCACCGTTTGCTCGACGACCTTCTCGACGATTTGCGGGGTGGGGGTGGCGCAGGCAGCAATGACGACCGCAGCCAACGCCAGAATCACAACAAACAGCCAGGTGCGATGCTTTTGCATCTTTTTCTCCTCCTTGAGAGAAAGGTGAGTGGGAAGGATGGGCGCCCTTCCGCCGAATCAGGGGGTGTGTATGCGGCGCGGGCGCTGTCTGAATCAACGAACCAAAACAGCAATCGTTTGTTCGTCAATAAACTGCCTCCTTAAGACCAATGGGAGAGACACGAGACTGGCCAAAACCAAACATGCGCAACCTTGATCAGGCCCGGTGCGCCCAAAATCGGGCGTGACCGCGATTATAGGAGGTGTTTCTATGGCTTGTCAAACCGATCTGTGCGTGGTGCGGGGGGCGGGGGGCGGGCGCCGAGTAGACAAATCCCCCGATGTAGGTAGAATGACAACATCGACCGTTCGATCACCCCTCGTTTTCGTTTCCTGCAGGAGTTTGCCGATGAAACGCTGGAATGGCTGGGGCAACGAAGAGATCCTCTATCCAGTGCCAGAGGCCGCGCGTGCGTTCCTGGCCGACGCGCTCGGCCCGCCGCAAGCCGCGCCCACCGCCGGCTGGGCGGAGATGCGCG
>JABWBG010000008.1 GCA_013360575.1 Caldilineales bacterium
CTACTGCCGGTTTGACTTGCATGTTGGACTCCTTGTCATGTGGAATTCTACTCTAATTTCCTCCCGCAAGTTGTCTCATCTATTATAGGCACACAGGGTCCACCCGCGCACCCGGCAACGCATGGCAGCGTTGAACGTTCCAACGTTGGAACGTTCGAACGTTCGATCGCTCGAGCCACTTGGTTACCTGGACATGCTGGTGCTGGAGCAGCACGCCCGAATGATACTGACCGACTCCGGCGGGATGCAGAAAGAGGCCTATTTTTTCGGCGTTCCCTGCGTCACGTTACGGCCGGAGACGGAATGGGAAGAGACCGTGCAGTCGGGGTGGAACGTGCTGGTTGGCGCAGATCCTGAACGAATACGGGAGGCTGTCAAAGCGAGAGCCTGGCCTGGTGGGGATCCTTTGCCCATCTTTGGCGATGGCTCGGCAGCCCAAAGAATTGTCAACCTTCTGTCGGATCAGCCAAAGAGAGCCGATCGGTTGCCGCGGTCGCAGTAAGCTATGGCATCATCAAGTGAACCTATAGCCGCCGTATTGGCCCGAAAGGTAAGCATCCAGGCGGCTACGTTGCAGGCGATCATCCCGCTATTGCTGGCATTGCTCCTTCTGCTCGCCCTTGTTCTACGCATTTGGGGCATACAATTCGGATTGCCCTACGCGTATCACGTGGACGAAATCACCTATGTCAGCGCAGCGTTGAATCTCGGCGCGGGAGTGATTGGCAAACAACCGAATCCCACTGGCTTCTCCAATATTCTATTTGGTGAATACGCCCTGTTTTTTCTCCTGGGGCGTTTGACCGGCCTCTATTCGTCAACCGCCGATTTCGAGGCTGCCTATCGATCCGATCCAAGTCTGTTTCTGTTGCTTGGCCGGCTCACCAGCGCTTTCCTGGGCACCCTGACCGTGCTGACCGTGTACTGGACGGGAAAGGCGATGCGTGATCGATGGACCGGTTTGATCGGCGCTTTGTTTCTGGCAACAGCATTCTTGCACGTTCGCGATTCCCATTACGGCGTCCCAGACATAGCCGCCACCTTTCTATTAAGCTTGACTGTGCTCCTGGGCGTACTCTCGATTCAGCGCTCCAGTTGGCGTTTCCTTGCTCTGGCAGCGCTAAGTGCCGGGTTGACAATCACCACGAAATGGAGTCTTTGGCTGGTTGTGACGCCTTTTGCGTTAGCGTTTTTCTGGAGCGTTTTTCACAATGCCGAGGCTTCGCGACCGGCGCTCAAAGTTGGTATCGCCCTGGCAAGCCTGCTGGCTGGTCTGTTGCTGGGTGGCTTCCAACTCTTTCTGCAACCCTTCACTTATATCGAGTATGCGTTGCGTGAATGGCGATCCGGCGCTGCCGGTGGCTTCGGGATTTGGCAGATTGACACCGTTTCGGGCTGGATCTTCTACCTAAAGACATTAGGATACGGATTGGGGGTACTGCTGGCGGGACTCGCTTTCGTCGGCGCAGGACTCCAGATCATCAAAGTACCAAGAGGCTGGGATCATATCGGCCTATTATTGATCGTTTTTCCTTTGTTCTATTTCCTGGTGATGGGTGCAACCCGCCATTATTTTGCCCGTTACGCCCTACCCTTGATACCATTCGCCGCGCTGTTCGCCGCCGAGGCAATCATGGCGCTTGGAGCGTGGCTCAGCGCACGGTCGCCCGGAATGGGCCGAGTGATGGTGGCCGGCTTGGTGCTCGTGGCCCTTGTCCAGCCATTAGCCGCCAGCATGCGTCACGGCGTGCTGCTGACCCGGACAGACACGCGCACGTTGGCGAAGACCTGGATCGAGCAGAACATTCCTGAAGGTGCGAAAATCGCTGTGGACTGGCCCACCCACGGCCCACCGCTCTCGACGCCAGATCTCGCAGCCCCGTACTCACAGCGGGTGTATGACGTGACCATTGTGGGCGGAACAGGGCTTTCGGATCATCCCCTCGAGTGGTACCGGGAAAACGGCTTCGACTACCTGATCGCCAGCAGCTTCATCTACCAGATTCCACTGGTACTCATGGAGCAGGATCAGGGACGAGCTGCATTCTATGCATCTCTCGATCATGAGTTAGCCGGTGTCCAAGAATTCCATGCGACGAACGACGGCAGCGAACCAGACTTCATCTTTGACGAGATCTATGGACCGGCGATCAGTCTGTGGGAGCGTGAACGGCCGGGACCGACGATCAAGATCTTTCGCATCGCCTCACGACAAACATACTCGCCTCTGAAATGAGAAGAATCATTGCAAGGATCACGATAGCTGTAACTTGCCTGTCGATCCTGTTGCCCATTGCATTGGCGCAGGCAACCCCATCTGCATGGGCGCCCCCACAGCCGATCAACCAAGAGTGCTGCGCGGCATATCCTGTCCCGATCGTCGATCCCTGGGGGCAACTGCACCTGTTCTGGGCGGATGCGGATGGCTACATCTGGTACGCCAAACGCACGGGCGAGACCTGGTCGCAGCCGCTCGAAGTAATTGCCAATCCCGGCAATAGCTCTGCTGCCGGGCCCGATGTGGCAGTAGACCAAACTGGCAAATTCCACCTGATCTGGCGCGATGGCGGCGCCGGAGGGGCGCTGTATTATTCCAGCGCCGATGCACAGCAGGCGGGCAACGCGCGGGCCTGGCGCCCTCCCACAGAATTGGCGCCCCAGGCGTTGGGCGCCGCCATTGCGGTCGGGCCAGAGGGCGTTGTCGTTGTGGCCTATACGCCTTTCCAGGCAGGCGAAAGTTTTGCGATCATCACCACAGAAGATGGCAATAACTGGTCGGAGCCTGTATTGGCGCTAAGCCGGCTTTCGGCCGGCTTCACCGGTGGTTCTTACGTGAATCTGGCAATTGATGCGGCCGGCGGCCTGCATGTGGCCTGGAATTCCCAGGTCTATCCTGGCGGCTATCCGGAACATGCGGTCTTCTATCAGAAGTCCTTGGACGGCGGCCTCACCTGGAGCGACCCCTATGACCCAGATCCGCTGCCGGCTGAAGTGGCAGCAAATGCCAATAGCAATTTCAAGAACAAGATGCTCAATGTCGCTGTAGGACCTGATGGAGACGTGCACTTGACCTGGCATCAGTACACGGGTTCGCGCTTTCACCGCTGGTCGGGTGATGGCGGCGTCACCTGGAGTGAGCAGGAACCGGTGTTTCCCGATATGGGCGCGGCCTACAACGGCGTCGTCGACATGGCCTTCGACAGCGGCGGCCGAATGCATGTGGTGGCCTCACGGGGCGCGATCTGGTATCGCACCTGGAGCAGAGAGGGAGGATGGACACCGCCGGAACTGGTGGATGCCACATCGGCTGACTGGCATCATCACCGCGTGGCAGTGGTCGGCGGCAATCAGGTCTATCTCTTTTATCCGGATATCAACGAGACCGGTATCCTGTGGTACATCCATAAGACCGTGGATGCGCCGCCCACTGTCCCGCTGCCAACGCCCACGCTGGGCGTCATTTCTGCGGCCCCGCCATCTGTTGCCGCGGCGCCCGATCCTATCCCATCTTCAACACCGACTGTCAATGCCGTGCCTCTGGCCGATGCTGCGCGGCAGGCGCCACCCACTCGTGGCGATCAAGTCGTGTGGATTTGCGCGGTGGCGCCGGCGCTTCTGTTGGTGGGCGCTGTGGTGGTTGGTCATTTGATGGGCAACACGCGAAGGTAGCCCTCATCATGGACGTATTGGCAGACATCAAGACGCTCTGGCTGCACCGTGAACTGCTGTGGGTTTGGGCTGCCCGCGAAGTGCGCGTGCGTTACAAACAGTCGCTTCTCGGTGCAGGCTGGGCAATCCTGCAGCCACTGGCGCTCACGCTCATGTTCAGCCTGGTGTTCACGTTGGTCGTCCCCATTCCCACCGCCGATGTGCCGTATCCCATCTTCGCCTATACGGCCTTGCTGCCGTGGACTTTTCTGGCCAGTTCCATCAGCTTCGGCGTGCCCAGCCTGGTCAACAACATGAACCTGGTGACCAAGATCTACTTTCCTCGTGAGGTGTTGCCGCTAGCAACGATCGCCGCAGCCGGAGTCGACTTCCTGGTAGGCGGATTGGTGTTGGTTGGTATGATGTTGTGGTATCGCGTCCCTCTCTACCCCACCGCGCTGCTGCTGCCCGTACTCCTGCTGATCCAGATGATTTTGACCTTTGGCGTGACCCTGATCGGCGCGACCGCCCTGGTTTTCTACCGCGATGTGCGCTTTCTGGTGCCGTTGTTCCTGCAACTTTGGCTTTATGCCTCCCCTGTCATTTATCCGGTCAGTCTGATCCCTGCCCAGTGGCGTGGTTTGTACTTCCTCAACCCCATGGCCGGTCTCTTGGAAGGCTACCGGGCTGTGCTGCTCTACGGCCACTGGCCAGATAGGCAGGCGTTGGCCACAGCGGCGGTCGTCGCGCTGGCGCTGGCTGTTGTCGGCTACTCCTGGTTCAAGCGGCTTGAACCGCGTTTCGCCGACCTGATCTGATATGCTGATGGAACCGGTCATCCATTTCGAGTGTGTGAGCAAGCGCTATCAGTTGGGGGCAATGCCTTCACTGCGCGAACGATTGGGGACGCTGCCGGAGCGACTCCGCCGGCGCAGTCGCGATGCTGGCGCCGAGAAGGACGTGCTGTGGGCATTGCGTGAAGTAGATTTGGAAGTCTTCCCCGGCGAAACCCTGGGCATCATCGGCCCCAACGGCGCAGGCAAGACAACCAGCCTTAAGTTGATTGCCCAGATCACCAAACCTACTGCAGGACGCGTCACCGTGCGCGGCCGGGTTTCCTCGTTGATCGAGCTGGGCGCCGGTTTTCACCCTGACCTGACGGGGCGCGAGAATGTCTATCTCAACGGCGCCATCCTGGGCCTGCGCCGCCGCGAGTTGGATCGCCTGTTCGACCAGATCGTGGCTTTCGCCGAATTGGAGCGTTTCATTGATACGCCGGTCAAACGATATTCGTCGGGCATGTATGCCCGGCTGGGCTTCGCCGTCGCCGCCCATGTCAGCCCCGATATCCTCCTGGTGGATGAGGTCCTCTCCGTGGGCGACGCCGCATTCCAAAAACGGTGCTACGAGAAGGTATGGGAACTGGTCAATCACGAAGGTCGCTCGGTGATCATGGTCTCCCACGGCTTCGGCTACATCCGGGCGCTGTGCCGGCGGGTGTTGTGGGTGGCCAATGGCCAGGTGCAAATGGTAGGAACCCCGGACGATGTCATCCGTGCTTACGAAAGCAGCGTCTTTAGCAGAGCGACCGGCCTGCCTTTCAACCTGTCGCAAGGGGCCGAGGCGCAAGTGCAAATCGTGGGCGTCACCTTGCTCGACGCTCAGGGTCAACCTGCCGAGGAGTACGGCCCCCAGGATTCGATCATCGTGCGCATCGCCTATCAACGCAGCCAGGCCGTCACCGGCCTGACCTTTGCCGTGGGCGTGATGCGCGACGACACGCTCAACTGCTACACCAGCTACGCCGATGAATGCGGTTTTGCGTTGCCGGCAGACGATTTGGGCGGCGTCGTCGAGGCCCGCTACCACGCGCTGCAGTTGATGCCGGGCGCGTACCAGATGTATGTCACGGCGCTCAGCAGCGACGAGAAGCGCACCGTCTATACCTACCGCACGGTTGGCTTTCACGTTGCCGCCGAGGCGGGCCTCGACATCCGTCACGGCAGTTTCTACAACCTGCCGGCCTGGCGCTTGGCCGCCATACCCCACCACGAGGCCCTCTGAGATGTGTGGCATTGCCGGTTTGTGGCAGCTTGACGGCGCAGCGGCCGATTCGACCGTACTGGCGCAGATGACGGCACGACTGGCCCACCGCGGCCCGGACGGCCAGGGTCTGCACGTAGACGGCAGCCTGGGGCTGGGCCATCGCCGCCTGGCGATCCTGGATCTCAGCCCGGCCGGGCGCCAACCCATGAGCTACGGCGACGGCCGCTACTGGATCACCTATAACGGCGAAGTCTACAACTTCCTGGAACTGCAGCGCGAGTTGGCAGGGCTGGGCCACCGCTTCGGCAGCCACAGCGACACCGAAGTTATCCTGGCTGCCTACGCCCAATGGGGGCGCGACTGCCTGCTGCGCTTCAACGGCATGTGGGCCTTCGCCATCTGGGACGCGCAGGAGAAGAGGCTTTTCCTGGCGCGTGACCGCTTCGGCGTCAAGCCGCTCTTCTACCTGCTGGAGCGAGACCGCTTTGCCTTCGCTTCCGAGTGGAAGGCGTTCTTGACGTTGCCAGGTTTCGAACGCCGGGTCGACTGGAGCACCTACATCACGGCGTTGCTCGATCCCTACTGCCAGGAGGGCATCCAGGAATGTCTCCTGCAGGGGGTGCGGCGCCTGTTGCCCGGCCATTGCATGACCGTGACGCCTGGCGACGTCAAGATCTATCGCTGGTGGAACACGCTGGATCACCTGGTCGAACCGCCCGTTGGTCTGCAAAAGCAGGCCGAGCGTTTCCGGGAGCTGTTCGAGGATGCCTGCCGCCTGCGCATGCGCAGCGACGTGCCCATCGGCACCTCGCTCAGCGGCGGACTGGACTCCAGCTCCATCGTCTGCACGCTGGCCGAGATCGGGCGGCAGCCAGGAGGCGCCAGGGAGCGGCTGGCCGCGGACTGGCAGCGCGCTTTCGTAGTGACTTTTCCTGACACGCCCGTGGACGAGCGAGCCTATGCCGATCTGGTCGTGGGGCAGACCGGCGTCAAGGCCGAGTATGTGACCCCTACCGCTCAGGATTTCCTCGAGCATATCGAAGATGTAGTCTACCACCTGGAGGGCCTGGATGCGGGCGTGATGATCCAGCTCTGGGCGCTCTATCGGGCGCAGCGCCGCGCCGGCGTGGTGGTGACGCTGGATGGCCACGGTGGCGACGAGCTGCTGGGCGGCTATGTCAGCCACGTGCTGCACGCCCTTTACGACGCCGGCCGGCTGCGGCGCTGGCCCGGCCGCTACCTGGGTCTGCTGGACACCTATCGGGCCATGTTCCGCGACTCGACCGGCTCCATGCAGCCCGACCGGCCGCTGGGCCAACTGGTGGCCGAAACCAACGCCTGGGCGGGCATGGCGAACCGGCTCGGGGTGCCGTTCACGCGCCCCGCGCGGCCCGCTGGCGTCGCTTCTTTCCTGACGCCGGAGGCGCTGGCCCTGGCGCGCACGCCGGAACCGCCTTACATCTGGCCGGGAGACGGGCGCCTGGGCGCGGCGCTCTACCGCGAGTTTCACCAGACCATGCTGCCCACCATCCTGCGCAACTTCGACCGCATGGCCATGGCCCACGGCGTCGAGGTGCGCATGCCCTTCATGGACTGGCGGCTGGTGACCTATGCGTTCTCGCTGCCGCCGGGGAGCAAGATCGGCCAGGGGTACACCAAGCTGGTGCTGCGCCAGGCCATGTGCGGGCTGCTGCCGGAGCCGGTGCGCACCCGGCGGGACAAGCTAGGGTTCTTGCCACCCCTGGTCCAGTGGTTTCAGAACGATATGAAGAGTTGGCCAGTAACTGCAATTGATGCGGCGAGTCCGGAGATTTGGGAAAAACAAACCCTGCGAGAGGCACTAAGCCTAGCAGCAAAGCAACAAGGTTGCGGTTGGAACTTCTGGTCTCGACTCTGGCCAGTTCTTTTCAGCGGTGTTTGGCAGAAGGCGTTTGTGAACTAAAGTGACTTCAGTTTGATACCAATAACTTTTCGAATTCCGGATCAAGCTCGAATCTGGGCCATAACCGAGAGACTATCTCTTCTGGAAAGGCGTTGATGCGGTGGATAAAGGCTTTGCAGGCATCGAAAAGCTGGCGCATGGAGTCGTGACAGAAGTTCTTGGTGACCTCTTCCCGCATCCACTTCCAGAGCCCTTCGATGGGATTCAGGTCGGGACTGTAGGCCGGTAGCGGGATCAGCGTAAAGCCGAGTTCTGCGGCGGCAGCCCGCACGATCCCGGCTCGATGCCAAGGGGCGCCGTCCCAGATGATGACCACCGGAGCGGTCTCGTCTCCCAACCAGGCGGCCAGATGGTGCAAGAACTGGACCGTGTGCTCCTTGTTGCAACTGCCTTCGTTCCAGATGAAACACTGTCCCTGGGAGAAGTCGTAGGCGCCATACCAGTTGATGCGATCTGCCAGAGGCGGACAGGCGCTCAGACGCCAAGCCGGCTGGCCCTGGCGTGCCCAAGTGTAGCCCAGGTCCATATCCCGATGCAGGTGAGCCTCATCCACGTAGATTAGCCGGATGTCCTGGCGACACACCTGGTCAAACAACTCCTGGAATCGTTGCACAAAGGCCGCTCGTTGCTGGGCATTGGCCTTCTTGAGGACCTTCTGGCATTTCTTCCAACTGAGCTTCTGCTCTTCCAGCACCTTGTGTAAGGTGCTCAGACTGAGGGTACATCCCATGACCGTCTCGAGCCATCGTCGTATCTTCTTCAGCGTCCAGCCATGGCCAGGCAATCCGTGGTCAATTGGCTCGGTCTCGACCACTACCCTCTCGATCTGCTCGGCTTGCTCTGCCGAAAAAGGGGGGTACGTCCACCCGTATGGCGATACATCACCCCTTCAGGCCCAGCCTGATTGTACGCATGTACCCAGTTCAGGACCGTCTCTTTCATGCGTCCGCTTTCCGCCGCCCACGGGGTTGAACTGGTCTGTCCACTGGCGATCATGTACAGAGCCAGAAAGCGTTCCCGACTGCGCGCATGGTCAGCTTCCACCGACAGCCGCCGCAGGTCGGACAAGGTCTGGCCCCATTTCGTCAAATCCGGTCGTACCATCGTTCCCTCCTGTATCGAGCTATGACGGGCTTTCCGATGGTTATACCACAGAAGCGTATCTTTCGACCAAAATTCTTGGTATCATTCCGGATTCACTTTAAGACATCGTGTGGGTCAAGATCGAATGCGCGAGATTACATCAATGCACGAATTGGGTAGAACTAAACGTCTCTTGATCATTGCTCACCAGTTTCCACCTATTGCCGGTGGCGGTGTTTTTCGACCGTTGAAGTTCGCCCAATATCTTCCGAAATTCGGTTGGGAGCCGGTGATCTTAACGGTCAAACCCGCGCCGGAAGATACATTGGATACGACACTGCTTACTGAACTTTCGCCCTCTGTAATGGTGCACCGCGTCGATTATCTGCATCCCAAGCGAATAGAGCGTCTTGCGCTTAGAATCTGGTTGACCCTCTGGCGGGCTCGACTTCGATTTGTAGCCCGCAAACTAGAGCCGTTCAAGGTGATGCGCTGGTTGTTGCCAGATGCGTATTTCTCGTGGCTGCTGCCCGGATACCTCGCAGCTCGACGAGTTATCCGTGAACACCAGATAGATGTCGTAATGACGACAGCACCACCATTCTCATCTCATATGATTGGTCTCGGCCTAAGGAGAACTGTGGGTACACCGTGGATAGCCGATTACCGTGACCCCTGGAGTCAGAATCCATTTATTAAATTTCCAACCATCGTACACCGAATGTTGGTTCAAAGGTGGGATAAGGCAGTTATGCGCTCGGCCGACATCGTGTTATCCACAACCGAGCTAATGACAGCAAATCTGTTGAGGCTCTGCGACGACAGGAATGAAGACAAAGTCCGAACGATCTGGAATGGTTTCGACAGAACCGAGTTTTCTGCTGAGACAATTCGTGGTTCGCAAGCCGATAGATTTGTCATTTCTCATGTTGGATCCCTATATGAGCTGCGCCGAGCTGACGGTTTTCTAAACGTTGTGCAGACGTTGGTAGACGCAGGTGAAATTCCAAGCGATAGGCTAAACATTTGCTTTATGGGTAAGGACGGTACAGGAGTGGTGCAACGTTATCCAGATAAGCCTTGGTTTACCCACTACGATAGCGCTGCACACGGTGAGGCGATTGCTCAAATGAACGCCTCGGACGTACTGTTATTGCTGGTTAATGAGGGGTCTGAAGCTCAAGTACCTGGCAAGCTATATGAGTACTTAGCTTCTCAGAAGCCTATACTAGCTGTGGCGCCACCCAACTCTGAGGCAGCACGAATCATCCAACAAACAGGTATGGGTATTGTGGTGTCGCATGAGGAAATCAGCGCCCTGGGTACGGTGTTGGAACAAGGGTATCGCAAGTGGAAAAACGGTGAGCCTCCGTTTTCAATAAGGCCCAATGCGGAGATTATCAATACTTTCGACAGACGTTCCCAGGCTCAACAGCTGGCCAAATACCTGGATGAACTAAGCCCCCTATATCCGTGTGGCTCAACCACGAGATTGAGAAACGCTAGATGACCAGCAATCCCCTTGTCCTCCACGTGGTGGGTGCTCGTCCCAACATGATGAAGATCGCTCCAATAATGAAAGCAATGTCCGAACTCGGTAGATGCTCGCAACTACTTGTGCATACAGGACAGCATTACGATTTTGAGATGTCTGAGGTGTTCATTCAAGACTTGAGAATGCCCTACCCAGATATCAGGTTGGAAGTAGGATCCGCCAGTCATGCAGTACAGACCGCACAGATCATGATCGCGTTCGAACAGGTATTGATTCATCATCAGCCAACACTGGTGTGTGTCGTAGGCGATGTCAATTCCACACTCGCATGCACGCTAGTTGCCGCCAAGCTCCATATACCGGTTGCCCATGTTGAGGCAGGATTACGAAGTAATAACCGACGAATGCCCGAAGAGATCAACCGAATTGTAACCGATTCGATTAGCGATATTTTGTTCACGACTGAACGTCAAAGTGCCGAAAACCTGACTCGGGAGGGCATCTCCGTTTCGAAGATACATTTCGTCGGAAATGTCATGGTAGATAGCCTGCTATCGCATCGAGAACTGTCTCGAAAAAGCAAGGTGCTTGAAAGATTTCGCCTGCGATCTGGCCACTACGGTCTAGTAACATTGCATCGGCCAGATAACGTGGATAATAGGGACCGGTTTATGGATTGGATTAATAAACTCGGAAGGTTAAGTTATGATTTGCCGATCTTATTCCCCGTTCATCCACGAACACAAAAGCGCATAGATGAAGGAAATCTCAATACGGTCCTAGCAAGCTATCCTGGCATCAGCCTTTCCCGACCTTTAGGATACTTGGATTTTCTTCATGCCATGGCTAACGCTCAACTCGTTATGACCGATTCTGGTGGAATTCAAGAGGAGACGACTGCTCTTGGTATTCCATGCCTAACGTTAAGAGAGGAAACAGAGCGACCAATAACCGTCCTAGAGGGTACAAACGTGGTCATTGGAAACGATCCCTCAAGGCTCTTGGCAGAAGCCTACCAGATTCTTTGCGGGAATGGGAAAACTGGGCGCATTCCAGAGTTGTGGGATGGTCACGCAGCGACTCGTATCGCCCAGATTTTGGATCGCTTTGTAGGCTCGATTCACTGAAACGCAGCATCTTGGTTTACCATGCGCGTATGCTACCTCGCCGACCCCACCAGCACCCACACCGTCAAGTGGCTGGCCTATTTCGTGCGCTGCGGCCACGAGGTGCACCTGATGGGCTGGAACCCTCCCCGCGACGCGGCGCTGGCGGGCGTCCATTACCACCACCTGCCCGACGAGTTGGAGCAGCCCTTTCCTGCCCTGGTGCGCAGCGCCTTGTGGCATCTGCGCCTCTGGCCCATCGTCCACGGCCGCCAGATGGACCTCCTTCTGCGCCGCATTCAGCCGGACATCTTCGACATCTTGATGCTCAACGCCGACCAAATCCCAGCCGCGCTGGCCTGGCCCGGCCCCCTGGTCGTTACGCCCTGGGGCAGCGACCTGCTGGTCTATCCCAAGCACTACCGGCCGCTGACCCGTTTCTTCTTGCGCCGCGCCTTGCGCCGCGCCGACATGGTGCTCTGCAACTCCGGGCAGTTGGTTCAGGCTGCTCTCCGTCTGGGCGCGCAGCCTGGGCGCATCCGCCGCGTGGGTCAGATCGTGGATCTGGCGCGCTTCTGCCCCGGACTAGATGGCTCGACCCTGGCGAACCGTCTGGGGCTGACCGGTTGGCCGCTGCTGCTCAGCCCTCGCCAGCTTCAGCCCAACTACCGCATCGAGGTGCTGATCCGGGCGCTGGCTGAGGTGTTGCCAGTCTTCCCGCAGGCGCAGTTGGTATTGTTGGGCAAGCGCGACCTTGATCCGGCCTACGTAGCCGGCCTGGACGCACTGATCGGGCGGTTGGGAGTACAGGAGCATGTGAACTTCGCCGGCTGGTTCGACTACCGCGAGATGCCACTCCTTTACGCCCTGGCCGACGTCGTCCTCTCTGTGCCGGTCTCCGACAGCCGGCCCTCGTCAGTCTTCGAGGCCATGGCCTGCGGCGTCCCGGCGGTGGTCAGCGACCTGGATGCGCTGCGGGAGGTCGTGCGCGAGGGCGATACCGGCCTGCTGACGCCGGGAGATGACCCGCAGGCCGTGGCTGCGGCCATCCTGCGCCTGCTGGGCGACGACCCGCTGCGCCAACGCATCGTGGCCCAGGCCCTGGACTTCGTGCGCTGCGAAGGGGATTACGAAACCCAGATGGCGCGGGTGGCCGGCTACTACGACGAGTTGTTGAGGAACTGAGACATGTGCGGCATCTGCGGCCTGTGGCACTTCGACGGTCGCCCGGTTCAACCCGGCGAGATCAAAGGCATGAGCGACCGCCTGGCCCACCGCGGGCCGGATGGCGAGGGCTTGCATCTCGACGGCAGCCTGGGCCTGGGCCACCGCCGCCTGGCCATCCTGGACCTGACTCCGGCCGGCCATCAGCCCATGCCTTACGCCGATGGCCGCTACTGGATCGTCTTCAACGGCGAGATCTACAACTTCCTGGAGCTGCGCGCCGATCTGGAGGCCAAAGGCTACACCTTTCGCAGCGCCAGCGACACCGAGGTCATCCTGGCCGCCTATGAAGCCTGGGGGCCGGGCTGCTTGCTGCGCTTCGACGGCATGTGGGCCTTGGCCATCTGGGACAGCCGGGAGCGCACGCTCTTCCTGGCGCGCGACCGCTTCGGCGTCAAACCGCTCTTCATCCTGGATGGGCCGCAGTGCATTGCTTTTGCCTCCGAGATGAAGGCGTTTCTAGCCCTGCCCTGGTTCACCCCACGGGTCAACTGGCCGGTCTTCAAGGCCGAACTGCTGGATCAGCACAGCCAGGAAGGCGGGGAGCACTGCCTGTGGGAGGGTGTGCACCGCCTGCCGCCGGGGCATTACGCCCTGATCACGGCCGATAGCAGCCGTCGCAGCGTGCGCTGGTGGCAGACCCGAGACCACCTGGTGGCAGTGCCGCGCCGCCTGGAAGACCAGGCCGCCCGCTTCCGCGAGCTGTTCGAGGATGCCTGCCGGTTGCGCCTGCGCAGCGATGTGCCCATCGGCACCAGTTTGAGCGGCGGGCTGGACTCCAGCTCCGTAGTATGCACCGTGGCGCACGTGGCTTGGCAGGGCGGTCAGCGCCTGGCCGCGGACTGGCAGCGGGCCTTCGTGGCCACCTTTCCCGGCACGCCGGTGGACGAGCGCCCCTACGCCGAGATGGCCGTGGCGCGCAGCGGGGTGCAGCCGCTCTACCTGGAGATCCGGCCCGACGCGGCGCTAGCGGCCGTCGAGCAGAGCGTCTATCACCTGGAGCAGTTGGTGGGCGGGCCGCTCTCCATGCTGTGGCTAATCTACCAGGCTCAGCGCAAGGATGGCGTGGTCGTCACCCTGGACGGGCACGGCGGCGACGAGTTGCTGGCCGGCTATCCCCACTACACCCTGGCCGCGCTCTACGACGCCGGCTCCTGGCCCACCCGGCCGCGGCGCTATCTGGAGCTGCTGGACGTCTACCGTGGGCTGTTGGGCAGCCCCGCCGACGCCGGCCCGCGACGGGCGCTGGATCAGGTGGCCTGGGAGACCCATGCCTGGCTGCGCAACCTGCGCCGGCTGTCCGGCCGGGCCCGAGTGAATTTGGGGCCGCAGCCATCTGCCAACAACACGACGGCCAACTGGCTGTCGCCGGACCTGCGGCAATTGGAGACCGCGGGGCCGGCGTCTCCACCTTTGCAAGGCAGCGACCTGTTCCGACGCACCCTCTATCGCGATTTCCACGAAACTGTGTTCCCGCTCATCCTGCGCAACTACGACCGCATGGCCATGGCGCACGGCGTCGAGGTGCGCATGCCCTTTGTGGATTGGCGGTTGGTGACCTATGTCTTCTCCTTGCCGCCGGAAAGCCTGGTCGGGCAGGGCTACACCAAGCTGGTGCTGCGCCGGGCGCTCGCCGATCTTCTGCCGCAGCCGGTGGCGCAGCGTCGCGACAAGATCGGCTTCGCCGCGCCGGTGTCGCAGTGGCTGCAAACAAGCTGGCGGCCGTGGCTGGAAGGCGTGCTCAATGACCCTGGCTTTCGCGATGGCCTGGCCTGGGATGGTCGGGCGATTGCCGCCTACGCCGCAGCCCGCACCCAACAAGGGGATTGGACATGGGAGAGTTGGAGCGCGGTTTGGGCCTATGTCCACGCTTTCCTCTGGCTGCGAGCGTTCGTCGCCTCATGACTGCAATCGAAACAAGTGCAACTATGAAACGCGTGCTCTTCATCGCCTACTACTTCCCGCCCATTGGCGGCAGCGGCACACAGCGGCCGGCCAAATTCGTCAAGTACCTGCCCCAGTTCGGCTGGCAGCCCTACGTGATCAGCACCGACCGGCCCTACGGCGACGGCGCAGAAGGCCGCGACGAGACGCTGCTGGCCGACATTCTGGCGGGCGTGCAAGTGTGGCGCGTGCCTACGCCGCAGCCGCAGCCCGTCTATCGCCTGGCGAGCGGGGTGGGTTGGCGATCGCGGCAGGCCGTAGCTACGATCGGGTCTATTGGCGCGCCCGCAGATAACCTCGGTGCGACCGTCGCACCATTGTCCCTCGTCACGCGTCTGCGCCGGGCGCTGCTGGCTCCGCTCTACCTGGTGCAGGACCCGCCCGTGGACCCGGCCCTCTACTGGGCGCTGCGCATCGTCCCCCTGGCGAGAGAGATCATCCGCCGGGAGCAGATCGATGTCGTGCTGACCACCGTGCCGCCCTGGTCGGCGCTGATCGCCGGCGCACTCTTGCGCCGCCTGACCGGTCGACCATGGGTGGCCGACTTCCGCGATCCCTGGAGCGATAACACCTTCATCTATTTTCCCTCTCCAGTGCGGCGACGCTTCGATCAGTGGTTGGAGCACTGCCTGCTCGACCGCGCCGACGCCGTGATCTCGGTGACGCTACCCGTCTTGGAGGGGCTGCGCCGCAAGACCCGACGGGCCGACAAGCCGTTCGTGCTGATCCCAAACGGCTGGGATCGGGACGATTTCCCCGACCTGGCTGCGGTGCGCAACGGGCTGCCGCCGCCGGCATCGGTTGACGACCGCATCGTGCTGCTGCACCCTGGCAGCGCCTATCAAGGCGAGCCGCTGCCGCTGCTGGAGGCGCTGGATCGGTTGGCTGCCGAAGGCGTGGCCCTGGACCGGCTGTGTTTCCACTTCATCGGCTACATGCACCCAGAAGACCGCCAGGCGATCGGCACCTCGCCGCACGCGCGCCTCTTCTGGCTCAACCCGCAACGCGTGCCCCACGATCAGGCGCTGCGCCTCATGCGGGACGCGCATGTACTACTACTACTACTACTACGTAAGGGCCCCGATGCTTCGTCGGGCAAGATATTCGAATACATGGTGGCGGGCCGGCCGGTACTGGCCAGCGGCGCGCCGGAGGGTGTGGCCGGACAGATGGTGCGCACCTGCGGCATCGGCCGCGTCGTGGCGCCGGAGGACGTCGGCGAGATGGCGCGTGTGCTTTGGCAGGTTGTCGAGGACTATCACCGGTTCGTGGAGGAAAGCTATCGGCCGAATTGGTCGGAGATCGAACAATACGAGCGTCGCGCGTTGACAGGTAAGCTGGTAGAGACAATAAACGAAGTGCTCGGCCGGTCATGAACCTCGCCATCTACCATAACCTCCCCTCCGGCGGCGGCAAGCGCGCCTTGTTCGATATGGCGCGGCGGTTGGCCGAACGACACGAGATCGACGTGTACACCCTGTCGACAGCCGAGCACGATTTCTGCGACCTGAGGCCCTATTGCCGGCAACATGTGGTCTTTCCTTTCCAGCCGCTGCCGCTGGCTCGGCGGCCCTTTGGCCGGCTGAACCAGGGCATCCGCAGCGCGGACTTGCTCCGACTGGACGCGCTGCAGCGCCGGGTCGCGGCCCGAATTGATGATGGCGGCTACGACGTTGTCTTTGTGCACAATTGCCAGTTTGGTCAGAGCCCGAGTCTACTCAAATTCCTGCGCACGCCATCGGTCTACTACTGTCAGGAACCGCCTCGTCAGCTCTACGAGCCGCCTCTCGAGCGGCCTTATAATCGCCTTTCCACGCTTCAGCACCTGGGCAAGCTGGTAGACCCGTTCCCTGGCCTGTACCGGCGGACGTTACGCCGCCTGGATCGCGCCAATACGCTGGCAGCCACGATCGTGCTGGTCAACTCGCACTATTCGCGCGAGACGGTGTATCGGACCTACGGCATTTTCGCCCACGTCGGTCATCTTGGCGTGGACACTGAGTTGTTCCGTCCTCTGTCCCTGGACAAGGAGCCGCTCGTCGTCTCCGTCGGCGCGCTGACACCCAACAAAGGCTTCGACCTGGTGATCCGTAGCCTCGCCCAGATCGAAGCCCCACAACGACCGGGGCTGACCATCATCAGCAACTATGTCGACACGGCGGAACATGGCTACCTCCGCGACCTGGCTGGCGCTTCAGGCGTCGCCGTTGATTTCCGCGCCGGCGTCAGCGATGACGCTCTGGTCGAGGCCTACAACCGGGCGCTGTTGACGGTCTATGCGCCGATCATGGAGCCGTTTGGCTTCGTGCCACTGGAGTCAATGGCCTGTGGTACGCCCGTAGTTGGCATCAACGAGGCCGGCATGCGGGAGACCATCGTACACAAAGCCACCGGTCTACTGGTGGAACGCGATCCTGAGCACCTCGCTACAGCGGTTGCCAGTCTGGCCAGTGATCCCGGCCGGCGAGCAAGCCTGGGGAACCAGGGCCGCGCCTACGTTCAGACCGAGTGGAGATGGGACCGATCGGTGCAAGACGTGGAAAACCACCTGAGCAGCGCCGCCTACCGCCGACCATGAACCCGTCCATTGCCATCGTCGTGCTGAACTGGAACAACGCCAGGGATACGATGTCATGTCTCGATTCCTTGGTACAGCTCGACCATCCCGATCCCTGGATCATCGTCGTAGACAACGGCTCCGACGACGACTCTGCCGATCAGATTCGGGCTGCCTATCCGGGCGTGACGCTGCTCGAGACTGGAGCTAACCTGGGCTATGCCGGCGGAAACAACATTGGCGTCAAACATGCTCTGGCAACCGGCGCGGATTACGTTTGCATCCTCAATAACGACGTCGTCGTTGAGCCAGGCTTCCTTGCACCGCTGCTGTCTGCGCTGGATGCGGACGATCGGGCAGGCGTCGCCACCCCGATGATTGTGGAGATGCAGGACGTTCACAAGGTCTGGAGTCTCGGCGCCGCAGTTGACTGGACAGGCGGCTCGGTCCAGCGTTTGTACACCGGCCAACTGGTGACTGAGCTGGTGCCGCGGGCGCCCTTTGAGGTCAGCATCGCACCTGGATCAGCCATGTTAGTCAAACGCCGTGTCTTTGAGCAAACAGGGTTGTTGGATGACAAATACTTCCTCTACTTTGAGGAAGCTGATTGGTGTATCGCCGTGCACAAAGCAGGTTTCAGGATCCTTGCCGTGCCTCAAGCCCGTGTCATGCATCACGTCTCGGCTACCCTGGGCCAAGCCTCGCCCGTGACTGACTACTACATGACGCGCAACCACATTCACTTCATCAAGCGTCACTGGAGCGGCCTAAGGCGGAGTAGCCTCCTGACAAGGACCTGCCTGAGACAGGTTGCCGCTCTTGCAGCCTTCACGCTGGACACCCACGACGGCCAGAGACTTCCCCACCGCGCTGCTCGTTTCTACGCGTTGCGCGACGCCCTGTTGGATCGGTGGGGCGAGATGGGTGACGATGTAGCCAAGGTGTGTTATCCTAACCGCTTGTGAACAGAGCAGCGCGTCAGGCAGGAGAACTACGTGTCTACCTCAAAAGGAGTCGATGTGCAAACCGGTGTTGCTCAAGATCACGAGGCTGCTAAGGGAAGTGTGCCCCGCGTCTTTCGACAGCGCGCTCCGCTGGGTCTCAAGCTCTTTCTTAGCCGTTGGTATTGGCTCTGGATCGATGCCAAGGACTACCTTATGGAGTGGGTAGGCGCGATTCCATCACACACTCTACGGCTGTTGATCTATCGCCGGATTTTCCATATGGTGATAGGCCAGGCCACCAGCATCCACCGCCACTGCCGCTTCTACCGTCCAGCCGGCGTGGTCATCGGCGCGCACAGCGTCGTCAACCGCGACGTTCTGCTCGACGGCCGCTTCGGGCTACGCATCGGCGACAACGTCAGTATTTCGGAGGGATCACTACTCCTGACCCTGGAACACGACCCCAACGACCCTGAGTTCGGTTTGCGCGGCGCGCCGGTGGTGATCGGCGACCGCGTCTTTCTGGGCGCTCGCGCCACAGTCTTGCCCGGCGTCACGGTGGGCGAGGGCGCAGTGGTCGCAGCCGGCGCGGTCGTGACCAGGGATGTGGAGCCGTTTACCATCGTAGGCGGCGTGCCGGCGCGGCCCATCGGCCAGCGGCGCAGCGATCTGAGCTACCAACTGACCTACCGCAAGTTCCTCGGCTGACGATGCGTATCCTCTTCCTCGCCACCTGGTTCCCCTACCCGCCCGACAACGGCTCCAAGCTGCGCGCCTACTACCTGCTGCGCGGCCTGGCGGAGCGCCACCAGGTGACGCTGCTCTCCTTCGCCTTCGCCACGGCCCGGCCCGACGCGCCGGGCGAGCTGCGCGACTGGTGCCGGGAGATTCAGGTCGCGCCGGTCGATCCTTTTGCCCTCAACCAGGCCGGCAGCCTGCGCACCTTTCTCTCGCCGCGGCCGGTGGCCTCTCGGCCCGTGCCGGCCATGAGCCAACTGGCCGCCCAGGCGCTGCGCGGCCAGCCCTACGACGCCGTGATCGCCTCCACCGGCATGATGATCGACTACGCCCTCCAGGCGCCGCCAGGGACGGTCAAGGTGCTGGAGGAGCACAACGCCATGACCCGCTGGGCCTGGGAACGCTACCAGGAGGCCGCGGGCGTGGTGGAGCGGGCGCGGCGTTGGCTGAGCTGGCGCAAGGGCCGCCGGTACGAGGCCCGTACCTACCCGCGCTTCGACCTCATCACCATGGTCTCCGAGGCTGACCGCCGGGCCGCCGTGGACGCGGCCGGCCGGCGCAGCCCGCGCGTCGAGGTGGTGCCCAACGGCGTGGACTGCGCCCATAACCGCCCCGGCCTGGCCCCGCCGCAGCCGACCAGCCTGGTCTTCAACGGCAGCCTGACCTACAGCGCCAACTACGACGCGATGCAGTGGTTCCTGGCCAAAGTCTACCCCAGCATCAAGGCGCAGGCCCCTGACGTCACGCTGGCCATCACCGGTTCGACCAAGGGCGTAGACCTGGCCGGGCTGGAACTGGACGATAGCGTGCGTCTCCTCGGCTACGTGGACGACGTGCGCATCCCGGTGGCCGGGGCTGCCGTGGCCGTGGCGCCCATCCGCCAGGGCGGCGGCACCCGCCTCAAGATCCTGGAGGCCATGGCCCTGGGCACGCCGGTGGTGGCCACGTCCAAGGGCGCAGAGGGGCTGGAAGCGGTGGATGGGCAGCACCTGCTGCTGGCCGATGACCCTCAGCGCTTCGCCGACGCCGTGCTGCGCCTGCTGGCCGACGACGTCCTTGCCGCCCGCCTGCGCCGCAACGCCCGCCAGTTGGTCGAGGAACGCTATGACTGGGACGCCATCGGCCGGCGCTTCGCGGCGCTGGTGGAACAAACAGTGACACGTAAGAGAGCGAACAGCCATGAGTGAACCCTCCCAAACTGCGCGCCATTGGGACAGCGACCCCTGGAACACCGCAGACATCCTCTTTTGGACGCAACTGCCAGCCGTCCAGCGCCGCCAGGCGGTGAAGGAGAGCGGGCGCGTCGACGGCAATTGGGTCACTCATACGCTGCAAACCCACCTGGCCGGACATCTGCCGTTGGGGCGCTGCCTGAGTCTGGGCTGCGGGCGCGGTCGTGTCGAGCGGCAGTGGGCGGAGCAACAGGCTTTCCTGGCCTGCGACGCCTACGACATCTCGCCGGCGTCCATCGCCGATGCGGCCCAAGAAGCCAGCAGGGCCGGCTATGATCACATCCATTACGCCGTGGCCGATATCAACCAGATCGACCTGCCCCCGGCCTGGTATGACGCAGTGTGGGCCGCCGGGGCAGTGCATCACTTCGACCGGCTGGAGCACGTCTTCGCCCAGGTGGCGCAGGCGCTCAAGCCCGGCGGCCTCTTCATCCTCAACGAATACGTCGGCCCCAGCCGCTTCCAGTTCCCGCCCGCCCAACGCCAGGCCATCCAGGCCTGCCTCGACCTGCTGCCGCCGGCCTATCGCCAACTCTCAGCACAGGTGGCGCAGGCCAGGCTGTCAGGCGGGGGAAAACAACATCTTTTGCCGCCCGGTCTGCATCGACGCCTGCTGGACAAATGGCGCGATGGCGATCTGCTGGCGGCCGTGGGCCGGCGACTCCGTCTGTTGCGGGCAGCCCGCGCCGGCGTCGCCCTGGAGAAGAGCACGGCCAACCTGCCCACCGCCCGCTCGGTCATCGCCGTGGACCCCTCCGAGGCAGTGCGCTCAGCCGAGATCGTGCCGCTGCTTCGGCAGCACTTCGACATCCTGGAATACAAGCCCCTGGGCGGGACCATCCTGCAGTTCCTGCTGGCCGACATCGCCGGCAACTTCCAGCAGGACGAGACCGGCGCCCGGCTGCTGGAAATGCTCTTCGCCATCGAGGACGCGCTGATCGATGCCGGCCATATCGAGAGCGACTTCGCCTACATCGTGGCCGCGCCAAAAGCGTCTGCCGGGTAGGCTGGGACGCCATCGCCCGGCGCTGCACGGCCCTGGTGGAGGAGAGGGCCCAGGCGCAACGTGCCTTGTCGCCTGGCGGCATTTGAGGTATACTTTGAGCGACACCGATCTGAACGAGATCGCTGTTTGAACGGCGTCTTGGTGAGATATCCACGATTTTGTCAGGAGCCTCCGTGGTTGCCCGATATCCCAGGCTAGCATGACCAGGAGCATTGCACCATGAAGACGATTGTTATAGATTTACCCGAGCGTATAACAACAGAGATCGGCGCACTGGTGGACAACGGCTGGTTTGCCAACGAAACCGAGATCATCCAGACAGCGTTGTGGGAATTCATGCGCCGCAACCGCTTTGCGTTGGCGGAGCAGTTCCAACGGGCCGACATTGCCTGGGCCTTGCAGCAGCATCGCAACCACCGGCAAAGCCAGGAAGCCAGCGCGCCGTGATGCGTGCTGTAACTGACACAGGGCCGCTCTTGCACCTGACTGAGGCCGCTGCCCTGGAGTTGCTTCGGCTGGTGGGCGATCTGCATGTGCCGCCTGAGGTGATGGCAGAAATGGCCTATCACCGGATGGATTGGTCGCTGCCTGACTGGATCACGCTCGACATCCTGGCGCCGGCCTTTGCGGCCGATGCCGAAGCGTGGCAGCAAGCCGGTCTGCTGGACGCCGGGGAGGCGGAAGCTATCGCGTTGGCGCGTCAGATTGATGCCGAGTGGCTTTTGACCGATGATACCGCAGCGCGGCTGTTTGCTCAGGAACTCGGCATCGAAGTGCATGGCTCCCTGGGCGTCGTGCTGTGGGCGGCCGCAGTCGGTCACTTGGAACGCCCAGTTGCCGAGCACGTCTTGACGCAACTGGCGCCTCCTCTTTGTGGATCTCGCGCCGGGTCCTGGCTGAAGCGCGTGCAGCCTTGGACGAAATCTTCGCTCCCCTGAGCTGAGCTGTAACACTTGCCACTTGGTCGAGCAGCGCTACGACCGTCACGCCATCGCCCGGCGCTGCACGGCCCTGGTGGAGGAGACAGCGCAAGCGTGAGGTCCCCTTTGTCGCTTGTTGGCAGTTGAGGTAAAATGGGAGCAACTTATGAATCGCACTCATCGAAGAACGCTGGAAGCGATCTTTTCTACGCCAGTTCCTGCGAATTTGGAGTGGCGCAAGATCGAGGCGCTGCTGGTTGCGCTGGGTGCAGAGACTGTGTAAGGAGCCGGCTCGCGGGTGGCGTTCGTGCTCAACGGCAAGCGGGCTGACTTCCACCGTCCGCATTCGGGCAAGGAAGCTAAACGCTATCAGGTGCGCGCCATGCGTGAATTCCTGGAGATGGCTGGGATCCAACCATGACAAAACAACTGACTTACAAAGGTTATTCGGCGACGGTTGAGTTTGACTTAGAGGACCGCCTGTTTTTTGGTCGTGTGAACGGCATCAGCGACATCGTCACATTTCATGGCGACAGTGCAGATGAGTTGATTCAGGCCTTCGAGCAAGCTGTGGATGGCTATCTGGCTATGTCCGAGCAACTGGGGCGTGCGCCGCAGTCGCCGCATGTGCGCCGCATTGTCGTGCGGGTACCGCCGGATGTTCACGCACGCGCCGCCGCGTTGGCGCAAATCGAAGGCAAGAGTCTGGACCTCTGGGCGCAGGAGGTCTTGGTGCAGGCAACCAGCCGTCCTCACCCAATGGTCGCTGCGCCTTGAAAGCATCTGGCTGCTGCGGCAACGCACCAACCAGCCCTTCCCACGGGACAGCATCGGCGCCTCCTCAATCCGAAAATCCGTGATATTCGCGGGCAAGCCCCCGACAGGTCAGCCCCGACTGGCACGCCATCAGCCGGCGCTGCACGGCCCTGGTGGAGGAGAGGGCAGCTCATCGCCGGATGTTGGCGGCAGCCCAGGATTGAAGTACAATAGGCGCAGTGCTTTCAGTATTGATGGAGGTTCAAAATGCATGTGTTTGATGTGTTGGACAAGACCCAGTTCGTGGTGGATGCCCGCGGTGCCAGGCAAGCCGTGCTGGTTGATTATCGTCTGTGGGAAGAGCTTCTCGCCCTGCTGGAGGATCGGGAGGATGCTGATGAAATCCGGCGCCTCCGGGAAGCCGGAGAAGAAGCCATCTCCTGGGACCAGGCCAAGGCGGAGCTGCGCGCTGAGGGGCTAGATGTATAGTGTTCGCGTCCTGCGTCAGGCTGTCAAGGATATCGCCAGCTTACCCCGAGAATATGCCAGACTGATCACGGAGCACATCGACCGGCTCCGGGAAAACCCTCGTCCACCGGCAGAGGTGAATGTATGATCGCAACAGAAGCCTTACAGACCGTTCAATTTGTGACCGTCAAGGGGAGACGCTTTGCCGTGCTCGACGCCGAAGACTGGGAAGCGCTCGTCTCGTGGGTAGAGGATCTGGAGGATACCCAGATTGCGCGAACCGCGTTTGCCGAGTTGAACGCTGCCGGCGGAGATCGCCAGCGGGCCGGCTGGCTGGCGTGGGATGAGGTGGAAAAGGAGTTAGCGTGACCCCTTACCAGGTCTTCATCACGCCGCGTGCCCTGAAGGAGGCGAAAGAGCTGCCGGGCCATATGCGGCAGCGCATCCGGCGGGCAATCCCAGCCTTGGCGGATGATCCTCGCCCTGCTAACAGCAAAGAACTGGACGTGCGGGGGCTGGCGCAAGAAGTACGCCGGCTCAGGCTGGACAAGTGGCGGGTGGTCTATGCCATTACCGAAGTGGATAACATCGTAGATATACTGGCCGTGCGCAAACGCCCACCCTATGACTATGGGGATCTGAACGCGCTGCTCGGCGACCTTTTGTGATCTCTAGAGCGCGACAGAGCCTCTTGGACAGTACAGGTCTGCCCCAGCGTCAGCTCGCCCCCGTTTGAGCAGCGCTACGCCTGGCACGCCACCGCCCGGCGCCTCGCGGCCCTGGTGGAGGAGAGGGTGGCAACGCGCCGTCCCTTGTCACGCAATGGGTCTTGAGGTAGAATGACAACTGAGATGAACTGTAACATCGAGTTTTGCGACGACCTATTGTTGTTGCCTGAGTTTGGTGCGCGCAAGAGGTGACTGATGATGACAAACTATCTTCCAGAGATCGTTGCTCAATTGCGGCCAATCGACCCGGCCAAGATTATCTTGTTTGGCAGCCAGGCCAGCGGCGCCGCAGACGAGGCTAGCGATTTTGACCTGCTCGTGGTTCTGAGCGACGACCGGTTACCGGCCACGCATCGTGAGAAGGAGGACGCATATCTCAAGGTTGCTCGCCTGCTCCGCGATATACGCCGCAGGATGCCTGTGGATCTGATCGTCCATACGCAGCCGATGCACCGCAAGTTTATCGAAATGAACAGCCTTTTTGCCCGCAAGGTCTTGGAGGAAGGCATTGTGCTCTATGAAGCCGACAACACATGAGTGGCTGACGAGGGCAGCAGAAGACTTGACGGCAGCACAATTGCTTCTTGCGCGGCCAGATCTCACCAATGTGGTTACCTTTCATGCCCAACAAGCAGTGGAGAAGGCGCTGAAAGCGGTGATCGAAGAGCTGGACCTTGGTTTTGTGAGAACGCATAGCCTGACGCGACTGTACGAACTGGTTCGCCCTCACTATCCGGTCATCGGCGATATGGACACGCTCGATCGCCTGGATGCTGTCTATATCGAAGCGCGTTATCCAGGCGACATGGGATTGCTGTCCACTGGCAAGCCGACCTCAGACGAAGCCGCCGACCTGCTTGGCTTCGCTAACGACGTCTTTCAGCGACTTCATACCGGTCTTCAAGGCTAGGGCGGCATGCGTGCGCCCTTGCCAAGGTGAGCGCCGAGGAGATCGAGAACCGAGGCTGGCCCCGGTGCTGGAAGCATTGACAGGACAACCAACCCACCAACCCACCCCATGCTCACCACCCTCCTGCGTGACCGCTCCCGTCCATCCGAACTGCTAAGCGCCGCCGTCGTCCTGGCCGTGCTGGCCCTGGCCTTCCTGCTGGGCCAGCGCGCCTCGCCGTTGTGGCTGGGGCTGCTTCTGGCGGCAGTGGGCGGGCTGCTTTTGCTGGCCCGCCCGGCGTTGGGCCTCTTCGCCCTGGTATTGGCCGCCCTGCTCCTGCCGGTGGAGATCGGCACCGGCACCGAGGTCAGGCTCAACCCGGTCACCCTGCTGATCCCGGCCGTGGCCGCGCTCTGGCTGCTGGACCAGATGCGCCGCGGCCGCATTCGGGTCGTTGCCTCAGCCGCCAACCGGCCCCTGCTCCTCTTCCTGGCTGCCGGTCTGCTTTCCTTGCTGGTAGGCCGCGCCACCTGGGACTCCACCGTGCCGGTCAGCAACAGTTTCCTGCTGGTGCAGTTGGCGCAGTGGGCCATCTTCGCCTTCTCTGCCCTGGCCTTCTGGCTGACGGCCAACCTGATCCCAGACGAGAAGAGCCTCTGGCGGCTGACCGCCCTCTTCCTGCTGGTGGGGGGCGGGGTGGCCCTGGTGCGCCTGGTTCCCGGCCTGGGGGGATGGGTGGGCCAGTTCACCACCATCGCCTTCGTGCGCGCCTCCTTCTGGGTGCTGCTGGCCGGGCTGGCTGGCGGGCAACTGCTGTGGAACGACCGTCTCTCCACCGGCTGGCGTCTCTTCCTGGCCGGCGCGCTGCTGGCCAGCCTGGTCTACGCCTTTGTGCAGCAGCAGGAGGCCGCCTCCAACTGGGTGGGACTGGCCGCGGTGGGGGGGGTGTTGGTCTGGCTGCGCTTCCCCCGCCTGCGCGGCCCTATCGTGGCCCTGTTCCTGATCCTGGCAGCCATCGGCGTCATCTTCCCCACCGTCTACAATTTCGCCGGCGGCGACGAGGAATGGTTCGAGAGCGGCGGTTCCCGCCTGGCGCTTATCGGCCGGGTCATCGATGTGACCCTGCGCAATCCGGTCACCGGGCTGGGCCCGGCCGCCTACCGTCCCTATGCCAACATGACCCCTCTGGTCTACGAGCATATCTTTTGGGTCGATCCCCGTATCAGCTCGCACAATAACTACGTGGATCTCTTTGCCCATGGCGGCCTTTTGGGGCTGCTTCTCTTCTTCTGGTTCGCGGCCGAAATCGCCCGGTTGGGCGCGCGGCTGCGCCAACGCTACCCGGCAGGCTTGGCCGCAGCCTATGTCAACGGCGTGTTGGCCGTGGGCGCCGGCAGCCTGGTGATCATGCTCCTGGCAGATTGGATCCTGCCCTTCGTCTACAACATCGGCTTCCCCGGCTTCCAGGCCAGTGTGCTGGTCTGGCTGTTCTTGGGAGGTTTTGTATCATTGGAGCGAGTCTTCCATGAAAACGTGTAAAATTTGTCGTTCTGTAGCAGTGAATGTGGTTGCACAGCTTCTACCTAAACATGGCGGCCGGTGTGATGCTCTCCAATGTCATCAGTGTGGATTTCTCTGGGCAGATCCTCTCCCTGACTTCACCCCTGAGTTTCTGAATCAAATCTATGGCGAAGCATATACAGAACAGATTCGTTCCCTGGAGAGTGATTACGAAAGTCGTAGAACACTCTATCAGGCTACGGTGAGCCAATTGGATCTTCTGGAAAAATATCTTCCCAGTTCTCCGCGCTATCGGAAGGCTTTGAACATAGGCGCGATGACGATATCGAGTAAGGTTCTTCTCGATCAAGGCTGGGATCTTACAGCCGTGGAGGTTTCAGATTACGCAGCCAGATCTGCTGCAGAAAAATGGGATATGCAGGTTGTGCATGGGAAGATTGAAGATGTCACTCTTCCAGCAGACGTATTTGATTTGATAAAACTGAGTCACGTCATTGAACATCTGGCAGATCCTCTCGCTGTTTTGCATAAGTTGCATTCTACCATGAAAAGAGGGGGCATACTTCTGTTGGAAACCGATAATTCGGCAGGCTTGAAGACCTGGCTAGAGGTGTCGGTTCGTCGTCTGTTAGGGGAAGCGCTCGCAACCAGTTTGGTCTACCGACTTACGCAGAAAAACCTAAAAACTCGCTATGGCCGCCTGATTCCCTACGAGCATGTCTCTCTATTTAATCAGAAAAGCCTGCTTTTGGCTGTTCAGGATGTTGGATTTGTACCAATACAAATCCTGTGTCCGGCGCAAGGAGACCCTGTCTGGTTTCCTTTTACAAACCAAGCACAGCGTTGGACACCGCTTGAACGTTTGATGAGCTATGTGGATGCGTTGGGTGCGAAAATTGGGCGCGGCGAAGTGCTAGTCATGTTTGCTCGTAAAGAGTAGTAGGGAAATATCAACGATAGCATGAGAGGCCATCAGCGCTCTGGTACATCTGAATATTATTCCCAACAGGTTACAACCATTCCCTGTTCCATTATTATCGTTAACTGGAACACGCGCGAGCTGCTGGCGGGGTGTTTGCAGTCGGTGACCAGTGACCAGTCAGCAGTCAGCGGTCAACCGCCTGCTCCCCTGCTCCCCTCCTCTCCCCCTCTCCCCCTCTCCGTCGAGGTCATCGTCATAGACAACGCCTCCTCCGACGGCAGCGCGGCCATGGTGCGGGAGCGCTTTCCCTGGGTGAGGCTGATCGAGAACCGGGAAAACGTGGGCTTTGCCTGGGCCAACAACCAGGGCATTCAGGCCAGCGCGGGCCAATACGTCCTGCTCCTCAACAGCGACACGGTGGTGCATCCCGCCGCGCTGGGGACGTTGGTGGCCTTCATGGACGCCCATCCCCAGGCCGGGGCGTGTGGGCCGCGGCTGCTCAACGGCGACGGCTCCTTGCAGCCCTCGGCCCACCCCATGCTCACCCCCGGCCGCGAGTTCTGGCGGCTGGCCTTTTTGGATGGTCTCTGGCCCCGGGCCGCCTATCGCCAGGAGCGGTGGGACACCGTCACGCCCCAACCGGTGGAGGTGCTCAAGGGCGCCTGTCTGCTGCTGCGCCGCGCGGCCCTGGACCAGGTGGGGCTGCTGGACGACCGCTATTTCATGTACACCGAGGAGGTGGACCTGTGCTACCGGCTGGCCCAGGCCGGCTGGGGGCTGTGGCTCGTGCCGCAGGCCGTCGTCACCCACTTCGGCGAGGCCAGCAGCAAGCAGGCGTCCGAAGCCATGTACCTGCAATTGTACCGCTCCAAGGTGCAGTTCTACCGCAAGTTCGGCGGCCGGCCACGTGTGGCGCTCTATAAGGCGTTGGTCGCCCTGGCTTACCTGCCTCGCCTCGCAGCGGCTGGCGTCGCCAGTCTGGTTCGTCCCGCCTGGCGTCCCCAGGCTCGCCTATTTCGCCGCCTGTTGCTCGACCTACTACGCATGTGATGAACCATACCTTTGCAGGCGATGAAGCTGGCGACGTTAGCTTTCGTTTTGAGCGAGGCGCCTCTCGCTATTTCGTGGAGTATCCGATACAACAAAATCCCCCTGGCTAGCTGCGGACATCTCGTCCGAGCAGGCCGCCACAGTCGGCGGCTCTTCGCCAGGGGTCAAAAGCGGGTTTGCTTTGTGATTTCAGAAAGAGCATAGCATCGGCGCTCTGATTTGTCAAGCGGCAAAAATACTGACAAACTGGCTGTTTGCCGCACCCGCCGTGGGTCGCTACTGCTGGGAAACGGTCATCGTCCTGCAGCGCTGAGGCTATGCGGCTTTTCTCCCGTTCCCCGCGCCCTTGTCGTCGTGGTTACAGCAGTTCGGAGAATTCCTCGACCGTGAGACCCGCGTCTCGGATGATCTTGCGCAACGTACCGCCGGGGATGGTTTTACCCCCATGCACTGAAACGATCGTCCAGCGACCGTCGGGATGGCGGTAGGTTGCATGGCTGCCAGACTGCCTGATAAGCTGAAAACCAAGCCGTTCCAGCACCTTCATCACCTGGCGGGCCGTCACAACCGGCAGCTTCGCCATGATCAAACAGCCACCGTCACGAAGTCCTGTGTTGGCACAGGATCGCCAACAGCCAGCCGCGACTCGATCACCAGTTGTATGGCGTCGCGGATGGCATCCAGCGCTTCGGCGTAGGTCCGCCCATCGGTGTAGCAGCCTGGCAGCAAAGGACAATCAGCCAGGTAAACACGCTCTCCTGGGTCGTACTCGATCACAACGGGAAATCTATACTCTCGCATTGTCTCGTCCTTGGTGGCTGTGCAAGCCATCTCCTACATAGTCGCAGCCGGAGTGGCGCGATGCCAAAACTGTCAGTGGATTGTCTTATTCTAGCCCATGTGGCGCGATTCGGCAATCTGTGGCCGGCCTGGCGCAACCGGGCGCTCACCCTTTCGGCGGCTGGCGGCCGCGTTGCCGGGGAGTTAGGCAGGGTTCAGGGGAACGAGGAGACCAGGGGACACTGGGACTTTGAACCCATCGTAAAGCGCCTCTGAGTCGTTAAGGACATCGCCCCCCAATGTGACCAGGCCCGTCAGTCGCAAGAGAGTATCTGCGGGCGCCAATCGTAATTCGATGCGGGGGCCTTGCTTCATCTCTGCAGGAAGGTCCTGCTCAGCGATTTGCCGCAGGAACCGCGCGAAATTCAGCACTTCGGCCTGGCGGCGTTGCGGCAGCGCCGCAAGTACATGCAGTAGTCCCGGCTGGATCTTCACGGCAGCGCATGGACATCTGGATAAGTTGCGGTTTGCATCTGAACCTCCTGAGCCGGATTATACGCCCTCTGGAGATGCCTGCAATCCAAAAAGACCGATGGGGAGTAGTCGTTTTACCATCATCCTCCCATTCTTCCACAAGTTTGGCGGCCCATTCCGCGGCCGGCTGGCGAAGGCGCTGCTGCCCCTGGCCTACGCGCCCCGCTGGCTGGCCGCGACCCGGTCTCGCCAACGAGGTGCGTTCCACATCACAGCCCCATGATCCCCTCACAAGATCGCCGCATCCTCCTGGCCATCCTCGTCCTCTCCGTGCTGCTGCGCGTGGGCGTCGCCATCGCCCTCGGCGACAGCATCACCGAGACCCGCGGCGGCACGCACGACCAGATCTCCTACGACGCGCTGGCGCAGCGGGTGGTGGACGGCCACGGCTTCTCCTTTCCTACCGATTGGTGGCCCGGCGTGGCCGCCAACCAGCCCACCGCCTTCTGGTCTTACCTCTACACCGGGTTCCTGGCCGCGGTCTATGCCCTGTTCGGCCATCATCCCCTGGCGGCCCGTCTGATCCAGGCCGTGCTGGTGGGCCTGCTCACCCCCTGGCTCACCTACCGCATCGGCGCCCGCGTCTTCGGCCCCCGGCCCGCGCTCCTCGCCGCGGCTGCCAGCGCGGTCTATCTCTACTTCATCACCTACGCCGCCTCCCTCATGACCGAGGCGCTCTACATCGCCGCCATCCTCTGGACGCTGGACGCGGCCATGCGTCTGGCCGCGGCGTTCGACGGCAGCGCAGAGGCCCATAAGCGGCTGCGGCTGGGCATCGAACTGGGCCTGGCCATGGGGATCACCCTGCTGCTGCGCCAGGTGATCGGCGTCTTTCTGGCCGTTCTCGCGCTTTGGTTCCTGTGGCTGATCTGGCGGCGGGGGGGGATGCGGCAGGCGCTGGCCCCCCTGGCCCTGGCCGCGGGCGTGGCCCTCCTCCTCTGTCTGCCCTTTATCCTGCGCAATTACCAGGTGTTCGGCGTGCTCAGCCTGCCCAATACCAATGTGGGCATCAACTTCTTCTGGGCCAACCATCCCATCTACGGCACGCGTTTCGAGGCCGTGCTCTCGCCGGAGCATGGCGTCTCCTATCAGGAATTGATCCCGCCGGAGCTGCGCGGGTTGCCCGACCCCCTGCTCGACCGCGCCCTCCTGGCCCGCGGCCTGCAGTTCGTCGCCGCGGATCCGGACCGCTACCTGTTGCTTTCTCTCAGCCGCATCCCCATCTACTTCCAGTTCTGGCCCACACCCCATTCCAGCCTGCTCAGCAACGCCGCTCGCTTGCTCAGCTTCGGCCTCTTTCTGCCCTTCATGGTCTACGGCCTCATCCTGTCGGCCCGCCACGCTCGCTCGAACCGGTTCGGAGCCTGGCCCACGGCCCCCTCTGGCCTGCGCCGCCCCTTCCTGGCCCTGCTCTGGCTCTACATGATCTCCTACACCGCCGTACATCTGGCTTCGTGGGCCAATGTTCGCTACCGCCTGCCCGTCGACGCCATCCTCCTCCCCTTCGCCGGCCTCGCCCTCGCCACCCTCTGGCAACGCCTGGCCCCTACAAAACCAGCCTGATCCGCATCCCCTCCGCGATCCGCCCCCTGCCCCCTGACCACTGACCACTGAATACTGAACACTGAACACTGACCACTGCCTTGCGCCTCCTCTACCTCTGCCTTTCCCCCACCTTTGGCATGCACCAATACACCGCGGGCCTGGCCAACCAGATGGTTGCCGCCGGCCACGACGTGCATGTCATCGGCCCGGCTGGCCTCCCCCGCGACCGCTACCACCCTGCCGTCCACATCCACACCCCCCTGACCAACCGCACCACTGGCTTCTCCCGCGAAGGCCTCGACCTCCCCGCCCTCCGCCGCGTCCTCGCCTGCCTCCATACCCTCTCCCTCCCCCACCCCCTCCCCCACCCCCCCCCCCACCCACCCAACAAACCAACCAACCAACCACCCACCCACCCACCCAACCAACCAACAAACAAACCACCCAACCAACAAACCAACAAACCAACAAACCAACAAACCACCCTCCACCTCACCGCCCCCCACCTCTGGAACCCGATTTTTATCCGGCGCTGTCATAAACGCGGCCTTTCCGCTATACATACAATACACGACCTCGATCCCCATCCCGGCGTTCCCTTTGGCCGGCTCATCCCCCTGTGGAACCGCCTGATCCTGCGCCAGGCCGATCACATCCTTGTCCATGGCCGCTGCTACCGCCGCCGTCTTGTCGCCCAGGGCCTTTCCCCTCGCCGCGTCACCGCCCTCCCTCTCCTCCACCTCTGCTTCAGCCACGCCGCCCAGGCCGGGCTTGACTCCCTGCCGCCCCCCTCGCCCGCCGCCCCCCCCTCTCTCCTCTTCTTCGGTCGCCTGCTGCCCTACAAAGGCATCCCCGACCTGCTACAGGCCTGGCAGCAGGCCGCGCTGGGCAACGCCCGCCTCATCCTGGCCGGCCCTGGCGACCTCGCCGCCCTCTGGCCGCATGATCTGCCCCCTGGCGTCGAACTGCGCAACCATCTCATCCCCGACGCCGAGGCCATCGCCCTTTTCCAGACCTGTTCCCTGCTCGTGTTGCCCTATGTGCAGGCCACCCAATCCGCGCTCATCCCCGCGGCCTACTACTTTGGCAAGCCGGTGCTGGCCGCGGACACCGGCGCCCTGTCCGAATACATCCTGCCTAACCGCACCGGCTGGCTTTTCCCTCCCGGCGATGTCCCCGCCCTCGCTGCGGCCCTCGCCACCCTCCTGACCGATCCTGCCCTCCTGCGCGGGATGGGCTTTGCAACCCGCGCCTGGTACGAAGCCCAGGCCGCGCACGAACAAACCGCCCTCCCCGCCCTCTACACCCAGCCCCCCGCCCCCTAAAACCGCCCCCGCCCCACCCCCCACCCACCCACCCAACCAACAAACCACCCAACCAACAAACCAACCAACCAACAAACCCAATACCGTGTGGCCTTGCTGGTGCACTCGCCTGCACTCACCTGCATCCGCCAGCAAGCGCCTTCTCGCCCCGGTGTGCTCGGATCTCCTCGATTCAGGTGAAGCCATGACTCCCGACACACCTCCTATCAACCTGCAGCAGCCGCGGCCCTCCCACCCCGCGTCCCCACGTTCCCGGTTCACCCTGCCCAAACTGCGTCTTCTTTCCTCCGAGCGCCGGCTCCTGCTCATCCTCGTCGATGCCTTGATCCTGTGTTCGGCGCTGTTGTGGGCCCTCTCCCAGCGCGCGGGCCTCGATGTCTCCTTGTCCGCGCTGTTTGCCACGGCCAAGTGGTATCTCACCCTGCTCCTGATCTGGCTGGCGTGCGCCTTCTTCTTCGACCTCTACGATCTCGCCCGCGCGGCCAGCGCCACCAGCATCCTGCCCGTGACCGGCGCCGCGGTGCTGGCCACCGTGGCCATCTACCTGCTCATCCCCTGGTTTGCGCCCCCCCTCATCTCGCGCAGCCTCATCTTCCTCTTCACCGCCGCGGCCTGGGTGGGCGTGGTGGCGTGGCGAGCTTTCTACGCCCTCTTCTTCGTCCAGCCCTGGTTCAAACAGCGCGCCCTGATGGTCGGCGCGGGCTGGGCCGGCCGCACACTGGTTGCGGCCATGCGCACACACCCCCACGACGCCAACCCCTACCGCGGCACCGGTTACGACCTCATCGGCTTTGTCGATGACGATCCCGGGCTCCATTCCCAGGAGTTCATGGGCGTCCCCGTGCTCGGCGGCAGCGATCGGCTCCTCAACCTGGCCGAAGAGTACGACGTCGACGAGATCATCGTCGCCATCACCCACCGCCACACCATCTCCACCGAGTTGTTCGACACCCTGCTCCGCTGCCGCGAGGCCGGCCTGTGCCTCAGCACCATGTCCGAACTGTACGAACGCCTGCTGGGCCGCGTCCCTGTCGACCACCTTGGCCGCGACTTGCACATGATCCTGCGCGATCGGGTGGCTGCCGGCGACCGGGTCTACCTGCTGTTCAAGCACAGCGCCGATTTCGTCCTGGCTCTGGCGGCCCTTCCCTGCCTCGGCCTCGTCTCCTTGCTCCTCCTCCCCATCAACCGCATCTGCGCGCCCGGCCCCCTCTTCTACCGCCAGTCGCGCGTGGGGCAGGGCGGCCGCATCTTCCAGATCATCAAATTCCGCACCATGGCGCCCGATGCGGAGCAGGCCAGCGGCGCCGTCTGGGCAGAGCAGGAGGATCCGCGCGTCACCCCGGTGGGCCGGTGGCTGCGGCGGTTGCGGCTGGATGAACTGCCGCAGTGCCTGAATGTGCTGCGCGGGGAGATGAGCCTGATCGGCCCCCGCCCCGAACGCCCCGAATTCGTGGCGCAACTGGCGCAAGAACTGCCCTTCTACCGCGCCCGCCATGCCATTCGCCCCGGCATCTCCGGCTGGGCGCAGGTGCGCTACCGCTACGCTGCCAGCGCCGAAGATGCCCGCGTCAAACTCGAATACGACCTGTACTACGTCCGCCACCTCGGCTTCTGGCTGGATCTACACATCGCCTTCCGCACCTTCCTGATCATGCTGCAGATGAAAGGCCACTGATCATGGCCCGCGTCCTGTTCCTCACCCATGTGCTGCCCTATCCCCTCGACAGTGGGGCCAGGGTGCGCGCCTACCACATGCTGCGCCGGCTCAGCGACCGCCATCAGGTCACCCTCGTTTCCTTCGCCCGTCCCGACGACAGCCAGGCCGCGATCGTCCACCTGCGTCAGATCTGCGAGGATGTCGCTGTGGCGCCCATTCCCCGCTCCCTCCGCCAGAACCTGGGCGCCATCTTCCGGGGGCTGGCCACCGGCCTGCCCATGGTTATCGCCCGCGACGAAAGCCCGCAGATGGCCGCGCTGCTGCGTCGCCTGACCCGCCAGCGCCCCTTCGCCGTGGTGCACGCCGACCAGACTGCCATGGCCGGCTACGGCCAGTTGGCCGCGGCGGCCGCGGCCCGGCCCCCGCGCACCCTGCTCGATCAACACAACGCTGTGCACATTCTGGCCCGGCGCATGGCCCTCAGCGAGCGCCAGCCCCTGCGCCGCTGGATCATGCGTCGCGAGGCCAACGCTTTCCGCCGCTACGAACGGGATATGTGCAGCGCCTACGACGCCATCCTCACCGTCACCGCCGAGGATCGCGAGCATCTGCTGCGCCTTTTCCCCAGCTTCCAGCAAGCCAGCCTGGCCGCCAAATTCGTGGTCACGCCCATCTCAGTCGACCCTACGCGCGTGGCGCCGGTGGCCCACACGCCGCCCGACAACGGCCCGTTGATCCTGCATCTGGGCACCATGTTCTGGCCCCCCAATGTCGAGGGTGTGCTCTGGTTTGCCCGCAGCGTGCTGCCCCTCATCCATCAGGCCCAGCCCACCGCCCGCTTCGCCATCATCGGCAAGAACCCGCCCCCCGCGGTGCAGGCGCTGGCCGCCGACCCTCGCATCGAGGTCACCGGCTACCTTGCCGATCCTTCGTCCTATCTCCGCGCGGCT
>JABWBG010000177.1 GCA_013360575.1 Caldilineales bacterium
ATCTGTGCAGCCCCGCCGCCACCCTGGGGCGCAGCGGCGGCGTGCCCACCCTGCTCGGCGGCCCGGAGCAGCCGCTGCCTCCTGCCGGCGGCCTGTTTCACCTTGATCCGGCCCATTTTCCCCTCTGATCCCCCCTCTAATCCGAATGGATTAGGCGGCAGCGGCCTTTTTGGGGACGGAGCCGGGCCAAATTAACCCTGATGCGCTATTGAAAGGGGGCGCTGTCGCTGCTAAGATGGCAGCATAGCCACGGCAACAGCCGGCTAAATCCCTTTGTCTGCCATCTCAAAACCCTTTGCAAGGAGTGTACCCATGAACAAACGACAACTCATCACCCTTCTGGGCCTGATTCTGGTGCTGGCGCTGACCGCGCTGCCCGCCGCCGCCCAGGCCTACCCCAACCCCGGCACCGGCTCCACCATCACCGAGCTGGCCAACAAGACCAGCACCGCGGCCACTGTGCGCGTCAAGTACTACAACCAGGGCGGCGGCGACGCCGGCACGGTCGAACGCTCGATCCCCGGCAATGGCTCCATCAAGATCGACCCGGCCAACACACCGTTGGTGCAGGGCTTCAACGGCGCCGGCGTGGCTTCTTCGGATCAGCCCCTGGCCGCCGTGGTCGAGACCGACTGGACCGGCGGGCCTGGCGATGGCTTCCAGATGGCTTTCTACAGCGGCGTTTCTGCCGGCTCCAGCAAAATCTGCTTCCCCAGCCTGTGGAAAGGCTCGGCCATCATCTCCTCCTTCTCGGTGCAGAACACCGGCACCGCCGCGGCCAATGTCAGCATCCAGTACTACAGCCGCACCGGCGCCTCTCAAGGCACCTTTACCGACACCATCCCCGTCGGCGCCCAGCATTCCTACGATCTGGCCACTTCGCCTGGCCCGTACGGCGCGGTGCCGAACCTGCCGATGGGCTGGGAAGGCTCTGCCCTCGTTGAGGTCACCAATGGCCAGACGGTAGCTGGTGTGTCCGTAGCCAACTATCAGGGCCGTTCTGCCACCTACAACGCTGCCAACTGCGCCGGCCTCTCCGGCTCGACCACCCTGGTCGTGCCCAGCCAGTATCAGGTGGCGAGCAACGTCAACAACGCCTCGACCTACACCCTGTGGTCGGCTGTGAACGTGCAGAACCTGGAGAATAGCCCCGCCAGCGTCACACTGCAATACATCCCCCGCACCGGCGCCATCAATAAGACGATCAACGCCACCATCCCCGCCCTGAGCGCGGGTGGGTGGAATACCCGTGACATCAGCCAGTTCACCGATCTGGGCGGCGCTTGGGATGGCACCGTGATCATCACCTCCAACAAGGCGATCGTGGCCACGGTGATCACCCAGTGGAACCGCGGCGGCTCTCAGGAAGCAGATATCTACTCTGCTGCCAACCAGAATGACGCCGCCACCAAGTATTGGCTGCCCTCGGTCTGGCGTGTCAAGGTCGGCGCCAACTTCCCGGCGTTCAGCGCCTTGCTGATCCAGAATATCGGCAACGCTCCCACCACGGTAACCACACGCTATTACAACCGGGCCGGTACGAACGTCCACACCTTCAGCGAGGTTTTGCAGCCTGGCGCAGGCACCGGTTACAACACCCGCGGCGGCAGCGGCGGCACCAGCGCCCTTGGCGATAGCTTCGAGGGGCATGCTGTGGTCGAAAGCAATGGCCAGCCGATTGCAGTGGTGCTGAACGGCGTCCGCACCAATCCTGGCGATTCTGCCACCACCAACGGTATCGAGTAACCCCTGATCCCATCTCTCACCCACACAATCGGCCCGGCAATTTGCCGGGCCGATTTTTTTTTGCGGGTCGCAAAAACTTTTCCTCTTCCTCCTAACTACCAAGACCGGCATAGGCCATGTAAACTCCGCGAATCACCGTTCATCGAGGAGTAAAAGTACGAGTGTTGCTATCCGGCGCACTGCTCCATCTCGATGCGATAGAGAAACAGCGTCTGGGAAGCGTTTTTCTGCGCCGCCAGCATCTCGACGCTCTCGATCTCGGCCAGATCGTTACGGGTCAACGGATCCTGCGTGTGATACTGGCCGATCAACTGCAGGGCGCATTGGGGGATGGCCCGCAACTGCGCGAAGGGACTCCAGTGCTGCACGATCACGGCGTCCCAGTGCAACTCGCGGGCCGAAACCAGGTAATCGATCCGGTCGAGGTAGGCCGGGGTCACATCCTGCCCAAAGGAGCCGTAATAGGGGTTGATCAGGTGGGCCTGGCCGGCCAGGCCCAATTCCACGCGGCCGCGCACGTCCTTGTCGCCGATATTGGCGGCGAAGGCGACCGCGCCCTCGCCCACCGCCGCGCGCAGCGCCCCCAATTCCGCATCTTGCAGGGGATCGGCGGCGGATTCGAGCGGGGGCGCGGCCATGACGGTCATGACCGCGAATAGGGTCAGCGCGGCCAGGATCAGGGCGGGCAGGGGCAGGCGCACCCGGCGCAACCACAGCCCTGCCCCCAACAGCAGCAGGCTGATCAGGGCCAGGATGGCAGCGCGCAGCGGCTGCCACTGCGTCAGCCAAAGCAAGATCGTCGCTTCCTGGCGCTGATCGGGGGAGAGGGCGGCATTGGGCAGCAGGAACAGCAGGCGATCCCACCACGCCGGATCGCCACGCAGGGCCACGTACAGCATCTCCAGGAACAACCCGCCCAAAACCACGCCCCAGAGCCAGCCAGGGACGCGCACCCTGCCGCGGATCAAGGCATCCAGCCCAACCGCGGCCAGGATGCAGAGCAGGAATCCCACGATCATCAGGCCTCGGCTGGCCACCCGCAACTGCGCCAGCAGGCCGGTGAAGGCAAAGGGGGGGAAGCCCATGCTCCAATAGATCATCAGGGCCAGGACGGCCAGCAGGGGGAAGAGCCAGCGGCGCTGCGGCCCCCGCCACAGGCCGCTGCTGCCCAGCAGGGCCAAAGCCAGCCCGGCGGTGGAGATGTAAACCGTGACTTCATTCCAGCGCCACAGCGCGGTCTCGGGCCACGAGATGGGCCAGAGGTCGCCCGGCAGCAGGGGGGCGGCAATGAGATCGACCGGATTGGCCAAAAAGATGCTGGGCCGGGCGCTGGCGATGCTGCTGAGCAGGTTTGGGAGCAGTTTGGGCGCGGCGAGCAGCACAAAGGCAGCCGCGGCCAGGGCCAGATGCCCGGCCTGCCGGCGCTGCGGCCGCGCCTGCACGAAAAGCGCCGCTGCCATCACGGCCAGCGCGGCCAGAGTGAAGACGAGCAAATACATGGCCCCGGCATAGACCAGCAGCGCCAGGGTGGCGCCCAAGGCCAGGGCGCTGCGCCAGGCGGGCTGCTCATAGCAGCGACGGAAGAGCAACAACGCCAGCGGCAGCCAGGCCAGGCCGAAGATCTTCTCGAAATGGTAGGAGGTGAGAGGCGCGGCCCACAGCCCCGAAAAAACGTACAAAAACGCGCCGAAAAAAGCCGCGGCCTCATGCTCGGTGAACGCGGCCAGCAAGTGCCGCATCAGATACCAGCCCAGGAGGATGTGCAGGGCCAGGACAACCCGCACGGCCAGGACGATGGGCAGGGCCAGAAAGAGCAGGGTGGCAGGCGGATAAAGGAAATTCCACAGGGGATTGTGGAAGTTGGACTCGGCGCTGTACCAGGGGCTGGCCCAGGGGAACTGCCCCGCTGCCACCTGCGCCTTGTACATGGCGATGGGCAGCAAGTTGCTGTTCAGATCGCGCGAGGGCGAGGGCAGCGTCCCGGCCGGGAAGAGCCAGTAGGCATGGCTGATCAGCGCCAGCGCGGCCAGAACCAGCGCCCCGGTTGCCATGCGGACGCGCCAGTCCCGGCCGCGGAGGGCGTCGGCAGGGACGGGATCGGGTGATCTGGACGCAGTCATAGCGTGATGGGCAGATGCTGAGATCGCGGCAGGTGTCTTGGCCCGGCGCGTGCGGGCCTTGCTGGACGCCCACTATAGCACGGGCGCTCCCCTGCGGTGAAGCGAGCGGGATGCGAACACGCGCCGCGGCCCTTGCCGTCGCCCGGCGCGATATACAGCGCTGCCGCTCTCCTGTGATAAGATGGCCGGGCAGCAGCGCGCAGGCATTCGTTCAGCTTCTTTTCTCTGGGCCGGGCGATGGATGAGGGCGGGATGGCCCTGCCCCGGCCGAGACACCTCGATCTCCCATTGCCCTTCGCCAAAACCGCTGATTTTACCGTGGCGCCGGTTCGACGGCATGATGAACTTTTTTCTGCGATTACCCAGAACTTACCAACTGGCCGCTGGCGGAGGCGTTGCGATGCTGATCATACAGATCGCATGGTTTTGGCACGCAATTATCGAAGACGCCTTCATTTCCTTTCGTTATGCGTACCATTGGGCCGCGGGCCGCGGGCTGACGCTGAATCCAGGCGAAGCGGTAGAGGGCTATTCCAATTTTCTGTGGACGCTTGCCATCGGGCTGGGCATGCGCCTGGGCGGGGAGCCGGCGGCGCTGGCCCGGTGGCTGGGGCTGGCCGCCATGCTGGCCTTGCTGGGGGTCATCTTCTGGGCGGCCAGACGCTGGGCCGGCGTCGAAGCCGCGGCCCTGGCCCTGACCCTGGCCGGCAGCAGCACCGCGCTGGCGTTTTGGGCGACTGCCGGACTGGAAACGATCCTCTATGCCCTGTGGACGGCCCTCGCCCTTGGCCTGTATCTGGCCGCGGCAGAGCCTGCGGGCGCGGTCAGGCCCGGCTGGCAGGCGCAGCGGTACGCCCTTTTCCTGGCCCTGGCCGCGCTCACCCGGCCCGAAGGGCTGGGGCTGGCCCTGCTGTTGATCCTGCTGGAAGCCCGGCGCGGCGGCCCGCGCCCGGCCCTGCGCGCTGCTCTCCTCTGCGCCCTGCCCTACGCGGTTTTTCTTCTCTGGCGCTGGCAAACGTACGGCGCGCTCCTGCCCAATTCCCTGCTGGCCAAAGCCGGGCTGGGGCAGGCTCTGGCCAGCGAACCGGCGCGTTTTTTCATGCTCAGCCTGGCCTACGCCGGCAATTGGGCGCTGAAATGGGGCCTGCCGGTGTGGCTGCTGCTGATCTGGCCGGCCCGCGGCCATGCCGCCGCCCGGCCCCTGCTGCTGACGATTGCCTACACCGGCCTGGTGGCGCTGGTCGGGGCCGGAGATTGGATGCCGCTGCAGCGTTTGTGGCTGGCCGCGCTGCCCCCCTTCATCTGGCTGGCGGTGATCGGCTGGCAACGGCAGCCCCGCCGTGGGCTGGCCGCCCTGCTGATCGCGATCCTGATCCTGCTGCAATGGGATCTGCCGGCGCTGCGTCAAGTCAGCCGCGACACGCGCCCGCTCGACCGGTGGTGGCAGACGCAGATGCAGCACGTGCGCGACGCGGCCGGAGAGGAGGCGCTGCCCATGGCCACGACCGTGCTGGGCCGCACCGGCTACTACCTGCGCGACCTGCCCCTGCTCGATGCCTTTGGCCTGGCCGATTCGCACATCGCCCGCGAGGGCGCGCCGGCCTTGCGCCTGGGCCGCACCGATTGGGCGTACACCCTGGCGCAGGCCCCCGCCTTCATCCTGATCAACGATCCCCAGCCGGGACTGCGCCGGCGCATGGCCACAGCCGGCAGCTATCAATGGCTCGATCTGCCCGCGCCCCCCGATTTTGCGGTGGCCCTGTTCGTGCGCCAGGATCTGGCCGGCGCCGCGGCCACAGCCTTTGCCGCGACGCTGCGGCCCGCCGATGATCCCGCCATCGACGTTCAATTTGCCGATCTTTTCAGCCGGCGCCAGCGCGCTGCGCTTGGCCCCCTCTATTCCTTTTGCGATCCCGCTACCTCACTCTGCCAGCCGCTGTGGCACCTGCTCAAGCCCTGAGCCGCAGCGCCCCACCCCAGGAGCCTTCCCTTGCCCATCGCATCCCTCGTCCAAGGCCGTCTCACCGAACAACTGCGCAATGCCGTGGCCGCTGATTTCGAGATCAGCGCCCTCAGTTTCGATCATGCTTTCCCACCCTTCCCACACGCCGTGCGGCTGGAAGGCGTGTTTCTGCGCCCCACCGAAGTTGCCTACGACGCCATCTCTGCCCGCGCCGCGCAGGATGGCTTCCTCATCTTCTTTCGCCGCGAAGCCGGGCAGCCGGTGATCTACGCGGTGCAGGCGCAGCCGCCAAAAACCGCCGCGCCGCCGCGACGGGCCATCCTCCTCTTCTTCCTCACCCTGATCAGCGTCTTCATCACCGGCGGCCTGATGTGGCGCGCCTCGCCTGAAGTGGAGACCGCGTTCGATTGGCAGGCCGGCCTCAGCTACGCCCTGCCCCTGATGACCATCCTCCTGGCCCACGAGCTGGGGCATTTCCTGGTGGCCCGCCGCAATCGCATGGCCGTCAGCCCGCCCTATTTCATTCCCCTGCCCCTGATCGGCTTCGGCACCCTGGGCGCGGTCATTGCCATGCTGGCCCCGCCCAAAAACCGCCGGCAGCTGTTGCAGATGGCCGCGGCCGGGCCGCTGGCCGGGCTGATCTTCGCCATCCCCATCCTGATCTACGGCCTCAGCCGCTCCGAGGTCGGGCCTATCCCCCCCGGCCCGGTGCTGATGGAGGGCAATTCCCTCTTCTACCTCGGCCTGAAGTGGTTGATGTTCGGCCAGATCCTGCCCAGCGCCGACGGCATCGACGTTTCCCTCTCCATCGTCGCCTTTGCCGGCTGGATGGGCCTGCTGGTCACCGCTCTGAACCTGATCCCGGCAGGGCAGTTGGATGGTGGGCACGCCCTCTTCACCCTTTTCGGGCAGCGCGTGCGCCCGGTCACCTATCTGTTGATCGGGCTGCTGGCGGCGCTGGCCCTGATCACGCAGTTCTGGGGCTGGTTGATCTGGGCGGGATTGCTCTATCTCTTTGGCCGCGTCTACGCCGTGCCCATGGATGACCTGACCCCGCTGGACCGCAAACACAAGCTGCTGGCCGCGTTCATGCTCCTGCTTTTCGTGCTGCTCTTCATGCCCAACCCGCTGCGGCAGCTCGGTTGAGGCTTCAACCGAAGCGCATGCGGCGGAAGGACTCGTAATAGACCCGCTCGCCCGCCTCGTTCACCTCGGCCCAGCGCTCCCGCACCCAGCGCTCCAGCGCCTCCATATCTTCGAACTGGCTGGTGTGCTGGCGCAGGGCCGCCAGCTTCAGCTCCAGCAGGTCGGTGATGTCGATGCGATGATCCGGCGTCTCGACCATGCAGATCCACAGCTCGCGGATGCTGTGCGGCTCCAGCCCTTCGGCCAACAGGTCGGGGAAGAACATGGGATTGCCCGCGGCCGGAAAGATCGCCTCGATCGCGGCCAGGCCGGCGTTGCGGTGATCCGGATGGTTGATGTAGCCCTCCCCGCGCAGATACAGTTCGGGATTCTGGCAGATGATCAACTCCGGCCTGATCTGGCGGATCAGCCGCACCAGGCGGCGGCGCAGCTCTCGATTGGGCTGCAAGAAACCATCCTCCTCGCCCATGAAAATGACCTGATGCACGCCCAGCAGTTCGGCGGCGGCGCGCTGTTCGCGCATGCGCGTGCGCACCAAATCGGGCACGGTGACGGCGAGATTGTGGTTGCCCTTGTCGCCATTGGTGAGCACGATATAGATCACCTCGGCCCCGGCGTCGGTCATACGTTTGGCGGTGGCGCCGCAGCAGAATTCGGCGTCATCAGGATGGGCCATGATCACCAGCACGCGGGCAAAGCTTTCAAACAAAGCAGGTTCGGCGGTCATAATGATTCGTCAGGGCAGGCGGAAAAGCGGAAGAAAAGACCCTCGCCAATCGGCAAGGGTCTTCACAGGCGTGACCGAGGAGAGAGGTTCAGGGGGCAGAGGTGTAGCCAGGCCCTTCGCCGAAGAATTTGGCGTTCAGGGGCGTAGCCGCGCCAAATTCGGCGGGCACATCTGCTTCGGGGAAGATCGCTTCCACCGGGCATTCGGGCACGCAGGCCCCGCAATCGATGCAGGTGTCAGGATCGATGTAATACCAGGGCCATTGTTCGGGCGGGAAGCCGGGCACAATGCACTCCACCGGGCAGACTTCGGCGCAGGCGCCGTCGCGGATACAGGTGTCTACGATGACATGCGTCATGGGCGATGAACCTCCGAGAAAAGGGGAAACGGTGCGAGACCGGGATGGGGAATAGGACAGGTGAGGGCATTGTAGCGGGGGGATTCGGGGCTGTCAATTGCGCGGCGTGACGCCTAGCGCCTGCCGGGCCGCGGTTTGGACTGGCCCCTGCTCCTCGGCGGCGGCGCGGATCAGGGTCT
>JABWBG010000178.1 GCA_013360575.1 Caldilineales bacterium
GACCGTGAATTCATTCACGGGACCAGGGCAATCGCATCTACCTAGAAACTCCCGGCTCCTGCCAGTTTCTTGCCAGAGCGCATCCCGCTGCGGCGGGATGGGTCACTCGCAATGACAGAATAAGGTGAATTGTTATAGATTGATGATTAAGATTAATGATTAATCATTAATCTTAATCATCAATCATCAAGTATTGATCAGAAGACGCCGGCGCGGCGGGGCAACTTGACAGGGATCGCCCCCCTTTCTATACTCGCGGCATGCGCACGCGCTCGCTGATCCTGCTGATGGCACTGATCCTGGCCCTGTTTGTGGCAGCGGGGGCGACGGCTGCACCCGCTGCTGCTCAGGAAGGAGCGACGCCGACTCCCTCGCCCACGCCCACGCCTGCGCGCACGCCAGAGGAGATGGAGACGCTGGTGCAAGAGATCATCAGCCGCATGACCACGCCGCAGCGGGTGGGACAGCTTTTTCTTGTCACTTTTGTGGGCAACGACACCGGCCCCAACAGCGACATCGCCCGGCTGGTGCGCGACTGGCATGTGGGCGGCGTGGTGCTGCTGGCCGCCAACGAGAATTTCCGCAACGAAGGGGACACCGCCGATCAGGTGCTCAGCCTGGCCAACGACCTGCAAACCTTCGCGTTTCGCGATCTCAACACCCCGATCCTCACCCCTGCCGGCGCTCTGAATCCCGCCCTGCCTGCCGGCGGCGCCATCCCCGGCCTGCCCCTGTTCATCGCCATCGATCATGAAGGGGACAGCTACCCCTACACCCGGCTGATCAACGGCTTCACCCCCATCCCCAACAACCTGGCCATCGGCGCCACCTGGCAGCCGGCCTACGCCCAGCAGGTGGGGGAGATCGTGGGCCGGGAATTGCAGGCGGTGGGGATCAACCTCTTGCTCGGCCCCTCGCTGGATGTGCTGGACAACCCCCGCCCCGAATTGAAGGGCTACGCCGGCACCCGCACCTTTGGCGGCGACGCCTATTGGGTGGCGCAGATGGGCAAGGCCTACATCGCCGGCGTGCACCAAGGCTCGCAAGGGCAGGTGGCCACGGTAGCCAAACACTTCCCCGGCCAGGGCGCCAGCGACCGCCGGCCCGACCGCGAGGTGGCCACGGTGCAGAAATCCCTCTCCGCCTTGCAACAGGTGGAGTTGGTGCCCTTTCGCGCCGTCACCGAACAAGCCACCAGCGCCGTCACCACCGACGCCATGATGACCTCCCACGTCCGCTACAAAGGCTTTCAGGAGAATCCCCGCCAGCTCACCCCGCCCATCTCCCTGGCCCCCGAATTGCAGACGATCATGAACGAGTTCAGCGCCTGGCGCACGAATGGCGGGCTGCTCGTATCGGATGCGCTGGGGGTCAACGCCCTCAAACGCTACTATCAGGCCTATGAACCGGGGCGATTTCCCAGCCGCCGCGTCACCCAAGAGGCGTTTCTGGCCGGCAACGACTTGCTCATCCTCTCGCAATTCGACCGCGACGGCATCTGGAGCGCGCAGTTGGCCAACATGGAGGACAGCATCGCCTTCCTGCAACAAAAATATGGGGAGGATCCGGCCTTTCGCGCCCGCGTCGATCAATCCCTGGCCCGCATCCTGCGCCTGAAGCTGCAACTGAATCCCCAACTGAGTTGGGCCGCCACCCAACGCCGCCCGGAAGTCCTGTCCCAGGCCCTGAATCAGGGCGCCGGCCTGATCACCCAGATCGCGCGCAGCGCCAACACCCTGATCTTCCCCGGCGCTACCGAGTTGGCCGACCGTCTGCCCAGCCCCCCCCTGCCCGACGAGCGGGTGCTGATCTTCACCGACAGCCGCCCCACCGGCGATTGCCCAACCTGCCCGGCCCAACCCTCCATCCCGGTCACCGCCCTGGAGGAGATCGCCCTGCGCCTCTATGGCCCCACCGCCAGCGACCAGGTGCGCGATGACCTGATCGACAGCGCCAGTTTTCTGGAACTGGATACCCTGCTGCGCCAGGCCAGCGACCCCGGCAGTGTGGCGGCCGAGGCCAGGCTGAGCGAGGCGCGTTTCGTCGAACTGAACGGCCTGATCAACGGCGCCCAGTGGATCATCTTTGCCATGCAGGATGTGGATACAGAGGCGTGGCCCAGCTCCGCCGCGCTGCGTCGCTTTTTGGATGAACGCTCCGATCTGCTGCGCGACAAAAAGCTCATCGTCTTCGCCTTCAACGCCCCCTATTTTCTCAGCGATACCGAGATCAGCAAACTGACCGCGTATTACGGCCTCTACAGCAAGACCCAACCTTTTTTGGAGACGGCGGTGCGCACACTCTTTCGCGAGTTGACGCCCCTGGGCATCCTGCCGGTCAGCGTCGCCGGCGTGAACTACAACCTGAACCGGCAATTAGAACCGGACCCCAGCCGCACCTTCCCGCTGACGCTGCTGACACGGCCCACGCCAGAAGATCCGCCCCAGCCCATCTCCACCGAAAATGTCAAAGTCGACCTCGATATCGGCGACACCATCATCTTGCAGGCCGGGCCGGTGCTGGATCGCAACGGGCATGTGGCGCCCGATGGCACGCAGGTGGAATTCCGTTTTCTGGATCAGCAGGCGGGGGTGGAGTTACCGCGCCGCCAGGTCAGCACCAGCCATGGCTTCGCGGTCACGCAGTTGACGATCGAACGGGTGGGGGTGTTGCAGCTTTCGGCCAGCGCCGGGGAGGGCGCCCTGTCGGAGGTGGGCATCATCCTCACCGTCACCGGCGAGGAGGGCGCGTCGCTGGCCACGGTCACGCCCACAGCCACCCCTACGGACACACCCACCCCCATCCCCACCGAGACGCCCACGCCCACGCCCACCCCTTCCCCCTCGCCCACAGCCACCCACACCCCCTCGCCCACGGTCACGGCGCCGGTTGTCGGCAGCACAGTCAGCCGCCCGCGCGATCAGGCCACTCTGAACATCTTTTTCATCGCCGGGCTGGCCAACCTGCTGGCCGCCGGCCTGCACTATCTGCTCGCCCGCGGCGATCGGCGATCTCCCACCGCGGTCGTGCGCGATCTGCTGATCTCGATCATCGGCGCGCAGACTGCTTACCTGCTCTTCCTGCTGGGCTGGCTGCCGGGAAATGGCTGGCTGTACCAGACCTTGGGCCATGCCAGCGCCCTAGTCGTCGCCTTTGGCGGCGGCTTGCTGCCCTTTGTGGTGGATCTGCTCCGCTTCCGCGCCCGCCCTGCCTGACGCCTCCGCCCATGCCCCTGACCCCCCTGCCACCCGGCGCCATCCTGCGCGAACGCTACGAGATATTGGAGTTGATCGGGCAGGGAGGCATGGGCGCGGTCTACAAAGCCACCGATCTGCGCCTGACCGGACGACTGTGCGCGGTGAAAGAGATCTTGCCCAATGTGGCCGGCTATGAGGCGGATCTCTCGGCCTATCAGGAGCAGTTCTATCAGGAAGCCAGCATCCTGGCCCGGTTGGATCACCCCAATCTGCCCAAGGTCAGCGATTATTTCTCGACGGAGGGCCGCGAATATCTGCTGATGGATTATGTGCCCGGCCGTGATCTGAGCGAGATCATCGCCGCCGCGCGCAACCAAAGCCAGTTTCTCAGCGAGGATCAGATCAAAAAATGGGCCGCGCAGTTGTGCGACGCCCTGATCTACCTGCACAGCCGCACGCCGCCGGTGCTGCACCGCGACATCAAGCCCTCGAATATCAAAGTCACCCCCAGCGGCCACATCAAATTGGTCGATTTCGGCCTGGTCAAGCTGCTGCAAAGCGATGAAAGCCGCACGGTGACGGTGGTGCAGGGCCGCGGCACCATCCAATACACCCCGCTGGAGCAATATGGCGGGGACACCGGCCACACCGACGCCCGCTCCGACATCTACGCGCTGGGCGCGACCCTGTATCATCTGGCCACGCTGCGGCAGCCGGTGGATGCGCGGCAGCGCTTTTTGCGGCCCGGCTCTCTGCCCTTGCCCCGCACCCTCAACCCCGCCCTTTCCACCCCCTTCGAGCGGGCGATCATGGCGGCGCTGGCCATGCACCCTGAAGACCGGCCCGAATCGGTCGAGACTTTCACCGACATCCTCTTCAGCACGCACGAGGTTGTCACGCCCGGCGGCGTCTACGCTGTGGCCGACCCAGGCTGGCGGGATGCGCTGCGCGCCAATGGTCTGTTATTGACAATCGCTCTGCTGCTGGCCCTGCTCTCTTTCGCCCTCAGCCTGGGCGTGCCCTTGATCTGAAGCGGCGCGCATCCCGCCGCCCCTTTTCCTTTCCCCGATCCTCCGCACCCACCCTCTGCGAGTCTTGCCATGACCCAACCAGAAGTTGCCATGTTGATCTTACAGCGCGCCGAGGGCGGCGGCCGCCGGTGGCCGCTGCACCTGGAAGAGATGCGCGTCGGCCGCGACCCCGGATGTGAGATCCACCTGCCGGAGCGGGTGGTCTCGCGTGAGCATGCCTGCATCAAACGCCAGAGCGACGGGTATTACGTGTACGATCTGGGCAGCAAGAATGGCACCTTTGTCAATGGCCAACCGGTCAGCGAGGGCTGGCGGCTGCAAGATGGGGATGAGGTGCAGATCGCGCTGCGCTTTCGCCTGGCCTTTGTCGACGCCGGCGCCACCGCGCCCCTGACCATGGAGACGCCGGCGCTGGCGCCGCAGGGGCAGGGCCAGGGATTGCAGATCGACCACACCCGCCGCACGGTGCTGATCGGGGGCAAGACCCTGTCGCCCTCCCTGTCGGTGGCGCAGTATCGTCTGCTCTGCCGCCTGGTGGAATCGGCCGGCGCGGTGGTGGGCCGCGACGATGTGGTGCGCGAGGTGTGGCCGGAGGCGGAAAGCGTCGGCGTGACTGAGCAAGCGATCGACGCCTTGGTGCGCCGCCTGCGCGAACGCATCGCCGAGATCGACCCCGATCACCCGTACATCCTCACCGTGCGCGGCCACGGCTTCCGCTTCGAAAATCGGGCTAATTAGTTATTAGTTATTAGTTATTGATCATTGGTCATTAGGTATTGACCGTTAATCATTTATTTGTCAATTATTAATGATTTAATCGAAAATTATAACAATTTACCTTATTTTATCATTGCGAGAGGCGATAGCCCCGAAAAAATCGCCAATGCTGATTGACACCCACAAAATGGACGAACCACGTTGGAGATTGCTTCGCCATGTGACCCGACTTTGCCCTTGCAATGACATATCAAATAAATTATTACCATTTGCAATTTTTTGCAAGAAACTTACTAAAAACTATTCCATCTAATCACTTCCCCTCCCACCTCCGCACCCTCTATCTGCACCCTCTATCTGCACCCTCTATCTGAAGTCTCCCTCTACCTCCACATCCCCTTCTGCCAGCGCAAGTGCCCGTACTGCGACTTCAACACCTACGCGGGCCGGGAGGGGCGTTACGCCGCGTTTGCCGCCGCTCTCGCCGCCGACATCGAGCGGGAGGGACTGCGGCGAGGCCGGCCCCCCGCGCCCACGATTTTCCTGGGCGGGGGCACACCCACCGTGCTGGCGCCAGCACAACTGACCCAGATCTTGCAGGCGGTGGGCCGCGGCTTCGCCATCGAACCGGGAGCGGAGATTACCAGTGAAGCCAATCCCGGCACGGTCGATCAGAGCCGCTTCGAGACGCTGCGGCGGCTGGGCGTCAACCGCCTGAGCATGGGCGTGCAGTCGTTCGACGACGACGAACTCGGTTTTCTGGGCCGCATCCACAACGCCGACGAGCCGGGGCGAGCGATGGCCTTGGCCCGGCAGGCCGGATTCGCTAACATCAACCTCGACCTCATGTTCGGCCTGCCCGGCCAGCGACCCGAAATCTGGCAGCGCACGCTCGACCGGGCCATCGGGCTGGAACCGGAACACCTCTCCCTCTACAGCCTGACGGTGGAGCCGGACACGCCGCTGGCGGCGTGGGTTTCCCGCGGGCAGGTGGCCGAACCGGACCCCGACCTCGCCGCCGACCTTTATGAAATGGCCTGTGAAACACTGGCCGCAGCTGGCTACGAGCATTACGAGATCTCGAACTGGGCGCGGGGGCCGCTGCAGGCCGACGGCCTGCCCCGCTTCGCCTGCCGCCACAATCTGGTGTACTGGCGCAACGGCCCGTATCTCGGCTTCGGGCCGGGCGCGCACAGCTCGCTGGAGGGACGGCGCTGGTCGGTGGGGCGCAGTGTGGAGGACTACATCGCCGGCGTGGCCGCGGGCGCGGCTCCGATCGATTACGAAGAGACCCTTTCGCCGGCATTGGCGATGGGCGAGACGATGATGCTGGGCCTGCGGCTGCTGGGCGTGGGCGTGGGCCGGGCCGATTTCCAGGCCCGCTTCGACGTCGATCTGGCCGAAGTCTATGCCGACACACTCGACCCACTGCGCGTGCAGGGCCTGATCGAGATCAGCGCCGCACGCCTGCGCCTGACGCAACGGGCCTGGCTGCTGGGCAACCAGGTCTTTGCCGCGTTCCTGCCCGACGCTGCCTAAAACCCCACCGAACAATTCAGACAGCGACTTGCTGTGGACGCGCCGGAATCTGACTTAGGATAATTTCCCCGAGATCGATTTTCTTGCTGGCGTTATCAATGTCGATTCCCACCAAATTGCCGTCGGCATCATAATCAAGAACGATACCTGCCGAGATTTCCACACTGTCAACGCTGGCAATCGGGGATAAATCAATGTAAAGGGAGTCGGTATCGGGGTAATACTGGAGTCTCATTGTTTGAACCTGCGGTCGGGAAATGCGTTGTGTATCGTCATTTTATCTTCGAGGGTGATCACCCGCAGGATTCTTCCGCCCAGTTCCGGGACTTCGCCCCAGAATCGATAGCGATTGTGCTCCTGTGGTTCAACCCGCAAAGGATTCTTTATAACCAGAATACACCATTCTTTGCGGAGATAGGGGCGTTTGCGCATTACCTCATTTTCGAAGTAATCAGTGAAACCGAATTGCATTTGATAGTCTCTGGCGTTTGCATAACTGGATGACGTGAGCCCAATAATTGCAGCGTAACAGTTCACCTCATTCTGTCATTGCGAGTGACCCATCCCGCCGCAGCAGGATGGGTCACTTGCAATGACACATCAGATGAACTATTACATTGCAGCATATCATTTCGACTCTGGCAAGTGCAACTCACTTGCGAAGTGAGTTGCACTTGCCAGAGTCGCACTTGCCCCGATTTGCTCTCGCCTCCCGCCCGTGCTACATTGCCGGCGACGTTTTGTGTAACCTGGCTTCCGGCTGGCGACGTTGCCGGCCACGATCTGGATCATTCTCCGAGAGCCTCTTGCCTGTGCCGCAGCCGCTCCCCCTCCTCGCCGCCATCATCTTCCTCGCCGCCCTGCTGCAAACCCTGACGGGCTTTGGCTTTGCCCTGCTGGTGATGCCGGCGACGACGCTGTTGCTGGGCATCCGCGCCGCCGCGCCCCTCGTCGCCCTCGTCGCCCTGGCGCTGTACGCCGCCAACCTGCTGCGCTTTCGCCAGGCGATCGCCTGGGGCGAGTTGCGGCGGTTGGGCGGGATGGCGGCCCTGGGCGTGCCTGCCGGCATCTGGCTGCTGCGCAATGTAGACGAGCGCCTGATCACGGCAGCCCTGGGCCTGTTGCTGGCCGCCTACGCCCTCTACGCCCTCCTGCGACCGGCGACGCTGCAACCGATCTCCCCGGCCTGGGCCTATCCGCTGGGCTTCGCCGTCGGCTGCCTGGGCGGCGCGTTCAACATCCCCGGCCCGCCCGTCATCCTCTACGGCTCGCTGCGGCAGTGGCCGCACGACCGCTTCCGGGCCGTGCTGCAAGCCCTGTTTCTGATCAGCGGCAGCCTGGTGGTAGCCGGCCACGCCCTCAGCGGCGCCTACGCCGGCGCGGTGCTGCCCACTGCCGCCCTGCTCATCCTGCCCCTGCTGCTGGGCAGCGCCCTCGGCGCCCGCCTCGACCGCCGCATCCCCCCCCAACACCTGCGCACCTTCGTCACCGCCTTCATCTTCCTCCTCGGCCTCAGTCTGCTCTTCTGAGCGGACGAAGGACGAAGGCTCGTGTTGCCATCATCCATCGTCCTTCGTCCTTCGTCCCTTCGTCCACCGTCCCATGCGCACGATGCTGCTGGAGATCACGCCCGCCCGCATGCTGCTCAGCCAGGCCCTGAGCCGCCTGACGCCGAGCGCGGTCTTCTGGCCCAGCTCGCCGCTGCGCCTGGCCCACCTGCCCGACCCGCCGCTG
>JABWBG010000179.1 GCA_013360575.1 Caldilineales bacterium
GGGGCCGGATGGCGGCGACTGCTTGCACCACAGCTTGCAGCCGCGTCCACAGCGCCGGGCGATCGGCCTGGGCAAGGCGCACCAGGCGGGCCTGCTCGGCCGCGCGCAGCAGATTCTGGCGGCGTTCCTGTTCGATCAAGATCAGGCTTTCGGGTGTGTAGATAAACATGGGGGCCTCCTGAGCGTGAGGGTGAGATGGTTTCAGGTCAATGGACGCAGCGCCAGCGCAAAGGACGCAAAAAAACCGCCCGATCCAGCAAAGATCGGGCGGCGAGGCTGTGGACGAAAGACGAAGGCAAACGCGATCCATCGCCTATCGTCCATCGTCCATCGTCTAGACGGTGGGGACGCGTCCTAACATTCCTGCGGCGGCGCGCAAGGATGCTGCGTGGCGCACTGCGCGCATTTGGGATGGTAATCGATCACCATGCCCCTGCGATCGAACTCGAAATGGCAGCAGTCGAGAAAAGCTTCCTTCAACTTGAGCCGCGCCCGCTGCACCCGCGATTTGGCGCCGGACACCGACAAGCCCAACTGCGCGGCCAACTCCACCTGCGGCATCCCCTGGATATCGGTCAAGATCAGCGCCTGCCGGTAGGGTTCGGGCAGGCAATCGAGCATGCCCTGGATCGATTGGGCCAGGGCTTGCATGGCGCCATCCCCCTCCGCTTCGGGCGCGGGCAGAAATTCGGGCAGATCCGCCTGCGGCCGCGCCCGCCGGTAGAAATCGGTGATGGCGTTGCGCGTGATCTGGTAGACCCAGCTTTCCAGCCGGTCGCTTTGGCGCAGATCGTCGCTGTGCGTGTGGATGCGCAGATAGACATCCTGCAAGATGTCCTCGGCCGTGGCCGCGTCGGAGACGCGGCCACGGATGAAACGGCGCAATTTGGCGTCGAAATCGAGGTAAATGGCGTCGAACGTGATAGACATGGCCAGTTTTTTTCAGGGGGATGGTGGGGCCAGCACGATCATGGTGGCGCTGGCTTTGGCTGCCAACTGCTCCGCCCCCGCGTGCAGGCAGAAGACCTCGGCCTCGACGAAGCAGACCTGGCGGCCCGGTTTGATCACGCGGGCCCGGCAGATCAGGCGCTCTCCCACCGCCGCGCGCAGGAAACTGACCTTGATCTCCGCGGTCATGACCGCAGCGCCTGCCGCGGCCAGCGTCCAGGCCGCGGCCCCGGCGGTGTGATCGGCCATCGTGGCCAGGACGCCAGCGTGGACGACGCCATTTTGTTGCAGATGGCGGGGGGCCAGGGCGAGGGTGGTGGTGCATTCCCCCGCGGCCACAGCCTCCAACGCCATGCCCAGGTCGGCGATGAAGGGCGCGAGGTGGAATTGCTTTTGCAGGGCGGCAAGATCAAGCACAGGCATGTTCCTCTCTCGGTGGCGACAGCTTCAGTGGGTGATCTTGCAGGCGACGAAGGTCAAATCATCGGCCGGCGGCTGGCCGCGGGTGAATTCGCCCAGCCGTTGGCGCAGCGCCCGCGCCATCTCCTGCGCCGGCCAGGTCGCGGTCTCGCCCAGCAGATCCAGCAGCCGCGCCTCGCCGAATTCCTCCGCCTGCGCGTTGATCGCCTCGGTGACGCCATCGGTGTAGAGCAACAGCGCGTCCCCCGGTTTCAGCTCGACTTGCGCAGCGCGGAATTGAAATTCTTCCACCAGGCCGATGGCAGCGCCGGTGGGCCGCAGCCAGGTAAAAGGCGCATGACCGTTCGCTTTGCCGCGGAAGAGCAGGGGGGGATTGTGCCCGGCGTTGCAGTAGGTCAGCGTGCGGCGCTGCGCGTCGAACCGGCCCACAAAGAGGGTGACGAACTTGGTGAGGTGGATGGTGTGGCAGAAGAGCAGGTTCAGCCGCCGCACCACCTCTGCCGGGGCGGTATGATCCGCCACCAGGGTGCGCAGCGAAGCCTGTAAACTGGCCATCAACAAGCTGGCCGACATGCCATGTCCGGCCACATCGCCGATCACCAGCCCGTGGGCGGCGTCCTGGAACTGGAAGAAGTCGAAATAATCGCCGCTGACGATGTCGGCGGGCCGGCTGTACGCGGCCAGATCCAGCCCGGCGATGGTGGGGGCGTGCTGGGGCAGCAGCGCTTGCTGCACCTTGGTGGTCATCTCCAGCTCCGCTTCCAGTTGCTCCCGCTCCGCCGGGGAGTAGTGATCCAGACAGACGCAGCAGGTATAATCCATGGCCAGCCGGTCGGGCTCGATCGTCAAGTGACAGACCTGGCACTCGCCCAGGGTTTGATCGGCGGCTTTGGCGATGGCGGTGTCCAGCACCTGCAAGTGGGCGTGCACGGCTTCTTCGCCGATCGGCCCCAGCCGCACCGCGCGCTTGCGCGGCGGGGTGATGGTCAGCCAGTGTGTCAGATTTTGGTGTTGCTCGATCAGACTGCCGCGGATGCGCGCAAAAACGTTGCTTTCCATGCAATCCTCCCTGTGTGAGGAAAAAACCTAAAGGTTTCCGAAATCTTTGGGGTTTGGCGCTGAAAGTATAGCACGCCCTGTGTGAGAAAAAAACTTTAGGTTTTTTTTGGGGGGGGGATGAAAAGGCGGGCGGCGATCAGGCCGGCGCGGGCGCAGGCTGGTCATGATCGGGCAGGAGACTCTCGACGTTGCGGATGGCGGGGACGAGATAGCCGACCACCGGCACGAACAGGCCCAGCACAGCGCAGATGACGATCAACAGGCCCATGCCCGCGCCCGGCCCCACCCCCACCAGCCACCCGAACGTGGCGCTGAGGCTGCTCTGCGTACGCATGGCCGGCTCGAACACGAAATCGGCCAGCGTGCCGGCGATGAGGGGGGAGATGGGATTGGTGAACCAGGCGATCAGCCGGCGGGCGGAGAAGACCCGGCCCTGCACATCGGGCGAGACTTTGGCCTGCCAGATCGCCTGATTGGACGCGTTGATCAGAGGCCCGAAGAACATGGCCAGGAGGATGGCCGGCACCCACACCGCCGACGTTTGGCCGATGCCGAGGGCGATCAGCCCCAGCCAGCTCAGCAGCCAGCCGAACAACACGCCATGGATGCGGCGCTTGAACCCGCCCCACAGGCTCATGCCCACCCCGCCCACCACCCCGCCAATGGCCCCGGCCGACTGCACCAGGCCAAAGATGAGGCTGTTGTTGGCGGTGCGGGCCAGGATCATGGGGGCGAGCAGGGTGTAACCGATGCCGGCAAAGAGGTTGCCGCAGAAAAAGATCAGTTGCAGGCCCAGCAGGCTGGGGCGTTTGAAGATGTAGCGGAAGCCGTAGGCTGCTTCTTGCCACAGGCTGCCGCGGCCCTCCTCGCCGGCGGCGGTGGCCGCGGGCTGCGGCACATGCACAGCCAACAGGGCGGCGATGGCGACCAGGAAGGTCAGCACATCGATGGTGAGGATGCCGGTCAGGCCGATGAAGGGCAGCAGCGCGCCGGCCAGCAGGGGCGCCAGCACGCCCGGCCCGGTCTCGATCAGCGACATCAGGCCATTGGCCCGGCCATAGTGCTCTTTTGGCACCATGGTGCTGATGGCGGCAGAGTAGGCCGGCCACTGGAAGGTGTTGCCGATGCCGTTCAGGGCCGCCGCGAAATAGAGATGCCAGAATTCCAGCCGGCCCAGCGCCAGCAGCACGAAGATCCCGGTCGTGGCCAGGATGGCAGCCAGATCGCTGACCATCATCATCAGCTTGCGGTTGTAGCGATCCACCATCACCCCGGCAATGGGGGAGAGGATGAGAAAGGGGGTGATGAAGAAAACCTGCATCAACCCCAAGGCAGTGGCGCTGCCGGTTTCCTGATATACCCAGATGGTGAGCGCGAACTGCGTCATGCTGCTGGCCAGCACCGAGATGATCTGGCCCAGCCAGACGACGATGAATGCACGCATGCCCGCCGGCCGTTTGGCGGCGAGGGTGGAAGGGTCCGTCACGAGAGGCTCCTGTGTGTGCTGAGGTGTGGAGGACGAAGAAGCGCGGCTTCTTGCAGAAGCTAACCTGCTGGATGAACCGGCTGGGGTGCGGCAGAAATCTTAGAATTGACGATCGAGTTTTTGAATTTATCCGGCATGATATTTGATATTCTTAACTTTGTCAAGAACTTTTTTTAACTTTTTTAATTATGCACACGCGCAGTGGCCGACGTCCTGTTTGGCCCTGCGGTGCATTCACGCCTCGCCGCAGACCCCTCTCGCGGCATGGGATTTCCCTTTTGTCCCGGTTATGCCCCCTGACGTTGTAAGACCATGAGCGTTGCATCGTCGAATCGGCCCGCGCCGCCCACGAACTCTTGCTGCGCAGTCAGCAGCGCAGCCAGCAAGTCTGTGGCCGGGCTGTGCCGGCGCTGCTCGACCAGGGCTTGTAGCCGCTCTTCGCCGAAGAATTCACCCCCTTCGTTCAGGGCGTCGCTGACGCCGTCGGAGTAGATGACCACGCTGTCGCCGGGCTGCATGGGCAGCGTGACCGCCTCCCAGGCCACGCCCCGCATCACACCCAGCACCATGCCGGTGCGCGTCAGCAGTTCGGCGCGGCCTGATCCCTGTCGTCGCAGCAGGAAGGGGGGATTGTGCCCGGCGTTGGCATACGTCAACACGCCGCTGTCCGGATCGAGCACCGCGTAGAAGACGCTGACGAAGAGATCGGAGCGCGTGTCGGCCAGGATGCGGCGGTTGGTGACCCGCAACACATGGTCGGGCCGGGTGGGATATTCCAGGGCGTAGGTGCGCAGCAGGGTGCGGCTGAGGGCCATGACCAGGGCCGCGCCCATGCCTTTGTCGGCCACATCGGCCACCACCAGGGCCAGCTTGCCATCGGGCAGGGTAAAGGCGTCGTAGAAATCGCCGGAGGTTTCGCGGGCGGGCTGCAAAGTGGCGGCCAGGGTCCAGCCCGGCAGCGCCGGCAGCGCGCGCGGCAGGAAAGTGGCCTGGATCTGGCCGGCGACGGCCAGTTCGCGCGCCACCAGTTCATGCTCCAGGGTGCGGTGGTAGATGTCGGCGCTGTGCAAGGCGGAGGCGATCTGCGCGGCCAGGGCCTGCATGATCGGCTGCATGTCGATGGCCAGATTCTCGTAGAGATTGGTTTCCTGGGATAGACAGATGCCGCCGATCGGCGCTTCTGCAGCCGGGCCGCCCTCTTCGCTGGCGAAGATGGGGCTGAGGACGACGCGTTCGTGGGCGGGGCGGTTGTTCCAGGGCAGGCGGGGCGCGGCGGCAGGTTTCAGGTGGAAGAGGCCCTGATCTGACGGGCTGGGATCGATGTCGTGATAGGTGGGATGGGCTTGCAGCCAGGCCCACACCTCCGCCGGCGTCGGCGGCAAGCCCGCGGGCAGGGCCGCGAGGGTGTGATCGGGGAAGAGGCGGATCTCGACCTGGCGGTAGCGGAACATCTCCGGCAGGTAGTCGGCCAGCAGCTCTGGCAGGCGGGAGGCGTCGGGCGGGGAGGTGATGATCGCCCGGCCCAGCCGTTCCAGGTGCGTCACCTCGCGGGTGCGCTGCTGGCCGACCATGGCCGCGATGCTGAGGCGACGAGCCACCAGGCTGGCCATGATCAGCCCCGCCATCAAGATCAGAAAGGCCCAGACCCCATTCTGCGTGTAGAGCGCGGCGGCCATGATGCCGAAAAAGGCTGCCACCTGCGGCGAGAGAGAGAAGATCAGGATGCGTTTGATCTCCGGGAAGGGCGCGGCGGGGTTGAAGCTGTGCCGCACCCGTCGCTGTATGCCCAGCAGAAGGGCCATCAGGGCTATGCCCAGACAGAGGGAAGCCAGTACGGCCAACAGCGCCGGCCACGTGGCCTGCCAGGAGAGATCGGGCAGGGGGAGGACGCCGCCGGCCAGACGATAGACCGACAGCGCCGTCATCTGCGTGGTCACGAACACCCAGGAATTGAACCAGAAGTTGCGCGCCAGGTTCCAGCGCTGGAACCGCGTCTGCGCCTGCGTGTACTTGACCGTGTAGAAGCGCAGGGTCAGCAACAGGAAGAGCCAGATGACGCTGGCGCCGAAGAGCAGCAAGGACGAGATGGCCAGCACCGGCCCCAGCGAGGCCCCGCTGAAACTGAACGTCTCGGCCCGGCCCACCGAAACCTGGAAGAAGCTGGCCCGGGACAGGCCGTAGCCCAACAGCAGGATCAGCGCGGCCATCGGCCAGTGCGCGCGCAGGATGGCCGGATCTGTATGGGCCGCCAGCCACAGCAAAGCCGCTGCTGCCAGCGGCAGGCTCAGCAGGGTGATGCCCAGATCGCCTACCAACCGCACGCGATCCTGCTCTGGCAGCTGCACGAAGTCAGGCCAGAGACGGGATGCGAGCCGGCTGAGCAGGGCGATCACAGTTCGCTGGTCATGATGAACAGAGGCCGCATGGCGAATTTGCGGTAATGCGGGCGATAGCGTTCGATATCGTAGAATTTACCCACATCCACCACTTTCTTGGTGCTGGTCACCACTTCGATGGGAACATCGTCATAGCGACCATTTTTCAGCACCACCAGCCGGCCATGCATGCCGCCCAGAATGAGATCCAGGGCCAGATTGCCGTAAGCCATGGGCACGATCGAGTCGATGGCGTCAGGATCGCCCCCGCGCACCAGATAGCCCAGCCGCTGATTGATGACATTGATCCCTTTACCCTGATTGAATTGGGCCGAGCGGCTTTGCAACTCCTGCGAGACCAGATCGCCGATGCCGCCCAGTTTTTTGTGGCCGTAGGCGTCGGTGGTCTGGCTGGTAAAGATCATCTCGCCCCCTGCGAACATGGCCCCTTCCGAAACGAGCACGATCGAGTATTTGCTGGGATTGTGATTGCGGTCGTAGACCAGCAACTCGGTGAGGCGGTCGATATCGAATTTGTGTTCGGGGATGACGCAGCGGTTGGCGGCCCCGGCCATGGTGGGCAGCATGGCCGTGAACCCGGCGTAGCGACCGAACACCTCCAGCACCAGAAAGCGTTCGTGCGAGCCGGCGGAGGTGCGCAGGGTGTTGGTGAGGGCGATGGTGCGGGAGACGCAGGTGCTGAAGCCGATGCAATAGTCGGTGCCGGGCACGTCGTTGTCCATCGTCTTGGGGATGGCCACGACTTTGAATCCCTTTTTGGCCAGATGCACGCCGTAGCTGAGGGTGTCATCCCCGCCGATGGGGATCATGGTGTCGATGCCCAGCCATTCCAGATTGGTCAGCACCTCTGGGGTGAGGTCATTCATGGCCTCGGTGTATTTGTCTTGCAGGTGCGTAGGCACATCCGCGGCCTTGACATGGCTGGGCCGGGTGCGGGAGGAGTGCAGGAAGGTGCCGCCGGTGCGGCCGGCGCGGTTGACCACTTCCTCGGTCAAGGCCTGGAAGTTCTCGTGGTTGTCATAATCATGATCGCGTACCAGTTCGATCAGGCCTTTCCAGCCGCGGCGGATGCCGATCACTTTGTAGCCTTCGCGCAGGGCGCGGATGGTGACGGCGCGTATGGCAGGATTGAGGCCCGGCACATCGCCGCCGCCGGTGAGGATGCCGATGGTGCCTTTGTAGGTGGGGGAGTGAGTCATGGGATGATCTCCGGAAGATGGTGTGAGCAGTGAGGATCAACAATGGGCAGCAACGCGGTCAGGTGACGCGTTTGCGCCGGCATTATAGATCGCCATTGCTAACCTGTCATCCTGGCCGGGGGCGGGGGATATCGTGCCGGGGCGATGCCGCCGGGGCGACCTTTTCGCTTTTTTTCGCTGGTTTTTTTGCCGGCGGCATCGCCCCTACTTTTTGCCGGCGCGGTGGCGCGGCGGCGCGGATGGTATTTGACAGTCCCTTTGCTTGCCTCTATACTGCCCTCACAATCTGATATCCCGCAAGTCGTAATCCCTCTGGCCCTGATGGCCGGAGGCAATCGGGGGAAGTCCGGTGCAATGCCGGCGCTGTCCCGCAACTGTATGGGCTCTGCGGAGCCTGAGCCAGAACACCCGATGCGACGGATGAAGTGCGGCGCCCGCGCGGACGGGAGGCCGGTTTCCTCTTTCTAGAAACTGACCACCCCTGCCGGCGCCGGCAGGGGTTTTTTTGTTCTGCGTCCGATTCCATCCCCCACCCCCAAAAAACCCTAAAGGTTTCTAAAACCTTTAGGGTTTCTGCCAAAAACATCATTCATGCGTTTTCGCCTGCTGTTTCCCCTCCTTTTCTGCACGCTGCTGCTGGCCGCGGCCTGGCCGGCGACGCTGACTGCCGCGCCTGCCGGCAGCTTGC
>JABWBG010000180.1 GCA_013360575.1 Caldilineales bacterium
CATTGCCTGCCTTCTCTGCCGCAGGATAACGGGGCGGCGGCTCGGCCACGCCCGTGGGCGCGGATCGCGGGGCGGGACGGGGCGCCAGCACGGCCATATCCTCCAGATCATCCGCCGGCGGCTCGATGAACTCGGTGAAGCTGGCGCCCTCCTCCTGCCAGGACGCCGGGGGCGGCGCGGCAAAATCGGGCAACTGCGTGGACGCGGCCGCCTGGGCAAAGGTGAAATTGTCCGTGATCGCATCGGCCAGCACACTCACCCGATCCTCTCGCTTCTCCACCTTGCCCCGCACCAACACAATGCTGCCTTCAGCCAGCAACTGCGCCGGCGTCTGCTCCAGGGTGCGGGGGAAGACGGTCACATCGCAACTGCCTTGCAGGTCCTCCAGGGTGACAAAGGCCATGCGTTTGCCATTCTTGGTGATGAAAGTGCGCGCCGCTGCCACCATCCCCGCCAGAACCACATTGCGCCCCACCCGCTCCGGCACATCCTCACACAGACAGGTGATCACTTGGTGCAGGTTGCTCGTCACCCGTTCCAGGGGATGTTCGGACGCGTAGACGCCCAGCAGCTCCTTTTCCCACTCCAGCCGCGCCCGCGCGCTGACAGGCTCGTAGGTCGGCGCCGGGTCGAACAGGGAATGGGCCGGGGCGCGGGCGTCGGTGTAATCGAACAGATCGAAGAGGCTGCCCTGCCCCCTATCGCGGGCCCGCCACACGCTGCTGGAATGCGTCATCATGCGGTCCAACACCGCCAGCACCAGGTCGCGATCGCCAAAACCATCGCACGCGCCTGCTTTGATCAGACATTCCATCACCCGCTTGTTCAACTGCCGCAGATCCACCCGCTCGCAGAAATCCTCCAGGCTGCTGAAGGGGCCGCCGTCCGCGCGCGCCGCCAGGATCGTCTCGATAGCGCCCTCGCCCACGTTTTTGATCGCGCCCAGCCCGAAGCGAATGGCGCTGCCGGGGGGGATGGGGAAGGCAAAATTGGCGCGATTGACCATGGGCGCGGCGGCCTGACCCGCGGGCAGCGCCTGGATGCGGAAATCCAGCCCCGATTCGTTGATGTCGGGCGGCAGCACGTGGATGCCCATGCGCCGGGTGTCGGCCAGATAGCGGCTGATCTTCTCCGTCTTGGCCCGTTCCACCGTCAGCATCGCCGCCATATATTCCACCGGATAGTGCGCCTTCAGAAACGCGGTCTGGCAGGTGACTTTGGCGTAATCGGCGGCATGGCTGTTGTGGACGAGGATGTCATTGGCGATGAAATTATGCGCGCCCGGCACTTCCAGATCGTAGGTTGGCTTGTCGCCTACATAGGTGATGCTGACCACCCGATCCCAATAGATGTCGTTGTCCGCGTAGCGTTGCAGCTCCTCGTCATGGAAAAAATCGGCGGCGCGTTGGATGGTGTGGCGCTGAAACCCCATCTTGCCGGCGCTGTTGGCGGGATAAAACTCGCGCTGGGCCAGGCCGGCGCTGCGATTCAAATCTTGCCAGGTGATCCCCGTCTTCTCTTTGGCGGCGCGCACCAGGGCCTTCACGCCCAGGGGCACAACATCTTTGCTGCCGGCGGGCTGCGGTTCAGGCAGGGCCAGCCGCTGCAAAAGGGCTTTGCGCCCGGCGGAGAGGAAATGCACGCCAATGTGCGCGGCGAACTGCTGGATGTTGTCATCGCCGGTGATGAAGAGCTGATAGCCGGTGCGCCCCTCTTTGTAGGGGAAGGTCACGGTACGCAAGCGGCTGAGAATGCCCAATCGCAGCAGCAGGTGCTGCATCTGCCGGGCCATCCGTTCCGAGGCGGTGGCATAAAACAGGCTGCGACCCCCTTCATTGAGATGGCCATCTCCCTCCCACATGCGGCTGATCAACAACCCAATCTGCCGGTTCGGCAGCGTAAACACCGCCTCTGGCATCTCTTTCTCTGCCGCTTTCTTGCCCCAGATGCCCAACGCCTGCGCCCACAGAAGGATGCCCGGCGGCTCTTTGCGGTCGATGCGCCGGGCATAAACGGTGTACAGGTCGCGCTGCCGGGTCACAGAGCACACGACATTGGCAAACGCCTGGGCTGCCTTTACATAATCATCGACTTGTGCGCTATCCTGATTGTAATAGTAGAGCGAATGCGGATGGCAGAGATTGCCCTCGGCCAGCAGATGCCCCAACGCGATCACCTCATGCTCCGGCCATGCCTCCCGGCCCTGCACCGGCAGCGACCGCGGCACAGCGATCAAGTCCTGCTCGCTCAGAGTATCCAGCGGCCGCCAGCCGTCGAAGGTGTAGAAGGGATGGTTGGCCGTGGCTTCGATCACACGGCCCGATGCCGTCGTCAGCCGGTATACCGGCTTGACGCCATTCGCCATCACCGTGGCCACCGCGCCCGGTTGCAGGGTGAGGCTGTCGAGGGCGCAGGTCAGGGTTGTGGTCAGGCCCGTCTGGCCCTGATACAAGGCTTCGATGCGCACCAGACGGCCCGTCGCCGCGTCCACCACCTCGACATCCCCCGGCAAGCACTTATTGAAGCCGTAGCGGGCAAAATATTCGATATCCTCCCAGATTTTGTCGCACACCTGCTCAGAGTAGCCGCGGGTCATAGCTCCGGCCGTGAATTGCTGGCGGTGTCTCTTCAGATCCTCCTCATTCTTTTTCGATACCGCCTTGCGGATCATGTCCGCTTCGCCCGGCTCATACCCCGCCAACTCTGCCGCAATGCGGATGATCTGCTCCTGATAGACCAGGATGCCGTAGGTATCGCTCAGGATCGGCTCCAGCGCCGGGGTGTGGTAGCTGACCGCGTCCTCCTCCCCGGCCAGCACCGCGTGCATGCGCTCGATGTATCGGGGGATGTTCTCCATGGGGCCGGGGCGGTAGAGGGAGATGGCGGCGACGATGTGATCGAACCGTTGCGGGCGCATGCTCGTCATCAGCCGGCGCATGCCCTGCCCTTCCACCTGAAACACTCCCGACACCTCCCCCTGGCTGAGCATCTCGAACAGCGTCTCGGGCCGGCGGGCCGGGTCCGGCCCCACGTGCCCCACATCGTAGGGGATGGTGTCCATGGTGTAGCGCACCCCGTATCGCTCCTCGATCAACCGGGCGGCCAGGCGCATGATCGAGAGGGTGCTCAGGCCCAGGAAATCGATCTTGAGCAGGCCGATCGAGTCCATGATCTCCATCGGCCACTGCGTCACCCGGTCGATCCCGCCCAGCCCCTCTTCGCCGCTGGTGGGCCGGTTCAGGGGCAGATATTCCTCCAGCGGGCGGTCGGAGATGATCACCCCGGCGGCGTGGCTGGAGGCGTGGCGCGTCACCCCCTCCAGGGTGCGGGCGGTGTCGAGCAGGGTGCGCACCTTCTCATCGCTCTGATACATGCGATCCAGGTCGAAGGCATAGAACTCATGCCCCGCTTGCAATACATCCGCGATCTTCACCGGCTTGCCGGCGATGGCCGGCACCAGGCGGGCGACCGCATCCACCTGCGCCAATTCCCAGTCCAGCGCCCGGCCCACATCGCGGATGGCGGCCCGCGCGCCCAGGGTGCCAAAGGTGATGATCTGCGCCACTTTGTCGCGGCCATACTTGCGCATGGCATATTCCACCATCTCGTGGCGGCGGTCATCGGGGTAATCCAGGTCGATATCGGGCATGGACACGCGGCCCGGATTCAGAAAACGCTCGAAGATCAGGCTGTTGGCCAGGGGATCGATGCTGGTGATGCCCAGGGTGTAGGCCACCACCGACCCCGCGCCCGATCCGCGCACATTCCACCAGATGTCGTGCTGTTTCCACGTCTCATAATCGGGGTAGGGCGAGGGATCGTGGTGCTGTTGCCACCAGGCGTCGGTGCGGGCCGCGAATTCGCACAGATCCCACACGATCAGGAAATAGGAATTGAACCCCATCTGATGGATCAGGGCCAGTTCCCGATCCAAGCGTTCCCGCAGGGTTGCATCCTCTCGCGCCCGCGCCTCGCCATAGCGCCAGACCATGCCTTTCTCGCACAACTGGCGCAGATAGCTCTCGGTGGTATAGCCGGCGGGCGTCTCGAAATGGGGCAGGTGATAGCCTTTCGTGTCCAGGCTGACCTCGCACATCTCCGCGATCAGCAGGCTGTTGCGCAGCGCCTCCGGCTGCTCGCCGAACAGCTGCAGCATCTCCGCCGCGGATTTGAGGTAGTAGCCCTTGTCCGAGAAGGTGAGCTTGGGCGCCTGCACGGTGGAGCTGGTCTGGATGCAGAGCAGCACCTCGTGGGGGCCGGCATCTTCTGCCCGCACATAATGCACATCATTCGTGGCCAGCAGGCGCAGGCCATAGCGCGGGGCCATCTCGATCAAGGTTTTGTTGATCTGCGTCAGCTCCGGGATGCTGTGCTCCTGCAATTCCACGAACAGCCGCTCGCGGCCGAAGATGTCCACATACTCGCCCATCAGTTTGTGCGCCAGCTCGATCTGCCCGGTTTTCAGCGCGCTGGGGATCTCGGCGGCCATGCAGCCGGTGGTGGCGATCAGCCCCTCGCTGTGCGCGGCCATGAAAGCGCGGTCGATACGCGGCTTGTAATAGAACCCCTGCAACTGCGCGGCGCTGGCAATCTGCAACAGGTTGCGATAGCCGGTCTGGTTTTGCGCCAGCAGCAACATGTGGGCGCGTTCGCGATCTTTGGTACCGTCCCGTTCCTGCATGCTGCGCGCGGCCAGGTAGGTTTCGATGCCGATGATCGGCTTGATCCCTGCTTTCTTGGCCGCGCGGTAAAAATCCATGGCCCCGTACATGGCGCCGTGGTCGGTGAGGGCGATGGCCGGCTGGCCCAATTCCTGGGCGCGTTTGATCAGATCATCGATGCGGCTGAGGCCGTCGAGCAGGGAAAATTCGCTATGAACGTGCAGGTGGACGAAGTTGGCGTCGCCGGGCATGGGGCAGTGGTCGGTGGTCAGTGGTCAGTATTCAGTATTCAGTGGTCAGTGGTCAGTATTCAGTATTCAGTGGTCAGTGGTCAGTGGTCGGGTGTCGGGCGGCGATGATCCGGCCTGCCCAGCCCGATTCATCGGGCTTCGTGTGCCAGACCGGCGATTCATCGCCGGGGCGGGACGGGACGGGGCGGGACGGGGCGGGCGGGCGGGTGGGGCGGCGTCAGAGGCCTACGGTGCTGCCGCTGGGGATGGTTTCATCGTCGAATAGGGCGGGCCCAACCACAACATTGCGGCCCAGACAGGCGCCGGCAGGCACCTGCGCGCGCTTGCCCACCAGGGTGACGCCGGTGTTCAACGTCTCTGGGGCCAGGGCGTTGGGCGTGTTGTCCGCGCCAAACCCGATCACCGCGCCTTTGCCCACCTGCACCTCTTTGTCGATGATGGCGCGATCCACCACCGCGCCGGGGCCGATCACCGTATCATTCATGACGATGCTGTCGCGCACCTCCGCCCCCGCGGCCACCACCACGCCCGGCCCAATCACCGAACGCAGCACCTTGCCCTCAATGCGGGCGCCATCGCAGAGGAGATTGCCGCTGATCGCGGCCTGCGGCCCCAGCCACACCGGCGGCCGCTGCTCCGAGCGGGTGTGGATCACCCAGCGCGGGTCAGAGAGATCGAGGGCGGGGATGTCGGCCAGCAAGGCCATGTTCGCCTCGAAATAGGCCGGCACGGTGCCCACATTGGCCCAGTAGCCCTCGAAGGCATAGGCATACACCCGCTTTTCCCGCACCAGCCGCGGGATCAACTCCCCGCCCAGGTGGCGATATCCCCGCCCCCGGCCATTCAGCCACTCCTCCAGCACCCCGGCCGCGAAAAGATAGACGCCCATGCTGGCCAGGGTGGAGCGGGTGCGCCGCGGCTTCTCCTCGAACCGGGTGATGCGGCCATCGGTATCCGCGGCCACCATGCCGAAGCGATGCGTCTGATGCGGGCTGACCGCGCGCACGGCAATGGTGACATCGGCCCGGCGCAGGCGGTGGAACTCGATCATCGGCTGATAGTTCATCTTATAGATGTGGCTGCCCGCCAGCAGCAGCACCTGATCCGCCTTGCTCTCGCGCACCACATCCAGATTGAAGCGCACCGCGTCGGCGGAGCCTTCTTGCCAGGCCCCGCTCTCCTCGGCGCCGCTCTGATAGGGCTGCAACAGCCGCACGCCCCCTTGCGCCCGATCCAGATCCCAGGGTTTGCCGGCGCGGATGTGATCGTTGAGCGAGCGGGGCAGGTACTGCGTCAGCACCGCCACATCGAAGATGTCGGAATTGACGCAATTCGAGAGGGTGAAATCGATCACCCGATATTTGCCGCCGAAGGGCAGCGCTGCCTCGGCCCGGCTGTGAGTGAGTGTGTGCAGGCCGGGCGCAGCGCCGCCGGCCAGGATCATGGCAAGGGTATTCATGCGGTTGCCTCCACCGCGGGCGTCGCGGGCGCAGAAGGGGGGAGGGGCGGGGGCAACAACACCCCGCCCGGTGTGACGGTGGCGCCGCTGGGCACAAAATCCGCGGCCAGCCCCGCGTAGACCTCTTCATCCACATCGGCATGGATGAGCACATTGCGGCCCACGCGCACATTGGCGGCGATGTGCGCGCCCTTGCCCACCACGGTGATGCCGGTATCCAGTCGATCCGGCATCTCATGGTTGGGGCGCAGATCATCGCCCACGCCCAGCTGCACGCCCGACCCCACGATCACTTGTTTGTCGATCACCACCCGGTCGAGGATGGCGCCGGGGCCGATCCAGGCATCGTTCATGACCACCGATTCCCGCACCTGCGCGCCAGCCGAGACATACACCCCCGGCGAGAGCACCGAACGCTCGACCAGGCCATGGATGGTGCAGCCATTGCTGACCAGAGATTGCACCACATCGCCCTGGGCGCTGCATTTGACCGGCGGGCGCTCCTGGCTGCGTGTGCGCACCAGAAAGTTGGTATCCCAAAGGTCGAGGGGGCTGTCCGGCGCGGTCAGCGTCATCGAAGTCTGCCAATACGCGTCGATAGTGCCCACATCCACCCAATAGCCATCGAATTGATAGGCATAGACCTTGTCGTTCTGGATCATGTTGGGGATGATGTGTTTGCCGAAATCGAGATTCGGCTCCAGCGCGTGCCCCTGCGCCAGACGTTCGGCCAGGATATCCACATCGAAAACATAGATGCCCATGCTGGCCAGCGTGCCCTTGTCCCGCGCCTTTGGTTTTTCGTGGAACTCCGTTACCCGGCCATTTTTGTTGGTGGTGAGGATGCCGAAGCGGTCTGTTTCCTCCAGCGGCACATTCATCACCGCCACGGTCAGATCCGCGCCTTTCTCCTCGTGGAAGGCGATCATGGGCCGGTAATCCATCTTATAGATGTGATCGCCGGAGAGGATGACCGCCAGATCGGCATCGCGGCCCAGCAGAAACCCCAGGTTCTGGTAGACTGCGTCGGCGGTGCCCATGTACCAGCCCTGCGAACCGCGGGCCTGATAGGGTTGCAACAGTTGCACGCCCCCGCGGCCACGATCCAGATCCCACGGTTTGCCGATGCCGATATGCTCATTCAGCGAGTGCGGGCGGTATTGGGTGAGGATGGCAATGTCGTAGATGCGCGATTGTACGCAGTTGGAGAGGGTGAAATCGATGATACGGTATTTGCCGGCAAAGGGAACGGAAGGTTTGGCTCGTTTTTCGGAGAGCACGGTCAGGCGAGAGCCTTCGCCTCCGGCCATGATCAGGGCTACCACACGCATGGGCGACCTCGCGAGGGAGAGGGGGGATCGGTGTCATTTGGCTGCCCGCATAGAGTAGCGCAGAGCCGGGCGCTTGCCAAATTGGGCGGGGAGAATGCGGGCGCCAGCCTGCGCCGCCCTGTATCAAGTTGGGCCGGGCGGCGTCTACGCCGCGATCAGCACCACATGCACTTCGCGTGGCCCGTGCGCGCCCAGGGTCAGCGTCTGGGCGATGTCGGCGCTGCGGCTGGGGCCGGTGATGATGACGGTGTTGCTGCTGGCGGCGATGCGCCAGCCTGCCGCCGCTATCCAGGCCGCCAGGTCGGGATAGAGCTGGCTGTGGCGTAGCACCGCGTAGTGCACGGGCGGCAGCAGCGAGGCCAGGCGGCCATGATCGCGGTCGGCGTGCAGCACCAGGCTGCCGGTGCGGGCCAATCCCGCCTGCGCCCCCGTCAGTCCCACCTCGATCGACGCCA
>JABWBG010000181.1 GCA_013360575.1 Caldilineales bacterium
CTCGCATCCAGAAACGAGTGCTTCGGGCTGCGGCCGCATAACAACTCGCTGGGGTAGGGGAACTCTATCCTCCTCCGCTATTCAGCAACGACTCTAATCTACCAATTTACTAATCACCCAAGTCCTTCATAGCGATAATCGTAGACTTCGTTGATGCTTTCGACCAGATCTTGCAAGTTCAGCACCTCGTCGGTAACGTTTTCTTGCAGGCGCTGGGCCGCGGTGGAGTCGATTTCGCGTTTGCTGCCGATCAGCAGCATCTGCGAATAGACGGTGCCGAGGGCGGCGATGGAATTGTCGAGTTGCAGGTCGGCGCGCTGCATGAGGTTGTCGAGGGCTTGGATGTTATCGAGTTGTTGGCGTTTGGAAGCGATGGTGGTTTGCAGTTGTTGGCGGACGCCGGGGTCCGCTTCCAGTTTGGCGCGGGCTTGCAGGCTGCGCAGGGTTTCCGGCGTTTGCTGGCGGTCGCGGTTGAGGATGCTGTCTTCGCGGAAGGCTTGCAGGCGCAGGGCCAGGCGGTAGATGTTGGAGACCCAGTCTTCCATCTGGCGCACACTCTCGCCGGTGCGGTCGCGCAGGCGCTCGGTGTTCATTTTGGCCGAGACTTCTTGCAGGCGGTCGTAATATTCCAGGGCCCGGTCATATTTGGCCCGCAGTTGGCGATCTTTGATCAGCCGAGGGTCGTGTTCTTCGTGGAACATCTCGGCCACGGCCTGCGCCGCCTCGCGCGGGTCGCTGAGCGTGCTCCAGACCATGCCGCCGAGGCCCAGCGCGCCCAACGCCAGCCAGGGCCAGGCGTTGAACCAGGGCAGGGTTTGGGGCAGCGGTTGGGGGAAGAAGGCGGCGAGCAGCAGCGATCCGGCGATGATCAGCGCGTTTTCGAGGCGAAAGACGGCGCGGTTGACGATGGCCTTGCGGGCTTTGGCCTCGATCTCGCGGCGGATGGTGTCGGGCATGGCAGATAGAGAATTCAGATAGAGAGTTCAGAGGTGGTTCCGTCGATTTTGGGTGTGTCAATCGCTCGCGGCCATATACTGTGTCGTCTTCAAACGAGGCATAAGCAGCTCTAGAAATATTGGGATAGCAGGCGATACAGTTCGCGGATTGTTTCCAGGCTGCCCTCGCGGGCCTGGCCGCCGCTGATCTCGGCGATGGCGCGCAGGGTGGCCATGTCCGCATCGTTGCCATAGGCGATGGCGAAGATCACCACGCGCACGCCCGACCGGTTTTCGCTCTCGATCTGGTAGAGCAGATCGCCAAGATCGATGTTGCTGGCGTTTTCGCGGCCATCAGTCATCACCACGATAGCGTTGATGCGTTCGCTGTCGGCCTCTTGCTGCAAGCGCACATAGGCGGCGCGGATGGCGTCGAACAGGGCGGTGTCGTCCTTGGCTTCCATGCGGGCGATTTCGTCTTGCAGGTTTTGGCGATGCTGGCTCTGCACCAGGTCGAGCGGCGTGATGTTGTAGACGCTGCCGCCAAATTCGACCATGCCCACGCGGTCTTGCGTGCCCTGAATCTGGTCGAGGAAGGTTTGCAGCGCGGTCTGCACGTTGGCCAGTTTGTCGCCGAGCATCGAGCCGGAAGTATCGACCACCAGGAAAACGTTGGAGGGGCGTTTGGTGTAGGCCCACACATTTTGCACCACCCGCACCACGCTGGGGCCGGGCATCTGCAGGGTGGTCTGCGGCTCTTTGGGATCCACGCCATTGGCCGGGGAGAGGGGGGAATCGGGGCCATCGATGGGGATGTTGAGATCGGCGGGGCGATAGCCCTGATCGAGGATGTATTTCTGCTGTTCGGGCTGGCGCAGGAAGTCGGCAAACGCCCGGAAAGTGCGACGCTGGTTGTCGGTGATCGTGGCCGCGTCCAGCAGGGCCAGGGGATGATCCTGCCACAATGTGCCTTCGTGCGGGTAGATGGCGACGAGCGGGCCCGCGCCTGAGCGGTTGAACTGCACGACCAGCGCCTCTTGCACGACCATGGCGTCGAGGAAATTGCGGCCCTGCTCGCGCAGGCGTTCCAGGGTCACGGCCTCGTTTTCGCCATAGAAGCTGATTGTGCGTTCGATGTTGGCCACATAGTCGAGGGTGCTGCGCGCGGTCACATCCTCTTCCGTCAGCGCGCGGGTCTTGCCGGCCCCGGCGTAGAATTCGGCCAGGGTGGCGAGCATGCCGCTGGCGTAGCTGGTGCTGGCGTGGCTCCATTTGAAGCTGCGGTCAGTCGCGGCGCGTTCTTGAATCTGACTCCAGCCCACCGGCTGGCTGCCCCAGCCCAGGCTGGCGGCCACGTCGGGCCAGGCGGCGATGACGATGGGGCTGACGGCGTAGCGGGCGCTATCGGCGATGCGGCGGGGCGGCACGTCGCTGTCGCCGCGGTTGGCCTCGGCCCAGCGCAGGTCGAGCTGATCGAGCCAGAGGGAGGCGTCGGGCGTGAGGGCCTGGAACGCGGGTTCGGCGGCCAGGGCCTCTTCGACCATGCGATCGGGGGGCAATTGCAGCAGTTGGATCTGCATCACCTTGCGGTCGGGCGTGCGCTGGCGGGCATCGTTGAAGGCATCGACGAGGGCGGTGATCAGCCCGGCTTTTTCGGGTGAATAGGCCAGGGTGAGGAGGGCGCTGGCAGGATCAGGCGTGCCCGCGACGGTAGGTTCGGGGGCAGAGGAGTCTTCGAGCAGCCCGCTGAGGGCGAGGAAAATCACGCACAGCCCGCAGAGGATGCTGAAGCCGAGCAGCCCGAAGATGAGGATGCGGGGGGGCGGTGTGCTCTGTTTCTTGGTGGTCATGGCATCACCTCGCCACATTGAGTTCGAACCAGCGCAGCAGGGCTTGCAGCACGTCGCGGTCGGGCGAGCGCATGGCGCTGGTGCGGGGCACCACGGCGGCCGCGCCCTGGTTGCTCCAGTCGGCGAAGGGGCTGTCGGCCACATCGGCCACGGCGATCTCGGCGCTGACCGGGCGCAGGCCATAGGCCACGGCGCTGGTCTGGATCTCGGGGGAGAGCAGGTAGCGCTCGAATTCGAGGGCGGCATTCTTTTGCAGGGCGCTGGTTTCTGGGCCGATCCAGATCGACATGGGGAAGTCGAACCAGGTGACGTAGGTGGGGTAGCGAATGGAGAGAGGCTCGCCCCAGCGGTTGAGGATGCCCTGCATGTTGTTCAGCAGGTCGCTTTCCAGCAGCAGGCCGCCATCGCCCACCGAGTAGCCGAACAGGGCGAAGTCTTCGGCGGTGTAGGCCGAGGCGCCGCTGAGATCGGTGGTGGCGGCCAGGGTTTCTTGCAGCCAGGCCTGGAACGCGGGGTCGGTGACATCGGCGGTGGAGATGGTGGGGCGATCGTAGTAATCGCCGGCCGCGGCGATCATGGCGGCCAGCCCGCCCACGTTTTTGCGCGGGTCAGGCACCACCAGTTTGAAGAAGCCCCAGCTGGCTTCGCCGCCGAGTTCGGGCCAGCCGCCTTTGGCGGTGGCAGCGTCGTGCACGGTTTGCCAGCTCACGTCGCCATATTTCTGGTCGAGCACGTTGGCGCGGCTCTGATAGATGCCCCAGGCGCTGAGGCTGAGGGCCACGGGCCGGGCGCGGTATTCGCCATCGGTGAGGAAGACGTCGCGGCCCAGGCGTTCTTTGTAAGCGGCGTTGGCCAGTTCGGGCAGATAGCGGCTGTCGGGGATCCAGGCGGTGGGGAAGCGTTCCAGGGCCTGCGCTTGGGCGGCGGTGAGATTGGCGGGGTCGGCGTCGGCGGGGAGGGCGCCGAATTCGTCACGGTCGAATTTGCCCAGGGCGGTCAGCCCGTCCATGGCCACGATCTCGACCTGGATCTTTTCCCCTTCCAGCCGGCGGTCTTCGGCGTTGAAACGCTCGGCCGCGGCGCGCACCCAGGGTTCGACCGGCAGGGCGGTGAGGATGCGCACCTGGATGGGGCCTTTGGGCACGACCACCAGTGGTTGCTCGCGCCCGGTCGAGCGCAAAAACAGCGCTGCCGCAACGATGACAACCGCCACGCCAACAATGGCCAGGAAAATAATACGACTTCGTTTCATAGGGGGCCTCCGGTGGAGGGTTCAGATAGAGGGTTCAGATAGAGGGTTCAGATAGAGGGTTCAGATAGAGGGTTCAGATAGAGAGAGGCGTTTTGTGGCGCGGTATTTGGGTCGCGGTGGATTAGCCTGGACGAGGAAGCATGTACGCTGGCTCCGGCTCTTTCAGTACCGTCAGGATCGTCGCCCGGTCGTCGGCGTCAGGCAAATCGACTTTATCGTAGATCTCGGCCAATGGCAGGCGGCAATCGATGGCAGCGCTATTGACTACAGCGCCAGAGCCGCGATAGGCTGTCAAGAGCCAACGCCCATCCGGTTGCCGCACGAATTGATCGACAGCCGCTGCCTGCGATGTCACCAGCAGGTATTCTTGCAGGGATGCCAGCGCCCGGTAGTGATCGAATTTGCGGCCACGGTCATAGGCCTCGGTGGAATCGGAGAGGACTTCGATCAGCAGGGTGGGATTGAGCAGGGTGTCCACCTGCTCATCCTCGAACTCGGCCTGGCCGCACACGACGACTACATCGGGATAGGTGTATAGCCCGCTGGGACGGACTTTGACGCGCATGTCATTGGCATAAACCGTACAAGGACGGCGGCGGAGTTGACCGTGCAACGAAGCAGCAATGTTGACCGTAATCAAGTTGTGTTCTTTGCTGGCGCCGGCCATGGCGAAGACTTCGCCGTTCAGGTATTCGCTTTTGGTCATGGCCCGGCGTTCCCGGGTCAGATATTCTTGCGGCGTGAGCCAAGAGGCAGGTTGGGTTGCCATTGCGATTACCTCCAATAATGCTCATGACCCAATGGTGTGGGGCGTTTGCTGTGTTCGTCGTAGGCCAGGCCCGCGATCTCGGCGATTTGCTCGGCCAGCTCCAGGCTGTGGCCGACGATCTGCCAGCGATCCGGCTCGTCTACGGTTTGGATGGCGGTCTGCCAGTAGCCAGGGCGGGGCAAAACACGCACGCTCTTGATCTGCCGCCAGGGATAGAATGGGGGGGCGGAAGCAGGCGGGGGGTGGGAATGCACGTGCAGCCCTCGCTCGGAAAGCTCGGCGATGAGCTGGCGGCGAGGCGAGAAACCGCCCCGCCAGGCAGCGAAGGCCGCCACCGCGCCGCCGGCCAGCAACAGCGCCGCCAGCCACAAGCCGGCCCCGCCAAAGCTGGCGAGCAGGAGCAGCGCCCCCAGTCCCGCCAGCCCGGCATAGACCCACCAACCGGCATAGAGATTGGTTTTGTGGGTCATGGTTGGGTATTGGGTATTAGGTATTGGATATTGGGTATTGGTAATTAATGATTAATGATTCATCATTAAATACCGAATATCCAATACCCAATACCTAAATACCAACCGTCTTGTTTAGGAGGCTTCGTCGGCCATGCCCAGGCGGGCGCGGCGGGCGGCCAGTTGCTGTTCGATCTCGCTGGTCTCCAGCACCTCTTCCATCTGCCGGTCGAGTTTCTGGGAGTCGATCTCGCCCTGGGCTGCGGCTTTGTCCAGGCGGCGCTGAATGGCGCCCTTGATGTCGTCCATGCCGGCGGCGTCGGTGCTGACATCGCCCACGGCCTTGACAGCCTCGTGCGTGGCTTCCTTGCTCTTGGCCAGTTCCAGCATCGCCTGCAAGTGGATGCGCTCCTGCTTGACCTCTGTCAGCCTGGCTTCGAGGCGCAGCTTGGCATCGAGCAATTTCTGGAATTCACTTTCCTGGGCGTCAGCCTGCTCGCGGTAGGTATCGGCCAGGCGGGCCATGGTGTTATAGCGGCTCTGCGCGGCCATGGCCAGCTTGTCTTTGCCTTCGCGCAGGAACAGGTCGATGTTGCGATCCAGTTCTTCGGCTTTGGCTTCGAACTCGCGTTGCTTGCGGCGCAGGGTTTTGGCCTCGCCGCCGACGGTGGCGGCGGCATCTTCCAACGCTTCCAGATTGTCTTCGACGCGGCGGATGTATTCATCCACGACGGCCAGGCTGTTGGCCTGCAAGGCCTGGTTGACGATCCAGTGTAAGTTGGCGGAAATCAGCGTACCGACTTTTTCGAGTAGTGATGCCATGTGTTTTTAATTCCTTGTTGTTGTGAGAGGGTGGGTATTGGGTATTGGGTATTGGGTATTGATCGTCAATTATTAATGATTAATATCGAATACCGAATATCTAATATCCAATATCCAATACCTAATACCCAACTATAACTGAAGATGGGGGGAAAGCCTGACATGGGCTTGACTTCAGCCTACCAGCTTATACCCTCGCCCACGAATCGTCAAAAGGAAGCGCGGCTCAGCGGGGTTGGGCTCGATCTTCTGGCGCAGGCGGCTGACCAGCTTTTCGATCGAGGAATCGTACACCGTGTCGATGTACTCCTCGCCCCACACCGCTTCTACAATCGCGTACTTGTCTACGATCTTGTTGAGTTGGCCGTAGAGCAGGAGCAACAGGCGAAATTCGAAATTGGTCAGGGTCTCGGTTGGCCGGCCATCCACCAGCGCCTCGCCCGCGTCGATGTTGATGTGTATGCCATAGCCGATGCCCTGCTGAATGGCGCGGCGGCGCAGCACAAAATCTTCGAATAAACGGGAGAAAAGCTTCGGTTCATGTGCATTACGCACCAGCAGCCCCCGGCGTTTCAACTCCTCCACCGCCGGCGCATCCCCACGCGCGCCCGGCTGAAAGAAAGCCTCCAGGGTGCGCTGCTCATCTTCGTCCAGATCTTGCCAGATCTTGCGGCATTCGTCATTGATACTGAGATCCTGGCGCAGGGTGTCTTCCACCGCCCGGTGGATCAGCCAGTCCTCGCTGGCGCTGCGCTCGCTGGCTCCCGTGATTTCTGCCAGCCGCCGGCAACTGATCTCCAGCAGGGTGGGGTGCCCGCCCGCCTGGCCGAGCAGGAAGGCCACATCGGCCTCGTCGAAGCGCGCGGCCAGCCCCGCGGCCCGCTGATCGATGTAGGTGTGCACATCCGCGTCGGTGAGGGGGCAGACATAGTGCACCGAATGGCTGAATAGTTCCTTGAATTCATCCCGCTCTTCGCCGGAGCGGATGTGGGAGAGGCGGCGGTCGCTGGCCGTGATGTAGGTCAGGCGGCGCGGGTAACGATCTTGCAGCGCCCGCAGGTTGAGGAAGACGCGGTCATCCAGACGGGCATAGACCGCGTCGAATTCATCGAAGATCAGGATCATCTGCCCGCTCACTTCCTCCAGCAGGGTGGTCAGGGCCTGGTTGAAGTTGAAGGGGATGTGAAAATCGCTGCGCGGATAGACCATCTCGTCATAGATCGCGCGCAAACGCCTGACCAGATCAGGCGCTTCCCCGCGCAGATCATCCAGCAGCACGCGGGCGATCAGTTCGTAGAACGCGTGCGCGCTCTGATCGAGCATGCGGTTGCAATCGATGTAGAAAAAGCGCAGGTCCGCGGTCGCGGGCAGGCCCAGGGCCGCGGCCAGATCGGGGCGGCAGAGATCGCGCAGCAGGGTCGATTTGCCCATGTTGCTGACGCCGACAAGGCTGACGCTGCGGGCCGCGGCTGCCAGATGCAGCAGGTCGCGCAATTCATCCTGGCGTAGAAGGGTGGACGAAGGGATCATAGGCGATGCAAGGGCGGGGGTCACAGGCGCGGGGCCTGCCCCCACAGGGTGAGTAAGTAGGCGATGCGGTCGATCAGCAGGGTGAGACGGGCGCCGGCGGTGGTGGCCAGCAGGCCGCCCAGGGCCAGCATAAGCAGGGCCTGCCCCAGCCAGGTCAGCGCGGCCAGGACGGAATGCCCGCGGCCCGGTAGGTCGACGCGCAGCAGGTAGGCCAGCACGGCCAGCGTGGCCAGGGTCGAGAGGAGGGTGAGCAAGAAATCGGCCCAGACAGGCCCGGCAGGCAGGAAGCTGAGGTGCAGCCCGGCCAGGATTTGCGGGGTCAATGTGCCCCGCAGGGCGCCGGCCGCGGCCAGGGCCGCGGCGCCGCCCACCAAAATGCCCAGCGGGGGCAGTCCCCACGCCCGCAGCCAGGGGACGCGCGTAAAACGCAGCGCCAGCAGCCCCCCCAGGGTCAGGGGGATCAGGGTTTGGGCGTCGCCCTGGCGCAGGGGGAGGATCAGGCCCGGCCACAACACGTCGCGCGCCGCCACCGCGGCCACGTA
>JABWBG010000182.1 GCA_013360575.1 Caldilineales bacterium
GGCGCAGGATCAGCAGGCCGGATGCGGCGGCGAGGAGGAAGAGCGCGGCGGCCAGGCCCCAGACCAGGCGTTGGCGGCGGGCCAGATCTTCCGCCGGCAGGGGGGCGGCGGCGGTGTACGCCGCGGGCAGGACGCTCAGGCGGGTGAACGCGTCCCAGCCTGCCCCGTTGCCGTGCTCGCGCACACCGGCGCCGGGGAAGCGCGCTTGCAACGCCGGCAGCAAATCCGCGTGGTTGGGGCTGAGGATGAACTCAATCGGCTGCGGCGGCTGGGCAAAGGCGCCGCTCACGGCCTGCTCACGGCTGAGGTTGGCCCCCGACAGGCCCGCGGCCAGGAAAGCGATCTCCCGCTGCTGCCAGTCCAGGGGGTCGGGGATGATGTAGACGAAGTGGTCGCGGGGCAGCGTCGCCAGATGGCGGGCGACGCGCACGGCCAGGCCGCCATTGCCCGCCACATGGGCCTGATACGCCTGCCAGTTGTGCGCCCCGGTCAGGATTAGGGCCAAACCGATGAGGGCGGCGAGGATGAGGTTGTCGGTGCGGCGATCTTGCGAGGGCAGGCGCGCGGCCACGGCCTGCCACAGCCAATCGATCCCGGCCGCGGCCAACAGCCACACCGCCGGCAGCAGGATGACGATGTGCGGCCAGAAGGGAGGGTCGTTGGTGATGACGCTGCCGAGCACGAGGGTGGAGAACAGCCAGATCAGGGGCAGGAAGAAGCGCGCCTGGCGCAGGCGGCGCAGGGCCAGGGCCAATCCCACCAGCAGGAAGAGGCCGGTCAGGGCATCGACCATGGGGCTGGGGAAGCCGAAATGGGTGCTGGAATCGGGATAGTGGTAGAAAGTGAGCAAAGAGCGTTTGATCTGCTCGATCCACACCTGCGCCGTGGATGTGGCGCCATATTTGGCGGTGAGATGCTGCATCACCAGCGGGTTCCACAGGGTGACATCGTTGCCGCGGCCCACGAAGGTGGTGAAATCCTGGAAAACGAAGCCCATCATCGGCCCGAACCCGATCAGCGCGGCCAGACAGAAGGCCAGCCAGTGCTGCAAGTTGGCCGCAACCGCCTGCCGCTGCCAGATCAGCAGCCACAGGAAGAGGAGGATCACGATCACCACATTGATGCGGATGGGAAAATAGACCAGCAGGCCCACGCCCAGGCTCAGCCCGGCCAGGATGAAGGACAGGCGCGCGGCGCGGTCTGCCTGCTGCCGCAGCCCCCGCGCCAGGAAGAAAGTGGTGAGGAGGATGAAGAGCAGGGGCGAGGCGGTGGTGACGATGCGGCTGAAGTGGATGTGGGTGTAGCTGATGGCCATGAGGACGGCAGCCAGCAGCCCGGCGCGGCGGCCGTAGAGCTCGCGGCCCAGCAGGTAGAGGAGGGGGATGCTGAGCACGCCCTGCCACAGCGCGGTCATCGATAGCCCGAACAGATCCTGCCCGAACAGCCGCATGGTCGCGGCCATCATCTGGAAATCGAGCATGGGGATGTGCGACCAGCCCACGCCGAACCAGGGCAGGCTGGGGTCGCGCAGGATGGCCAGGGCCTGCAAGCCCTGCGAGGCGATGTCGCCGTGGAAGTCATCGGGCAGGTGGGGCAGGCGCCAGAAGCGCAGCGCAAAGCCGGCGGCGGTGATGCCGGTCAACAGCAACAGGTCGCGGCCATCCGCCCTGCTCAGGCGGGGCAGCGCGCGCTTTCCTTGCGACGCCAGCAGGGCCAGCATCCCCGCCAGCCACAGGCCCCGCACCAGCCAATTTTCTCCGCGGCCCAGGTAGAGGCCCAGGCTCAGCAGGTAGATCAGCAGGGCGGGCAGAAGGGAGAGGGAGTGGAGAGATAGAGAGGAGAGCATGGGTGTGTGAGAAGGGGTGCGTAAAACGTAAAACGTAAAGCGTAAGACGTATCGCGTTTGTGGGCCGATCTTCACTGGTTGAGGTTTGGTAGGTTGGTAAATTGGTAAATTGGTAGGTTGGTAGATTGGTGGGTGGGCTGGCAGTCGCCGCGGGGGCAGGGCTTGCCTATGCCATCACTCGTCAGGCTTTTGGAGATTACGCTTCGCCGTGTGCAGGTGCTGGCGGTGGGTTTGCGGTTGTAGCGCGGCTGCGATGCCTGTCATTCTACGCGGGGCCGGGCGTTGGGGGCAATTCTGGCGCGGGGGCGTGCACTGGCGTTCACACCTGATGTTTACCCACCCTCCCCCCGACTACAGCCACCGTCCACCGTCCATCGTCCATCGTCTTTCGTCCACCGTCCACCAGCGCGCCGGCGGGGCGGATCGACGCCGGCATGATTTAGATCATGGCGGGAACTGGGGTTCACATTACACTGGCAGGATAGGGGAGTGTATGCGCCGCGCTGTTTCCTCATTCTCCCGGCGCAACAGGCCCTTTTTCATATCTTTTCGATGCCAATGACGGCGTCGAACCTTGTCGGGGAAAGCGCCGTCCGCATCGGGTTATGGTTTTTGCAGTCGATTCAGTTCCTTGTCTATTCCACATTTCAGGAAGGCGCACATGCATACCCTTTCATTCACACTGCCGGCTATGTATGGCGATCACCATGTCACTGAGGTGCGTCGTATTTTGCTGGCCCTGCCCGGCGTGAGCGATGTCTACGCCAGCAGCAGTTTTCAGATGGCTGAGATCACCTACGATCCGGCCAAAGTCAGCCAGCCGGCGCTGGAAGAGGCGCTGGCCAGGGCCGGGTATCTGGGCGATTTGGCGCTGCCGGTCGAATCGGGCCGGGCTGTCAGCGATAGCAACGGCGGCAAGATCTATTATCGCCACACCGCAGCGTTTGCTCAGACGCCGCACACGGTGGGCTTCACCCAGCAGGTCTCCTCTCCCGGACGGGCGTTGTGGCCCTGTCCGGGGATGGGGCCGATCCCCATGATAGAAGATTAGGAGGTTTCCGATGGCAAAGAAGGAGTATCGACCTGAAGATTACACCGCGGATCCGGCGGCGCAGCAGATGATCATCCGGGCGGAGGAGTTGGGCATCGACACCGCCTTCACCCGGGCCAGCAACATGTCGCCCTGCCCCATTGGCGGCGCGGGCATGTGCTGCAAGTTGTGCGGCATGGGCCCCTGCCGGCTCACCAAAGATGGCCAGACCGGCGTGTGCGGGGCCACGATCGACACGATCCAGGCCCGCAATTTCATCCGGGCGGTGGCGGCCGGCGCGGCGGCGCATTCGGATCATGGCCGCGACATGGCCTTCACCCTGAAGGCAGTGGCCAATGGCGAAGCCGAGGGCTACGTGATTCGGGATGTGGCCAAGCTGCGCACGGTGGCGCAGTTTTACGACATCCCCATCGAAGGGCGCTCGCCCAGCGAGATCGCCAACGATCTGGCGGATTTGTACATCGCCCAGTTCGGGCAGCAGAAGGGGGAGATCGTCCTGCTGAAGCGGGCGCCGCTGAAACGGCAAAAGGTGTGGCAGGAGACGGGGGTCGTGCCCCGCGGGGTGGATCGGGAGACGGTGGAGGCGCTGCACCGCACCCACATCGGCGATGACCAGGATTATGAGCACCTGTTGCAGCACGCCATCCGCACCGCCCTGGCCGATGGCTGGGGCGGCAGCCTGATCGCCACCGATGTCTCGGATATTCTGTTCGGCACGCCGGCGCCGGTGTTGGGCCAGGCGAATTTGGGCGTGCTGCGTGAGGACATGGTCAATGTGGTGGTGCACGGGCATGAACCGACCCTCAGCCAGATGGTGGTGGCGGCCTCGCAAGCGCCCGATATCATTGCCTACGCCAAGTCGAAGGGCGCGGCGGGCATCAATCTCTCCGGCATCTGCTGCACGGCCAATGAGATCTTGATGCGGCAGGGCATCCCCGCCGCGGGCAATTTCCTGCATCAGGAATTGTCGATCCTCACCGGCGCGGTGGAGGCGATGGTGGTGGATGTGCAGTGCATCATGCAGGCGCTGGTGCAATTGGCCGAGAATTTCCACACCAAGATCATCACCACCTCGCCCAAGGTCAAGATCAGAGGCGCCACGCATATCGAGTTCGACGAACACAAGGCCCTGACCGTGGCGAAAGAGATCTTGCGCACGGCCATCGACAACTTCGAGAACCGGGGCAAGACGCACATCCCGCAGGAGCGCGAGAATCTGATCCCTGGGTTCTCGCACGAATACATCAATTACATGCTCGGCGGCAATTACCGCGGTTCCTTCCGCCCGCTGAATGACGCCGTCATGTCGGGACGCATCCGTGGGGTGGCGGCCATCGTGGGCTGCAACAACCCGCGCAGCAAACAGGATTGGCTGCACAATTATGTGGCGGCGGAGTTGCTGAAGCAGGATGTGCTGGTGGTGGAAACGGGCTGCGGGGCCATTGCCAGCGCCAAGCTGGGCCTGCTGTTGGGCGAGGCCGGGTTGGAGAAGGTCGGCCCTGGCTTGCGCGAGATTTGCGAGACGGTGGGCATCCCGCCCATCCTGCACATGGGCTCCTGCGTGGACAACACCCGCATCCTCACTGTGCTGACGCAGATGGTGGAAACCGGCGGCCTGGGCGATGACATCGATCAGGTGCCGGCGGTGGGCCTGGCCCCGGAATGGATGAGCGAGAAGGCGTTGTCCATCGGCTCCTATTGCGTTGCTTCCGGCGCGTATGTCATCTTTGGCGGCTCCTCGCCAGTCAGCGGCATGCCCGATAAGATGGATGACAGCGATCTGGTGCTGAACTTCCTCAGCGAGGGCTGGGAGGAGTTGTACGGGGGCAAGATGGAGTTCATTGCCGATCCAGACGAGATGATCGCGCATACGTTGGCCCACATCGATAAGAAGCGCGCGGCCCTGGGGCTGCCGGTGTACCACCCGGAACAATTCGGCCGCAGCGGCGACGCCCGCATGATCGATCTGGAGCAACTACCGATTGCCAAACGGCGGGCGGCGCTGTACGGAGTACCCGCTGGCTGATCAGTATTCAGTATTCAGTATTCAGTATTCAGTATTCAGTATTCAGTACGTAGTACGCACCACGCACCACGTAGTACGCACCACGTAGTACGCACCACGCACCACGCACCACGTACCACGTACTGAACAGGAGGAACTCAATGTCAAGATACATCGCAACACGTGCAATCCGAGGGGCCAACGCCCTGGTGATGGAAGCCGAGGTCATGTTGGACAAGGCCCTGGCCGACAAAGGCCCCGATGCCCCGGTCGCTTTTCCCAACACAGCCTATTACCTGCCGGTCATCTATGCCATAACCGCCACCGAAGCCGCCACCCTGGGCGATCTGCGTCCGGCGCTGGCGCACGCCCGTGAGTTGCTGCATCCCGTGCCTGCCGGCAAGCACTGGACGCCCTATCTGGGCGAGACGCTGGACAGCGGCATGGCCACGCTGCTGGCCGCAGAGGTGATCGAGGCCATTCGCTTCGTCTACAACTTGCAACCGGAACCTTTCCCCGGCTTCGAACTGGCCGGGGGCACCCACTATTCGGGGAATGGCAACGGGCTGGCCGGGCACCTGAACGGTCCCATCGACGATGTGCAACTCCGCACCTGGGGCATCAAGCTGGTCGATGGCCGCATGCCTGGGTTCGCGGCCATTGTCGGCTGCGCCAAATCGAATGAGGTGGCGGTGCAGATCGTGAAGGAGTTGCAGCAGCGCAACATCCTCATCTTCCTCTCCGGCAATGTCAACGGCCGCAGCATCATCCACCAATTGCAGGAAGAGGGGGTGACCCTGGGCTACGACACCTACACCGTGCCCTTCGGCACCGACACCCTCAGCGCGGTCTATGCCCTGGGCGTGGCCGCGCGCTCGGCCCTCACTTTCGGCGGCCTCAAGGCCGGTCAGGCCCGCGACATCCTGCTTTACAACCGCGAGCGCGTCTTTGCCTTCGTGCTGGCTCTGGGCGAGGTAGATGACCTGAAATACGCTGCGGCAGCCGGGGCGATCAACTTCGGCTTCCCCGTCATCGCCGACACCGTCATCCCCGAGATCTTGCCCACCGGCGTCACCACCTACGAGCATGTCGTCAGCCTGCCCTGGAACGAGATCGAGGGCAAGGATGACCTGGAAAAGGCGGAACGGCTGGTGCAGAAGTGCATCGAAGTGCGCGGGGTCAAGATCAAGATGGCCAATGTGCCTGTGCCGGTGCCCTACGGTTCTGCTTTTGAGGGCGAAGTCGTGCGCAAGGCCGACATGCGCGTGGAATTCGGCGGCAAATACTCCCGCTGTTTCGAATACCTGCACATGGTGCCTCTGGGCGCCATCTCCGACGGGGTGGTGGAGGTGGTCGGGCCAGAGTTTAGCGAGATCCCAGATCAGGGGGCCATGGATATGGGCATCGTGGTCGAGGTGGCGGGGCGCAAGATGCAGGAGGATTTCGAGCCGGTGCTGGAGCGGCAGATCCACTATTTCGTCAACGGCGCTTCCGGCATTCAGCACATCGGCCAGCGCGACATCGCCTGGATCCGTATCGCCAAGAGCGCCACAGAAAAGGGCTTCAATCTCAAGCACTTCGGCGCCATCCTCCACGCCCGCCTGCATGCCGATTTCGGGGCGATTGTGGATAAGGTGAAGGTAACGATTTACACGAAACCTGACGAATTTGCTAAACATCTCGACAATGCGCGAGATGCGTATGATCATCGCAATAAACGTCTTGCTAATCTAACAGATGATGCTGTTGATGAATTTTTCTCTTGCACACTATGTCAGTCCTTTGCCCCGAATCATGTCTGTATCGTCAGTCCTGAACGTTTAGGCCTGTGCGGCGCTTATAACTGGCTGGATTGCAAAGCCAGCTACAATATCAATCCCACCGGCCCTAACCAGCCGATCAAGCTGGGCAAGATGCTTGATCCGGTCAAGGGTTACTGGTCGGGCACGCTCGACTATGCCAAAGTCGGGTCGCACGGCGTCATCCAGGATGTGTCGATGTACTCGATCATGGAAAATCCGATGACGGCGTGCTTGACTGCCGACACCGAGGTATTGGTGAATGGCAAGCTGGTGGATTTGGGCGACTTCGTCGAGGCGCAGCCAGAGAGGATGGAAGAGGATCAGAGGCTGATGACGTTGGACGGGCAAGGCAAGCTCGTGGCAAGCAAACTGCTGGGCGTACACAAAAATCCGGCTCCGCCCCATCTGATTCGCATCCAAACCAAATCAGGTCAACGGCTCACCCTCACGCCCAACCATGAGGTGGCTGTGGACCGCTGGGAACAGAATGGGCACGGCCCGTGGGCGCGCGCCGACGCACTTCAGCCTGGGGATCAGGTTTACACGGTAAAACATAATATTGATAGCACTCAAACGCGAGTGTTATCTCATGCTGCCGGTAGAGTCCTGGCTGAATTACCTGAAAGTTATACTGTTCTTGGCGCCTCAACTCTTTTTCACTACAAGACGGGACGCTCTCGTCCCACTACTGACCAGATGCGGGCAGTGATTGAAGAGGCCCCGGAGACGAAGACAATACTGGCACCCTATCTGGAGAGCGATTTCTTCCTCGATACCATCACCAGCGTCGAAACTATCGAGAGCGCCGGTCGCTACGAACACGTCTACAACCTCAGCCTGCTGGACGTCAACAGCTACATCGCCAATGGCATCCACGTCAAGAATTGCGGCTGCTTCGAATGCATCGTCATGGTCATCCCCGAAGTGAATGGCGTGATGGTGCTCAGCCGCGAGGATACAGGCATGACGCCGGCAGGGATGAAGTTCAGCACCCTGGCCGGCATGGCCGGCGGCGGCGTGCAGACGCCCGGCGTCATGGGCGTGGGCAAGTTCTATCTGGTCAGCCCCAAGTTCATCTCCGCCGATGGCGGCTTCAAGCGGGTGGTGTGGATGAGCAGCGTGCTCAAAGAAACCATGGCCGCCGAATTGCAAGCCGTGGCCGAGCGGGAGGGCGATCCCGGCCTGGTCGACCGCATCGCCACCGGCAACGATCTCAGCGATGTCGATGACCTGATCCAATGGCTGGAGGAGAAACAGCATCCGGTGTTGAAGATGGGGCCGATCGGCGCTGCCGGGGAAGAGGATGTGGTGGCGCAAGCCGAGGCTGTGGCCGAGAAAGCTGTGGCCAAGGCCGAGCCAGTCGCCGCCCCTGCCCCGCCGCCTGCGCCCACTCCCAAACCGGCGGCGCC
>JABWBG010000183.1 GCA_013360575.1 Caldilineales bacterium
GATAGAGAGAGCAGATAGAGAGAGCAGATAGAGAGAGCAGATAGAGAGAGCAGATAGAGAGAGCAGATAGAGAGAGCAGATAGAGAGAGCAGATAGAGAATTCAGGGGGAGAGGGGGAGGTAGGATAGGTCGCAGTTGACAAAAACCCACACTACACACACCACACACACAATGAAGAAGAAACTACGCGGCGTGAAACGCCAGGATATTCAGCTTGATTTCGATCTCTATCGCCAAAAAGTGCCGATCCGGGGCATGCCGGGCGCGCACCTGAGCGTGGTCGACCTGCGGCCCGAAGGCGCAGAGCAGACCCTGCTCTTCCTGCACGGCTATGCCGGCGTGTTGGAGTCGTGGGAGTTCCAGATCAATTACTTCGCCCGCCGCCACCGCGTCATCGCCCCCGACCTGCGGGGGCATGGCCAGAGCGACGCGCCCTTCACCCGCTACACCATGCCGGAGATGGTGGAGGATCTGGCGCAGATCGCGGAGCATCTGCATCTGGCGCAGCCCTACGTGCTCGTGGCCCATTCCTTTGGCGGCTCGATTGCCGTGGAATACGCGGTCGCGCACCCCGAACAGCTGTCCAAGCTGGTGTTGATCGCCACGGCGGGGGAATATCCCCTGCCGCGCTCGGCCAATTTCCTCTTCCGCCTGCCTCTGGACATCCTCCGCCCCCTGTGGCGCTTCCGCCCACGTTGGGATGCGGAACTGCATGTGATGAAGCGCATGGCCGCCAACAACATGCGCAAATGGAAGGGCTGGGATCTGATGGCCCAGGTGCAAACGCCCACGCTGATCATCACCGGTGAGCGCGACCGCTATTTCCCCCGCTGGGTGTTTGATGAGGTGGGCAAGACGATCCCCAACGCTGAGATCATCGATGTGGGCGCGTCCAAGCACAAAGTGCAGTTGGAGCGGCATCAAGCCGTGAACCGCGCCATCGAGCGCTTCATCGGCGAGGATCAGCGCAAATCCTGGCGGCAGGAAGCAGGCGCAGCGAGCCTCACGCGCCGCCTCTGGCTGTCGAGCTATGACAAAGAGACGCCGCACACCGTGCCCATCCCCAACCGGCCGCTGCACACCTTTCTGGAGAGCGCGGCGGGATGGGCGCCGAACCGCGCGGCCACGGTTTTCTTTGGCAAAACCCTCACCTACCACCAGTTGGATCAGCGGGTGAATCAGTTCGCCAACGTGTTGCAGGGCATGGGCGTGCGCGCTGGAGAGCGGGTGATGATCGCCCTGCCCAACATGCCGCAGTTGGTGATCGCTTATTACGCCACGCTGAAGGCCGGCGGGGTGGTGGTGCTGCCCAACCCCGAGGCAAACGCGGCCCAGGTGCTGGCGCAGCTGGAACAGACCAAGCCGCGCGTGGTGGTGACGCTGCAAACCAATCGCCTGCTGGCGCGGCAGATCCAGCGCACCACGCATGTGGAACAACTGGTGCTGGCCGACATCCGTGGGGCGGTGGCGCCGCTGACCTACCGCCTGCTGATGGCGCGTTGGGGCATCGACCCGGACAGCGAGCGGGAAGAGGAAGAGCCGTTAGGCCCGCGCATGCTGGATCTGATGCGGGACGCGCCGCTGACGCCGCCGAACGCCCGCGTCTCCCCTGACGATCTGGCGGCCATCCTCTTCACCAGCGGCACCACAGAGGAGCCGAAGGGCGTCTGTCTCAGCCATGCCAACCTGGTGGCCAACACGGTGCAGACGCGGCACTGGCTAGGCCCGCTGGAATATGGCAAACAGTCCTGCCTGTCGGTCATCCCCCTCATCCACAGCTATGGCATGACCAACGGCATGAATGTGCCCATCGCCATGGGCGCCACCATTGTGCTGCTGCCGGTGTTCGAGCTGGATCAGGTGTTGCAGCACATCAAGAACTACAAGCCCACCCTCTTCCCCGGCGTGCCGTTGATGTATATGGCGATCAACCAGGCCGCGAATGTGCGGTCGTACGGGCTTTCCTCGATCCAGGCCTGCGTCAGCGGGGCCGCGCCCCTGCCGGTGGAGGTGCAGGAGGCATTCGAAAAGCTCACCCACGGGCGATTGGTGGAGGGCTACGGCCTGACCGAGGCCTCGCCGGTGACGCACGCCAACCCCCTGCGCGGGGTGCGCAAACCAGGCTCCATCGGCATTCCCCTGCCGAACACCGATGCCAAGATCGTGCACATCCTCAGCGGGGCAGATCTGCCCCCCGGCGAGGTGGGCGAGTTGGCGGTGAAAGGCCCGCAGGTGATGCAGGGCTATTGGCATCCGCAGGGCGGCATCGACCCGGATACCAGCGAGGTGATCAAAGATGGCTGGCTGCATACCGGCGACCTGGCAGTGATGGACAATGACGGCTATTTCCGCATCATCAGCCGCAAGCGGGATGCGATCATGTCGGGCGAGTACAGCGTGTATCCGCGCGATGTGGAAGAGGTGCTGTACGAGAACAACAAGGTGTTGGAAGTGGCGGTGGTGGGCGTGGCGGCCCTGCCGGAGGGGGCCGACGGGGGCGGCCAGAAGGTGAAGGCCTTCGTGGTGCCGCGGCCGGGCGTGCATCTGACGGCGGAGGAGCTGCTGGATCTGGCGCGGCGGCGGCTGGAGCCGCACGCCGTGCCCTGGGAGATCGAATTCCGCCAGGAATTGCCCAAATCCTTCATCGGCAAGGTGCTGCGGCGGCTGCTGGTGCAGGAGGCGGACGCTCAGCCCACGGCGGCGGAGGCCACCAAAGTGGAAAGGGAGACGACCTGATAGCCCCGCTGCCGCAGTTCCGGCAGCACTTTTTCCAGCACGGTCAGGGTTTGGCGGCGGCGCCAATCGCCATCGTGCAGGGTGATGATACCGCCGGGGAAGACATTGTTGAGGACGTAGGCGGAGAGGAGGGGAGGATGGTGCAGTTGGGCGTCGTAGGGATAGATGGAGCCCAGCACGCAGCGGTAGCCCAGGGCCGCGGCCTGCCGCAGCATGCGGCGATTGTACCAGCCGGAGCCGGGCCGGAACCAGCGCGAAGGGCCGTAGGGCAGCAGCAATTCGTGCGTGCGGCGCAGTTGTTGGGCAAATTCCGCGGGTTGGAGGCGGATGCTGGGATCGTCGGTCATCAGGTGGTTGCCCAATTCATGCCCGCGGGCGACGATGTCGGCCAGCAAGCCTTCGTTGTGCGGCACCTGCGCGCCGAGGATGAAGAAAGTGGCCGTGGCCTGATGCGCGGCCAGCATCTGCACGATGTGCGGGGTGAGCCGGGGATGGGGGCTGTCGTCGATGGTGAGCGCGACCATGGGCGCGGGGGTGTCCACGTAGTAGAGGACATCTCCGGCGTGCGCGGCCAGGCGGCGCACCCATTTGCGCTGGTTGGCGAGCATGCCCGCGGCCAGGGCCGCAGCGCTGGCCGCGGGGACGATGTAACGGCGGAACATGGGAGGGGATGGACGGTGGGCGGGGGACGATCAGCGGGTTTGTTCCCAACGATCCCAATAGGTGCGGGCGCGGGCGGGGATGCGGGAAGCGGGCTTGAAATCTTCGCCCAGGAAATAGGCCACCGGCAGCAGCGCGGTTTGGGTGATGGTGTCGGGGATGCCGAGGATGGCGGCCACCTCGCGCTCGAACATGAGGTGGAGGGTCGTCCAGGCGGCGCCGACCCCGCGGGCGCGCAGGGCCAGCATGAAGGACCAGGCCGCGGGCAGGATGGAACCGTAGAGCGAGGCCTGCGGCAGCACCGCGGCGCTGCCCTCCACCCGGCCCTCGACACAGGGCAGCACCAGATAGGGCGCGCGGGCCATGTTCTGCGCCAGATAAAGGGCGGAGAAGGCCACGCGATTGGCATGCGCGGCCCGCGGATCGCTGGCTTCATAGACGCGCGGGGTTTGCGAGCGCATGGACGCGTAGATCATGAAGGCTTTTTGATAGTGCGCGGCCACCGCGGCCCGCTGCGCCGGGTCGGAGACGATGACGAAATGGTAGCCCTGCTCGTTGGAGGCAGTGGGCGCCTGGATGGCGATCTCCAGGCATTCCTGCACGATCTCCGGCGCCAGCGGGCGGTCGAAATCCAGCCGTTTGCGCACGGAGCGGGTGGTGGTGAGGAGTTGGTCGAGGAGGAGGTGGTTCATGGCTGTGTGGCAGAGATGGGAACGGGAACAGAAGCCGCCATCCAGGCGGCAGAGGTGCAGGTGGGCCAGGGCGCGGTCGCGGGCGGATAATGTGGCAGCACGCCGGCCTGGGCCTCTGTGCAGGCCAGGATCACGGCGGCGGCGGGGAAGGGCTGGGGCAGCGGCGGCGCGGGCAGGCCCGCGGCCTGAAAAAGGAAGCGATAGAGATCGCTGCCGGGGCTCTGCTCACGCGTCTGCGGCTGCCAGTCGCGGCCCAGGCCGCTGGCAGGCGCGTTGAGCGCGGCCAGTTGCTCCAGCCAGGTGGGGAAGCGCTGCCAGCGGGGGCCGATCTGGCCCAACAGATCGGCGGGGGTCAGGGTGGGGTCGGCGGTGAGGATGAATTCGACGATGGCGAGGGCCAGGCGCCACTGCTCGGCGCTGGCCTCGTCGAACTGGACGACATCCCAGCCCACATCCACGCGCAGATGCAAGTCACTGTCCGCGGTGGAGAGCAGGTGGGCGTAGTCGGCGGGGGTCAAGGGCCAGGCCGCCCAGCCCAGGTTGGCCAGTTCCCGCTCGACCAGCGCCGCAAAATAAAGGGTATGCGCGCAGCACTCATAGCCGCTGAAATCGGCGAAGAGCAGGGAAAAGATGCGGCGGGCGTAGCCCGCGCGCAGCGCCTCGTAGCCGGTCTGATCGAGGGGCACCCCCAAAAGCGAGGGCGTGGGCAGGAGGAGGCCGGTCTCGGTGTAGTAGGGGTGCAGGCCGGCGAAACGGGCCAGTGTCACCGGCGAGGTGGAGAAGGAGAGGGCGATCGGCTCCGGCCCGCAGTCGTAGGCGCCGGCAGGTCGGCACAGTTGGCGCAGGGCCGCGTCCCAATCGGCCAGCAGCCGCCGCAGGATCTCGGAATCGCGCTGCGGGTAATAGATGCGCAGATGCGCGCCTGCCGACATCTTGCGCTCGCCCCACCACACCGCACGCGGGGGGGCAAACAGCCATCGCCCCTGCGCGGTGTAGGTGAACACCGCCGGCAGGGTGAGGGTGAAGGGCCGGCCCGCGGCCATGGCGGGGGCGCTGAAGGTGGCCTGCGTCAGGGTTTCCGCCTCGCTGAGGTCAGGCGCCAGGGTGACGCCGGCCAGGCCGGGCGGGGCCGCGGACAGGGTCATCCCCCAGCTTTCCCGGTCGAGCCAGCCGCCGCCGGCAGCCAGATCCAACCATGCCTGCGTCCACGCCGGGTCGGATTGAGCGATCATACGGCGCAGCAGATCGACATCCCCCGCCTGCGCGCCGGCCAGGAGCAGGTCGTGGGCGCGTTGCACATCGTTCTCGACCAGAGCCAGGGTGTGCTGGCTGCGCCAATACAGGCCCGCGGCCACGAACGCGGTCAGCAGCAGCAGGGCAGCCAGCCAGCGTCGCCAGGAAGGGGAAGGGGGAGGGGGAGGGGATTCTCCCCGGCGCTGCCGCCACTCCCGTTCCTCATCGCTGATCCATTCGAACTCGACCATGCTCAGGCTCTGTCAGGGGGTGAAATCGAAGATGACTTTGATGGCGCCGCTGCGTTTGTCCGCGGCAGTGTGGATCGCCTGCCGCCAGCGGGCCAGGGGAAAGCGGTGGGTGATCAAGCCGGCTGTGCGCAGCCGGCCCTGGCGGATGAGGTCGATGGTGAGATCGTAGGTGCGGCGGCGCTGGCCCTGCCATGATTCGGTTCCGTGAGCGTAGAGGCCGATCAGGTCCACCTCCTGATACCAGACGGGGGTGAGATCGACCTGCATCGGCTTGAGTTTGACGCCGGCGATGACCACGGCGCCGCCCGCTTTGGCCAGGCGCAGGCTCTGCTGCACGCTGTGGGCCGAGCCGACGCAGTCGTAGATGACATCGAATCCGCCCAGGGCCATGCGGCTGCCCAGCAAGCCGGTGTAGACCTGCGCGGCGGTGATGCGGGCGGCCGCGGCGAAGAGGTCGCCATCGGCCACGATCTCCTGGCTGCCCAGGCGGCGCGCCATCTCCTGCTGCTGAGGATAGCGGGCCGCGGCGGTGATGTGGCAGCCGGGGGCCAGCGCCCGCGCCGCCTGGATCACGTTCAGGCCGATGATGCCGCTGCCGAGGACGAGGACATGCTGGCCGGGCGCGGGCAGGCGTTTGAGCAGGGTGCGCACGGCCACGGCCATCGGCTCCACCATCATCGCCTCCTCGTCGCTGAGATCGGGGGGGATGGCATAGAGTTCGCTTTCGTGGGCGGTGAAGGAATCGCCCCAGCCGCCGCCGGCCCCGCGCGGGCCGCGGCCCAAGGAGGCGTTCTCGCACAGGGAATGGTTGCCGGCCTGGCAGTGCGGGCAGAGTGTGTCCAGCTCCTGGCTGAGACAGGTGGCGCCCTGGAACCGGGTGTCCATGATCACACGGTCGCCGGGGCGGAAGGCCTGCACGCCCGCGCCGACTTCGGACACCACGCCCACTACCTCGTGGCCGAGATAGAAGCGCTGGTTGCCGGGCAGCGCGGCCGGCCCGATGCGGGGATCGGCATCGACGTAGAGCAGGGAAAGGTCGGAGGCGCAGATGCCGCAGAGCCGGTTGCGCACGCGTAGCCAGCGGGGGCCGGGCAGCGGCGGGTCGGGCAGGTGGGCGAAGCGGGCAGGCGAGAGGGGCGAGAAGACGACATCGCGCCACAGCGGCTTGATCGCCTTGACCAGCAACATGCGGGGGATCTGTTTGTCAACGTAGATGGCTTGCATGGGAAGGAGGGGGCGGGGAGGAGAGAAGGGGCGGGGGTAGTATAGCACATGGACGAAAATCGCCGCAGACCTGCCCGGCGACGCCCATTTGGCCGCGCCCCGCATCGTCGACCACTGAATACTGACCGATCCAGCACCGGAAACCCACCCCATGAACCGAAACGACCTCCAATCCCAAGTCACCCTTGGCGAAGACAGCCGCCGCCAGTTCAAGCGCGACGTGGGCCACATCGACTTGACCGGTGGGGCGTTATCGGTACAATCAAAGCAGCAGATAGCAAATGAATTGGACTACGTCCAGAGCACAACTGATCTGCCCATTCCCGAATGTCCGACACGGAGTTACCATGAGTGAGTTGATCTTGTCGATTAGCATCGAACCGCTGGAGGAAGGCGGTTACCTGGCCACCAGCGATGATCTGCAGGGGTTGGTTGCACAGGGCCGTACCATGGCTGAGACCATGGAGATCGCGCAGGATGTTGCGCGTAAGTTGATCGAGTCATACTTGGAGCACGGCGACCCGCTGCCGACGCACATCGCTGCCAGCTGGCGGCAATCGCAACGCCGAACCAAGGTCAAGATCCCTGTGGGCATCACTCCTGCGGTTGTGGAAGCATGACCCGGCTGCCGGAACTAACTTACTGCGAGGTGATCAGTCGCTTGCGCCGGGCTGGGTTTGTGTTCGATCGTCAGGCCAAAGGGAGCCACGAAATCTGGTACAATCCGGCGACCCGCCGTCGCACAACCGTGCCGAATCATCCAGGAGCCATCGCTCGCGGCACCCTGCGAGCGATCATCAGGGAGGCCGGGCTATCGGTGGAGGAGTTTCTCGAGTAGATGCCACGTCAAAGGCCCTTTCCGACTGACAGTGGACGCAATCAGTGTTGTATGTACCTGAACGACTTGGAGTCCCAAGTCGCCCTCGGCGAAGACAGCCGCCAGTTCAAGCGCGACGTGGGCCACGGCGATGCCCTGGCAGCGGAGATGGCCGCGTTCGCCAACTCCGAAGGCGGCGTGAACTACCCGGTTTGATGGGGATCGGTGATAGTTCATCTGATGTGTCATGGCAAGAGCGGCCGCAGGTCGCAAGCGAAGCAATCTCCAAGGTGGTTCGTCTTGTTATGGTATTTGGTATTTGGTATTTGGTATTTGGTATTTGGTATTTGGTATTTGGTATTTGGTATTTGGTATTTGGTATTTGGTATTTGGTATTTGGTATTTTTTGGTATTTGGTATTTGGTATTTGGTATTTGGTATTCGGTATTCGGTATTTGGTATTTCGTTGTATTTCAGTGATTTATCGTATCCAATACTGACCACTGAATACTGAATACTGACCACTGAATACTGAATACTGACCACTGACCACTGACCACTGAATTTCCCCACACCCCCCGTAACTTTCCCCGCGGCAGGCCGTCATCACCCGCAGAACAGAGCATAAATAGCCCACAGAAAAAAAGAGCGAGAAATTTTTGCCAGAGGCCGTAACTAATTCGAGCAAAGCCCGTCACCATCATCAATCAGGTCGCTGACAGTTCACCGCCGCCCAGATGGGGCGCCCACAGCGCACTGACCAAGTCACCCAGGCCCCCATGGGATGACACCCCCGCCACAATAGCATACGCAAGTCATTATCCTCATTACGAGCGATAAAGGTAAACCTACCGTGAGGTAGGGACACAAAGCCACGGGTCTTGGCGCAAGTCAAGCCAAGATAGCCGGGTTGCCGACTCAAACACAAGCACGGCCTTCCCCAGGGCTATTGGCTTGATCGTGTGGAGTTTATGTCAACCCGGCTTCCCTGAAGCCGGGTTTTTTGTTGCATTTTCACCACCACCGCAGCAGACACAGTCATCATGGCCACACCGGTCTCCACCACCCCCACCCCATCCCCGTTGACCCGATTCTTGGGCAGCGAACGGGCCACGAGCATGGTCGAATTCGCCCTCGTCCTGCCCATGCTCATCCTCCTGCTCTCTTCAGTTTTGGATCTGTCGCGGGCCATGTATACCCACACGGCCCTGCAGGCAGCGGCGCAAGAGGGCGCACGCTACGGGATCATCGCCCCAAACGATGCCAATGGTATCCAATCGACAGCGCAGCAGGCCTTGATCGGGCTGGACCCGGCCCGCACCAGCTTTGCCGTCACGCGGCCAAGCAGCGACCAGGTTGCGGTGGAAATTCGCTACGACTTCCCCCTGGCCACCCCTCTGATTGCGCTTCTCTTCGACGGCAATGGCCTGGAACTGCGCGGCACCGCCCGCATGTTGCTTTATTGACCACCCTTCCTCTGCTCTCACTCTATCTCACCCTCTCACCCCTCACCTCAAAGGAGAACCACCACCATGTTGTCTCACCTGATCGCCCAACTGCTGCACAACGAAGATGGCGCTGAAATGTCGGAAGTCGCCGTCGTCCTCGCCCTGGTCGTCGTGGTCGCC
>JABWBG010000009.1 GCA_013360575.1 Caldilineales bacterium
GCGCCCGGCATGCCGATGCCCAAGGGCGGGCCGGGCGGCCTGGCTTGCTCGGTTCGGTTGCAGTCGCCGGCCGCGGGCCGGCTGTGAACGCGGCCAGACTCTCGCGCAGATGGCGGACGGTGCTGGGCCGCACTTCCAGCGGCGTCAGCGCGTAATCGCTGAGCAACTGGGTGATGTGCGCGGCCCGTTCAGCGCTCTCCTTGCCGGTGATCTGCGCCACCATCTCCATGTGCCAGATGCGGGCATATTCGCTCAGCCCTCCCACCACCGCGTCATCGCCGTAACCGCGCGCTGCTTCCAGATCCAGGATCTTGCGCAGCGTGGAGATAGGATCGCTCATGTTGTAAACAGATCTGGCAGATTAACCTGGTTTTCGCGAGAAAATGCATCCTTTGCAGCAAAAATCCGATTATCAGAAGTAATGATCTGCTTGCTCGCGCACGATCACGCCCAGGCCTGTAAGGCCGATAAACGTGGCCAGGGTTGGGTGATACGCGTCGGTAAACACCGGCAGATCGGGATACGCCAGTTCCAGACGTTCCAGTAGTTGTGTGGCGTCCTGTGTATTTCCCCGTTGTAATAGAGAAATTTCCTTGAGATAGGCAAATTCGTTAATAAATGTGAATAATTTTTCCACCATATCTTGGGAGTTGCGCACTTTTTCCATCACGATCAGGTTGCCTTCGCGCATCTCCATCAGGGGATGAATGCGTAACATCGTGCCCAGGATCGCTTGTGACCGCCGGATCATCCCATCCCGTTCTGGGTAGTTCAGATCATCCACAAAAAAGCTGAGGAAGATGCTGGGGATGATCCCCCGCACCATGCGGGCGATATCGGGCAGAGCGGCGCCGCGGGCGGCCTCTTCCGCGGCGCGGATCACCACCATCCCCAGCCCCCGGCTGATCGATTCGCTGTCGATGATGGTGATACGGGTATGGCCGCGCAGGCTAGCGGCGGCGGTGCGCGCCATCTGCACCGTGTTACTCAGTTTGCCGGAGATGTGCAGCGAGAGGATTTGATCCGTCTCTTTGCTCAGGGCGTGGTAGACGTCGACAAATTCTTGCAGCAGTGGGGCTTGCGCCCGCGGCAGCGTCTTCACCGCGCTCAGCTTGCGGGCGTAGCTGTCGATGTTCAGCTCCACGCCCTCCTGGTAGATGCGCCGGCCAATGCGCAGGCGCATGGGCACCACGCGGATGCCGAAGCGTTCGATCTCATCGGGCGTCAGATGCGCGCTGCTATCGGTGACAATGCGGACAGGTTTCACTCAGGACCTCAGAGACAGGTGGGCGGGGGAGAGGGGGGTTATTCGGCGGAGAGGAGGTAATGGTAGTGCGGCTGGCCGCCGTGCAGCAATTCGAACTCTTGATCGGGGAAGAGCGTTTGCAGATGTTCTGTCAGCGCCTCCGCCTCTTCGGCGGTGACAGGCTCGCCATAGTAGAGGGTGAACAGTTCTGTCTCGCCCCCGGCCTCCAGGCGGCGGAGGACGTCGATCATCACTGTTTCCACATCGGCGCCCTTGCAACAGAGGATGCCATCCACGATGCCGATGATGTCGCCCACGCGGGTGGTAACATCGCCGATGGCGGCTTCGCGCACCGCGGTGGTGATCTCGGCGGTATGCACGGCTTGGGCGGCGGCAGCCATGGTTTGGGCGTTTTCGGCCGGGCTGGCCGTGGCGTGATAGCCGAGCATGGCGGCGATGCCCTGGGGGACGGTGCGTGTTTCGATCACGTGCAGGGTTTTGGCGCTCAGCTCCGCCGCCTGCCGCGCCGCCAGGATGATGTTTTTGTTGTTGGGCAGGATGATGACCTCTTCCTGCGGCAGCGATTCTGCGGCGTGCAGGATCTCTTCGGTGGAGGGGTTCATCGTTTGGCCCCCGGTGACGATGGCGCAGACGCCCAGGCTCTCGAAGACCTTGCGCATGCCTTCGCCTGAGACCACCGCCACGATGCCCAGGCAATCGGGCGTCAGCAAGGCGCCGGGGTGGGGCTGCGCCGTGATCTCAGCCGAACGGGCGGAGGCCGCGGCCGCGACCGGGCCATCTTCCTGCCATTCACCCTTGCGCCGCAGGGTTTGCAGGGTCATGTTCTCCAGCACGATGTCATCCAACTGCCCCAACGAGGCGCCGAAGGTGAGGAAGGGGCCGGGATCGGTGTGATGCACGTGCACCTTCACCACCCGCCCGGCCCGGCCAACCACCACGCTATCGCCGCCCAGTTCCAGCAACTGCTGGCGGATGGCGGCTTCGTCCAGATCGTCGCCGTAGACGAGGTATTGGATGTCGTAGCCCCACTCCTCCTCGCCCAGCGCGGCCAGATCAGGTTGCGGCAGCGCCGGCGTTGCCGCGGCTGTGATCTGATCCGGCTGCAGCAAGTGTTCACCGCGCAAGTATTTGGCCATGCCTTCGAAGAAATAGAAGAGTCCCTGGCCGCCGGCATCGACCACGCCCGCCTGTTTGAGCACGGGCAGCAGGTTGGGGGTGTTTTGCAGGGCCTGATGGGCCTTGGCCAGCGCGGTTTCGAGCACGAACCGCAAGTCGGAGTTGATGGCGGCAGCGTGGCTGCTGGCGTCGGCAGCTTCGCGGATCACGGTGAGGATGGTGCCCTCGACCGGTTTGAGCACGCCTTTGTAGGCGGTTTCGCGGGCCTGGCGCAGCGCTGCTGCGAAATCGGGCGCGTCGAGGGCTTCGGCCCCCTTCAATTGTTGCGCCATGCCCCGCAGGATCTGGGAGAAGATGACGCCGCTGTTGCCGCGCGCCCCGCGGATGGCGCCATTGGCAAACGCCTGCACCACGTCGGCGGCGGAGGCGTTGATCGAATCTGCGGCGGCTTTCCATGCCGCCTGCATGGTCAGCACCATGTTGGTGCCGGTATCGCCATCGGGCACGGGGAAGACGTTGAGCGCGTTGACGATGTGGCTGTGTTGTTTCAGCCAGGCATAGCCGGCCCCGAACATGTGGTGGATGTCGCTGCCGCTGAGAGAGCGGATGGGGGCCGGGCCGGCGGGGGGGTGTTCAGGAGGGGTGGGTGTGGGAGAACTGGCCAACATGCGCCTTCCTTGGTCAGGCCGTGGAGGTAGAGGGGCTGACGCGCAGGCCCTGCACATGCACATGGACTGCGGTCAGAGGGATGCCGGCCACGTCTCGCAGCGAATAGTGCACCCGGCGGATCACTCCGTGGGCGACTTCGGCCACGCGCGTGCCGTACTCGACGATGATGTAGAGATCGACGACCACGCCTTTGTCTGTGACCTCGATCTCCACCCCGCGGTGGGCGTCGGCGATATTGAGCAGGGTTTTGGTCCAGTCATCGAATTTGGTTTTGTGGGCCAGACCGACGACGCCATAGCATTGCAACACGGTTTCGACCACGAGCGTAGCGATGGCGTTGGGCGATATCTCGATCTTACCCAGCGAGGATTGGCGTTTGGTCACGCGAGGGACTCCATGAAGCGAGGCAGGGGAACTGAGGGGTGGGGGTGTGAGCAGCGTAAGGATCGGCGCGAGTTTTGCGATTCGGGCGGATGTCTGCTATAGTAGCGCTTGCTCCCGTGCAAGGGGGCTTTTCTATGTCACCACGAGGGCGTCTTTGCTGTGGCAGGGCGTCTTTGATTTTCGCTAATTTTCCTGGAGCAGATGATCATGGCCAAGTGTGAAGTATGCGGCAAAGGCCCGCAATTCGGCAACCACGTGAGTTTTTCGCAGCGGCATGTCAAGCGACACTGGAACGCCAACGTACAGAAGCGTAAACTGACGATTGCCGGCAAAACACAACAAGTGCATGTTTGCGCCAATTGCCTGAAGACGATGACCAAGACCCAGTGAGGGATGCGCGAACCCAGCCTGGCAAAACGCCAACCGCCGCGGTTGGCGTTTTTTGCTGTCTATGAACCGCCCAGGCGCTGTACCAGGTCGATATAGTTCTGCATGGCTTCTTCTTTGCTGGCGCCGCGCAGGGCGGTCCAGGCATCGTACTTGGCCCGGCCCACGAAATCGGTGAAGCCGGGGCGTTTGCCGGCGACATCGCCGGTGGTGGCCTGTTTGTACAGGGCGTAGAGCTTGAGCAGGGTGTCGTTATCAGGGCGCTGCGGCAGGTTTTGGGCGGCAGTGGCCGCGGCGGCGAAGCGTTGGGAAAGGGATGATTCGGGCATGAGCATTCCTGGCGGTAGGGGGCGGTGATAGAATGCCGGTATCTTACACGATCCTGAGCAGGGGGTAAAGTGTTTGGGGAGGGGTGGGTGAGCGGGAGGATTTCCGAGGCGGATCACCACTGCTGTAGATGGGGCGCCCAGCCCTTGGGCGCGCCATCTTAAGCGTACCCCCCCAGGCTCACCCCCAGGCTGCAACTCTATTGACAGGCGCTGGGTTATGTGTTACACTCATTATGTTGTTATAATAACATAGTCTCCGCTTAACAGAACCCATTGACTGATCAGCGGTTCTTTAATGCCCAAAATATATTCCTGCCCAACCAGGATCGGCTGGTAGTACAGGGCGGTGGGACAGAATGATTTGGAGCAGATCCGCCGCCTTCTGCGCCAAGTCTCGCGCGCTGGGTGGGAAACAGTCCCCTCTTTTCACGTTGCCGGAGGTCAAGTTTGCACGGAACAAACACAGCCCTTAACGATTTCCTTGCCAACCCACTCAGTTTCTCACAAGCATTTGCGGAGGTTTTTCCATGTTACCTTTCTACAAACGTGCGTTGACGTTCTTGTTCCTCTCCCTTGCTCTTCTGGGCCTCCTGGTCGGCTGCGCGCCGGTGGCCGCACCGCCCGAACCGGCCAAGGAAGCGCCGCCGGCAAAGGTGGCCATGTTGATGGCGGTCTCTTGCGATGATTCCGGTTGGGGCACCCCTGGTTGTGAGGGCATCAAACAGGCTGCGACCAAATACGGCATCGAATACTCTATTTCGGAGAAAGTGGCGATTGCTGATGCCGAGGCCGCAGTGCGTGATTACGCCGCCAGAGGCTACAACCTGATCATCGGTCATGGGTTCCAGTATGGCGACGCCATCGGCGTGGTGGCGCCCGACTTCCCCGACACTTCCTTTGCCATCTATGCGGGCTATGCCGAGGGCCAGAACATCACCCCCATTGATCCCAAGAATCATGAAAATGGTTATCTGGCTGGCATTGTCGCCGGCCACCTCACCAAGAGCAAGGTCATTGGCTCTATCGGTGGGTTCGACATCCCTACCGTCGTACGTGTCCTCGAAGGTTATTGCCTTGGTGCACAGTCCGTAGATCCATCTATCAGGTGCATCTACAACTACCCCGGCAATTGGGCCGATGTGCAGAAGGGTGCAGAAGCTGCGCAAGCCATGATGGACGCCGGCGCTGATGTTTTCTTCCATGATGCCAGTCTGACTGGCGTGGGCATGCTGCAGGCAGCTACAGAGGCCGGCAAGTACGGTATTGGATTCGGCACATGCCAGGACGCTATTCACAAGGATCTGATCGCCACAAGCGCGCTCGATGGTATCGCCGAGACGATGGTGTTGGCGGTGGATATGTTCATGGAGGGCAAGCTGGTCGGCGGTCAAACCTTGCGCCCACAGATGGCCGATGGCATCTTCACCTTGTGTCCCTATAGCGGCGCTGTCCCGCAAGCCGCCAAGGATGCGGTGGAGACCGCCCGGCAACAGATCGTGTCTGGCGAATTGGTGGTGGAGGAAATCAGCACACCTTCGAACTAAACCCAACGTGACCACCCGTGGGCGCCGGTGTGACCGGCGCCCACGGGCATCCCTGCCTGCCATGTCCATCCCGCCGCCTGCGATCGAGATGCTGGACATCACCAAGCGTTTTCCTGGCGTGGTGGCGAATGATCGCGTCTCGCTGAGCGTGCGCAAAGGGGAGATCCACGCGCTGTTGGGCGAGAATGGCGCGGGCAAGACCACGTTGATGAATGTACTCTACGGCCTTTACCGACCAGACGCCGGCCAGATTGCCATCCATGGCCGCCCGGTGGAGATCAGCGGGCCGCGCGCTGCCATTGATCTGGGGATCGGCATGGTGCATCAGCACTTCATGTTGGTGCCAGTGCTGTCGGTGGCCGAGAATGTGATCCTGGGGCTGCACGGGCAGGCTTCCCTGCTCGATCTGGCTGCAACCAGCCGCCGCCTGAGCAAGTTGGCAGCGCAAACCGGCCTGAGTGTCGATCCCGCTGCCAAGGTGTGGCAGCTCCCTGTGGGGGTGCAGCAGCGGGTCGAGATCCTCAAATTCCTCTTTCGCGGCGCGGACATCCTTATCCTGGATGAGCCAACAGCTGTGTTGACCCCTGACGAGACGGCCCGCTTCTTTGCTGTACTCAGACAACTGCAAACGCGTGGGGTGACGATCGTTTTGATCACCCATAAGCTCAAGGAGGTGATGGCCATCAGCGATCGGGTAACGGTCATGCGCGGCGGCCGCCAGGTGACAACCCTGGACACAAAAGGAACGACGCCCGCACGCCTGGCGCAGTTGATGGTCGGACGCGACGTGCTGCTGGAAGTCGCCAAACGCCCGGCCATGGCTGAGCGCCGGCCTGTGCTGGCGATGCACGACCTGCACGCACGCAATGAACGGGGCCTGATGGCCCTGCGCGGGGTATCCCTCACGGTGCATAGCGGTGAAATCCTGGGGCTTGCCGGCGTCTCTGGGAATGGTCAGGAAGAGTTGGCCGATGTACTTGCCGGTGTGCGCAGCATCGAAGCCGGCGCGCTGCATCTGCATGGTCAGGCGCGGCCATGGACGCACCCGCGGGCCGTGCTGGCCCAGGGCGTGGTGCAGGTGCCTGCGGACCGGCTGGCCGATGGGGCCGTGGCTGATTTCACGATTGCGGAAAATGCGGTGCTTCCCACCCATAACCGGCGACCGTTCAGCCGCCGTGGTATCCTCAACTGGCCGCGGATCCGGGAATTTGGCCGCCGCCTGATCGAGGAGTACGACATCCGTGGGGCGCGGCCTGACAGTATGGCCGGGTGGCTGTCAGGTGGAAACCTGCAGAAATTGATCCTCGCCCGGCAAATCACCCTGGATCCTGACGTACTGGTGGCCGTGCAACCTACGCGCGGGCTTGATGTCGGCGCCACCGAATTTGTGCATCGCAAGCTGATCGAGACCCGTGACGCCGGTAAGGCCATCCTGCTGATCAGCACCGACCTTGATGAGATCCTCAGTCTCAGCGACCGGATCGCCGTGATCTACGAAGGACGCATCAACGGCGAGCTGCTTCCCCCCTTTGACCTCGATCGGCTAGGCCTGCTCCTGGCCGGGGACGAGGCTTGAGGCAGAGAGAACCACAGAAAGGAGTCGCCCAGGTGAGTCTACTTGTTGCCCGCGAACGCCCGCTAACATCTCCGTTGGTCTATACCCTGATCGTCCTCGGCGGTGCTCTACTGGCCCTGCTATTGGGGGCGGTGTTGATGGCGCTGTGGGGGGTGAGCCCCCTTCAGGGGTACCGCGAGTTATTTATGGGCATGTTTGGCTCGGCCCACAGCATTTCTGAATCGCTGCTGAAGGCCACGCCGCTGATTATCATTTCCTTGGGCATTGCCATTGCTTTCAGCGCCTCAGCCTGGAACATTGGCGCCGAAGGGCAGTTCTACATGGGCGCGCTGGCAGCGACGGCATGCGCCCTTGTTTTTTCGCAGGCGCCCGGCTATTTGCTGTGGCCATTGACACTGATCGTCGCCATGGTAGTGGGAGGGATATGGGCGGCGCTGGCAGGCTATCTACGCGCCCGGTACGGTATCAACGAGATCATCGTTACGGTGATGCTAAACTACATCGCTATGTATTTTGTGCAATACATGTTGGCATCCCCTTTGCGTGAGACCCAGGCGCGGGGCGTGGGCTATCCGCAGACCGATGTCATTCCTCAGACGATTTGGCTGCCACGGTTGGCGCCAGGCCTGCGCCTGCATGTTGGATTTCTGCTCGCCGTCGCTCTGGTTTTCGTGGTGTACATGCTACTCAGACATACCACCCTTGGTTATCGCTTGCGCGCTGTGGGATACAATTGGCGGGCAGCGCGACACGCCGGCATCGGCGTTTCCAACGCCTTGATCTGGGCAATGGGCTTAAGCGGGGCGCTGGCAGGCCTGGCCGGCCAGCTAGAGGTCACCGGTGTGCATCGTCGCTTGCTGTGGGGAATCTCTCCTGGCTATGGATTTCTGGCCATCGTGGTGACTTTGTTGGGCAACCGGCATCCGTTTGGCATCTTCATCGCCGCCATCTTGCTGGCCGCGCTGGATTTCGGCGCCCAGACCATGCAGCGGGGTACCGGTGTGCCGGTAGCGCTGGTGCATACTATCCAGTATCTCATGGTGATTTTGGTCGTGGGGGGAGGTGTGTTACGCACCCATCGTCTTACCCTGTTCGACCCTCTCTTCCGAAGGCGCGAGGCGTAACCATGGACCAAATGCTCACTCTGACCTTCATGACAGCGATGCTGGCGGCAGCATTTCGTTTTGCCACGCCGATCCTGCTGGCGGCGCTGGGTGAGATCTTCACCGAACGTTCAGGCATCCTCAATCTGGGGATCGAAGGGGTGATGTTGGGCGGCGCCTTCGTCGGTTTCTATGTCATGTATGTCAGCGGTAACATGTGGTTGACTTTTCTGGCAGCCATTTTTGCTGGTTTGTGTATGGGGGGAGTGTTGGGCTTTTTCTACATCACCTTGCGGGCCAACCAGGTGGTTGTGGGCATCCTTTTCAGCTTGATGATGGTTGGCCTGACCAGTTTTCTCTACCGTTTGCTCTTTCATGAGACCATGCTGGGTAAGCAGGAACGGTTGACCCAGTTGCCCATCCCCGGTCTCAGCCAGATTCCCTTCCTGGGTGAGATCCTGTTCACGCAGTCCCCGCTCACCTATCTGGCCTTGCTGTTGGCGCCTGTGGCGCATTTCCTCCTTTACCGCACCGAGTTTGGCCTCAGTGTGCGGGCTGTAGGGGAGCACCCGCGCGCTGCCGATACCCTGGGCGTGTCTGTCACGCGGCTGCGCTATCTGAGCGTGTTGATCGGCTGCGGCGCAGCTGCGGTGGGTGGCGTTTTCTTTTCCTTGCATTTCGGGCAGTTTCTGGATGAGATGCTTTTAGGTCGTGGCTACATCGCCGTCGCCATCGTCATCTTTGGGCAGTGGCGTCCGGGGCGGGCCCTGCTGGGCGCCATCATCTTTGGCCTGGTAGATGCTTTTGCCCTGCGCTTGCAAGCTTTGTCCATCACTGTGCCCTTTCAATTCCTACTCATGCTGCCCTATGTTCTCACCATCCTGGCGCTTCTTATCTCTGTGCGCTTTCGCGGCGATGTTGGGTCGCCCAGCGGGCCGCACGCCCTGATGGCGCCCTATGAACGGTAGATCGACAGTGACTTTCTTTATGGCTATTGCAGCGCAAAATATATTATATTGTTATAATAAATTAACTCCGCTCCTTTCCATGTTTATCACCCAGCGAGGATGATGCCCGTGTCCCATCTTCTTTTCGACCAGGCCACCTCGGTAGCCCATGCGATCGAGCTCTTGAACACCCCTGGACTCCGTGCACAACCAGTGGCAGGAGGCACAGACCTTGTGGTGGCCATGCGCCAGCGCGGCCCCTGGTTCGACCGGCTGGTCGACATTTCCGCCATTCCTGAATTACGGGAGATCGTGGTGCGCGGCGACCAGATACGCCTCGGCGCCTGCGTCACCTTTGCCCGCGCTGCCGCTCACCCCCAACTGCGCGCGTTGACGCCGATGCTGGCGGAAGCATGCCTTAGCATCGGCGGCCCCCAAATCCAAAATGTGGGCACTGTGGGGGGAAATGTGGCCAACGCCGCCGCCTGCGCCGACACGCTGCCCGTGCTTGTGGCTCTTGACGCCCAGGCGCACATCGCCGGCGCCGCCGGAGAGCGTGTCCTTCCTGTCAGCGAGTTGATCATCGCCCCCCATCACACCGCCCTACAGCAGGGGGAACTCCTTACCGCTTTCAGCTTTGCCGCCCCTCCAGCCGGCGCCCGGTCGATCTTCATCAAAGTTGGGCGGCGCAACGCTCAGGCCATTTCCCGGTTGAGTGTGGCTGCCATAGGCCATGTGGACGCGGCTGGACTGGTGGATCACGTCCGGCTGGCCGTCGGCGCCGCCTTGCCCCGTCCACAGCGTCTGACTGCCGTCGAGGCGCTGGTGCATGGCCAACGCCCTGCTCCCGGTCTGTACGCGCTGGCTGGCGCCCAGGCGGTGGCCGTGATGCTCGATATCACGGGCCGGCGCTGGTCTACCGAATACAAAGAAGTTGCGCTGTCACAACTGGCCCCGTACGCATTGGCGCGTGTCCTCGAAGACGCGCCCCTCCCTACTCGATTCGATACCCCCTGATGCCATCAAGGAGGCTGTTTTTTATGCTGATTCAGTTCACGCTCAATGGCCGGCCAGTTTCGGTGGAGGCGCCGGCGCATCTCACCCTTCTGACGGTGCTGCGCGATTATTTTCACCTGACCGGCGCCAAAGAGGGATGCAGCATTGGCGAGTGCGGCACCTGCGCAGTGCTGGTCGATGGCGAGTTGGTGAATAGCTGCCTGATGTTGGCGCCCAAGGTGGCGGCGCGTACGGTGCTGACCATCGAAGGAGTCAGCCCCGCGGATGGTTCGCTGAGTGATCTGCAGGAGGCCTTTATTGCCTACGGGGCGGTGCAGTGTGGTTTCTGCACACCGGGCATGGTGCTGGCAGGCGAAGCGCTTCTGGCCCAAACCCTCACCCCCACCCGCGAGCAGATCCGTACAGCGCTGGCCGGGAATCTCTGCCGCTGCACCGGCTACCAACAGATCGTGGATGCCATCGCCGCCGCCGGCGCGCAGCGCAAGGAGGTGAACTGATGGCTGGACGACAGTTCATTGGCAAACCCGCCCGCCGGGTGGATGCCGCCGACAAAGTGACAGGACGTACACGCTACGTCGCTGACTATCAACTTCCGGGCATGCTCTACGCTCGCTGTCTGCGCAGCGAGTGGCCGCACGCCGTCATGACCCATCTCGACGTCAGCCCGGCGCTGAACGTGCCTGGCGTGGCCGCCGTGATCACCAGCGCTGACTTTGTCGACGATGGCCGATTTGGCTTTCCCGTGCGCGATCAATACATCCTTGCCCATGAGCGGGTGCGCCATGTGGGCGAGGCAATCGCTGCGGTGGCGGCAGAAACGCCCGAAGCCGCCGCCGCAGGCCTACACGCCATCCGATGCGAACTGGAACCACTGCCAGCGGTCTTCGAAAGCGCACAGGCGCTGGCGCCAGACGCGCCACAGATCGGGCCCGATCGCAGCGATGGCCGCCATCCCAACTTCCTCCACTCCGAGATTGTGCGGTTGGGCGATCCTGACCGCGCGTTGCCACAGTGCCCTGTGGTTCTCGACGCCGCCTATTCCGTGGCGCAGCAAGAGCACGCCTATCTCGAGACCGAGGGCGCGCTGGCTATCCCAACACCGGAAGGAGGGGTGGTGGTCTATGCCTCCAACCAGAGTCCATTTATCAATCGGGAGATTCTGGCGAGTGTCTTGGGCCTGCCTGCGGATCGGGTGCGCGTGATTCAGGCCCCCGTGGGCGGGTCCTTCGGCGGCAAGGATGACCTGAATTACCAGGCATCGGCCCAGTGTGCAGCGCTGGCGCTGAAGAGCGGGCGGCCCGTACGTATGACCTTCCCCCGTGAAGAAAGCATGATTGCCAGCTACAAACGGGATGCCATGCACATGCGCGTGCGGTTGGGGGCGCTGCCGAACGGGGATCTACAGGTATGTAAATTCACAGGCCGGCTCGATTCTGGCGCTTACGCCTCGCAAAGTGTCTTTACCTCATGGCGCGCAGCCGTGCATGCCATGGGCGCCTATCGTTACGAGCATTGCCATGTCGATATCGATTGCGTTTATACCAACAATGGCTATGCCGGCGCCTTTCGCGGGTTTGGCAATACCGAGGTGTGCTTCGCCATCGAGCAGGCGATCGACGAGATGGCCGATGCGCTTGGTCAGGATCCCCTTGCCTTTCGCCTGCGCAACTGCTTGCGCTTGGGGGATGAAACCGCGTTCGGCCAGCGCCTCGAGGAGTCGGTGGGCTTGGCTGAGTGTCTGGAGGCCGTACGCAAAGCCAGCGGGTGGGATGAGAAGCGCGCCGCCTATGCGCGTCAACCCGCGGGGCCAATACGCCGCGGCCTCGGCGTGGCGGCTGTCTTCCACGGCACTTCGCTTGGGGCCGAGGGCGCCGACTACGCCGCCAGCACCATCTCGGTGGCAGAGGATTACTCGATTGCCCTTACCTCTGGGTTGACCGATTACGGCACCGGCGCAGCCACAGTGTTTACCCTCATTGCCGCCGAAGAACTGGGGACGAGACCGGAACGCATCCGGTTGCTGCGGCCAGATACCAACACTTCCCTCGAGTCCGGGCCTACGGTAGCCAGTCGTTCCACCATGTTGGGCGGGAATGCGGCCCGTTTGGCCGCGCAGAACCTGCGGCAGATGCTGGATTTTGCCGCAGCTTCGCTGCTCAACTGTCCGCAGAATCGACTCCTGCGGGTTGGCGAAGCCTACATCGGTCCCAGCGAAGAGCCGGCGACCTGGGAGCGGATCGTCGACCATGCCCGTTCTCTGGGCCTCATTCTGTCCGCGCATGGCCGGTGGAGCGCCCCCCACATCCATTGGGATAGCCAGGCTGGCCGCGGCTCCGCGTACATAGCCTATCACTTCGGCGCCCATGTGGCCGAAGTTACGGTGGATATGCGTACAGGAAAGACTGATGTGACCGGCTTCTGGGCGGCGCATGACGTCGGCGCCACCATCTTCCCCCAAGGCGCTATGGGTCAGGTCTATGGCGGCGTCGCCCAGGGCCTGGGATATGCGCTGATGGAGGAGGCCCGATACGAAGCGGGCTATTTGCAGGCCACCAACTTCGATACCTACCTGATTCCTACGGCAAAGGATGTCCCCGACATCACCTGCATCCTCCTGGAAAAACCTTATTCACAGGGCCCGTTTGGTGCCAAGAATGTGGCCGAGCCGGCGATGGTGCCCGCCGCCCCAGCCATTTGCAACGCCATCGCCCATGCCACTGGCCGCCGGGTACGCGATCTGCCCGCCAACCTGGAGCGCGTGCTGCTGGGGCATGCATTGTCCCACAGCGATGGCGGCCTGGCCTGCAAGATAGGGCTGGCCAGGCCGCGATAGTCAGCGATTACGCCATGCTTTCATGCACCACCTGCACCTTCAATCCCTGCTGGCGACGGGCGATCTCATAGGCCTCCTGCGTTTGCGTCAGGGGAAAACGGTGGGTGATCAGCGGCTGCACCTGCACCACGCCCGCCCGGATCAGCGCCAGCGCGTCCTCGTATTGGGCGATGGTGGAATCGTAGCTGCCCACCAGCCGCAGTTCTTTGTAGTGGATGAGGTCCAGATCGAGCGTGATCGACGGGGCCAGCGTGGCCGCAAAATAGAGCACATGCCCCCGGCGCGCCGCCAGATCGATCGCCTGCTTGAGCACGCTGACGTGGCCGGCCGCGTTCACCACCACATCTGCCCCGCGGCCTGCCGACGCCCCTTTGACCGCGTCCAGCGCATCTTGCCGGGCCGGGTTGACGACGAGATTGACGCCCAACTCTTCCGCCATGGCCAGACGGTGATCGAGCAGGCCGATCATGATGGTGTAGGCCCCGCGATGGCGCAACATTTGGGCGTGCAGCAGCCCGATGGGGCCATCGCCGATCACCACCGCCACCGCGCCCGGCGCTACATCGATCTTGGCCTGGCCATTGACGACGCAAGCCAACGGCTCGGCAAACGCTGCCTCTGCCAGCGACACGCCTGCCGGTATCTTCACCAGATTGGCGAAGGGGTAGGCCGCGTATTGCGCCAGTCCGCCAGAGAAATAACCCGCGTTCTGGCAGGCGCTCCACAGACCGCGGCGGCAGTAATAACAGTAGCCGCAGGTCAGCCGGCCATCGGCCACCACCGCATCCCCCGGCGCCGCGGTGGTCACTTCCGCGCCCACTGCCTCCACAACCCCCGACAATTCATGCCCCAGACGGAAGGGATAGGTGATCGTCCAGCCGCGCGGTTGCTTGCCGACGTAGGCTTCCACGTCGGTGCCGCACACGCCGCAGTGGGCCACGCGCACCAACACCTCGCGCGGGCCGATCTCGGGAACGGGCATTTCATCGATTTGAATGGACAGAGGCCCATGCAACCGGGCGACGTTCATGGCAAACTCCTTGAAAAGTCGTGGCCAAAATCAAGCCATTACGAAAAGAGGTTGAAATACGAGGGCAGTTCGATCCCGGCCTGGCGGAAGCGGGCATCGGCGTAGGCCACCGCGTCGCCCACCCATGCCTCCTCGTCCAGGGCGACGAAGCGCCGATCTTCCAGCAGCACCCGCCCATTGCAAATGACTGTGGCCACGTCATGGCTGGACGCGCAGTAGACGAGGTTGTTCTCGATGCGATTGAGCGGGCGCATGTGTGCAGCAGACAGATCCACCAAGATCAGATCAGCTTTTTTGCCGACCTCCAGCGAGCCGACCTCCTGTTCCATGCCCAGCGCCCTGGCCCCCTCCAACGTGGCCATGCGCAAGGTCACGGGCGCGGGCAAGACGCGGGGATCGTTGGTGGTGAGTTTTTGCAAGAACGCGGCGGTGCGCATGGCCTCGAACATATCCATGTTGTCGTTGACCGCGCAACTGTCGGTGGCCAGCGAGACCACGACCCCGGCGTCGAGCAGTTTCTGGATCGGGGCGGCGCCATCCGCGATCTTCATGTTGCATTCCGGGTTGTGCGCCACTTTGGTGCCGGTGCGGGCAAAAAGCTCGATATCCGCATCCGAAAGCCAGATACAGTGCGCGCCCAGCACATCAGGCCCCAAAAGCCCCAAATTGTGCAGATGGCCGGTGGGAGTGGCTCCGAACAATTCGCCGATATTGCGCCACTCGTATTCGGTTTCGGCGATGTGGATATGAATCAGCACCCCTTCGCGGTCCGCGCGGCGGCGCACCTCCTGGATCAGCGGCACGCTGCACGAATTGGGACAGGCCAAACCGTAGCGAAAGGTGACGCGGCCCTCGGTCGAGCCGGCGCAGCGCTGGCGCAGGGCATCGGCCAGCCGGTAGAGGGTGGCGTGGGGCAGCAGCACCTCCGGCGAGATCCACTGATCGGTCATCGTCAGGGTGTGGACGACGCGTAGGCCCGCCTGCTCGAACACATCCACGACACAGGGATCGGTGGCCCATTCCATGTTCAGGATGGTGGTGATACCGGCGCGGATGGCGTCGACGCAGCCCAGCCGCGAGGAATGCAGTTGCGCGCCGTGGCTGCCGTTCAGATAATCCTGCACCGCCACCTTGATCCGGGGCACCGACACCTGATCGATCCAGTCCAGCAGGGCCAGATCATCGCGCGTGCCCTTGTGGAAATTCTGCAAGAAATGATGGTGGGTGTCGATCAGGCCGGGCATCACCGCTTTTCGCCGGGCATCCAGCACCTTTTTGGCCCGATACTGCCCCGCCAGCTCAGCCGTTGGGCCGACGGCGAGGATGCGGCCCCGGTCAATCGCCACAGCCCCATCTTCGATCAGCGGCTGGCGGTCATCGATAGTGACAACCAACCCGTTTTGAACCAGAATATCAATTTCACTCATTTACAATCGCCTCGTGTGCGTATCGTTTGCGGCTGTATCCATTCGGTGATGGTCAGGAGGTGAGATAGTGCTCCAGGGAGCGAACTTTGCACACCAGCTTGGGCAGCTCATCGATGGTCACATAGCCGGGCCGGGCGTTGATCACATCGGGGATGCGGTTGACGATCTGCGAACTGGTGCCCAGAAGCGTGGGAGGCCTGTCATTGCGCAGGTGAATGGTGGGCGTGCCCCTGATCAGCCACTCGTTGATGTCATACTCCCCCGGCTCATAGACTTTGGCCGTCTGCGTCGCCTGGAACAGGATGCCCTCGGCGGTTTCGATCACGATCGTATTGTCCAGCCCCGTCACATCCCCGGCCGGGATGATCCGGTTGAATGCTTTGCAGGGCAGATCGTGATCGAGAATGATCGGCCTGACGCTCTCGGTGATGCTTTTCGTCGTCAGCCCCAGGCCCGCGATCTGGTTTTCCAGATCCATGCGCAGACAGACCACCTCGTCCCCCAGCGGCAGCTTTTCCTTTCGCTCGATCATGGCGTAGATATCATCGGCTTTCCTGCCCACTGCATAAAATTCCGCCACCATCGGGCCTAATTCATCCATGTTGATCATGGCGCGGCCCTCGACCGACTCGATCCGGTGGGATGCGCCGGTCAGGGCGGTGATCAGGTTGACCCAGAACACGTCCTGCATGCCCGAACCGGTCACAGTGACCCCGTTTTCCTTGGCGATTTGATCCAGTTTGGCGGCGATGGCGGGGCTGGATGTCCAGGCATAGGAGGCTTCCTCGGAAGTGGTGATCACGTTGAGGCCCGCTTCCAGGCACCGTTTGACGTGGGGATAGATCTTCTCCATGGCGGTGGCAACGGCGATGAGCGCGATGTCGGCTGAGGTCTTGGCAAGCACCTCATCGGCGTTGTCGCTGATTTGAACGTTCAGTTTGCGACCGCTGCCGATGACATCACCCAGATCCTGGCCCACGTTTCTCAGGTCGATGGCGCCGGTGATAATGACGCCTTTGTCAACCATGAAACGGGCGATGTCTCGACCGATATTGCCAACTCCGTAGGATATTGCTTTGATTTTTCGCATGTTCAGACCTCGAAAGAATGGTTGGCGGCTCGACTGAGCTCGCCGAAGCCGGCACTGGCGGCGATGATGTCATCGGCCATCAGGCGGCGGCGTGTGTTGATGAGGCGGGGAAGAGGACGCGGTGCAGCCCGGCCACCACCTCTTCGGGATGGGGCGCCTGCCACACCCGGCGGCCAAAGGCCACGCCCGCGGCCCCGGCAGCCACTGCATCGCCGGCCACCTCCAGGGTGTTATCATCGTTGCCGCTGCTTGGCCCGCCGGCCACGATCACCGGCAGGGCGGTGGCGGCGACCACCTGGCGAAAGGCGACGATATCGCCGCAGTAGTTGGTCTTGATGATGTCCGCGCCCACCTCCATCCCGATGCGCGCGGCGTGGGCGATCTGTTCCGGCTGATAGAACTGTTCCGGCGGGGGCATCATCTCGGCCACCACAGGCAGGCCCAGGCTGTGGCACTGCTCGATCAACTGGCCGAACCATTGCAGCAGGAAAGGCTCGCCCCCGCGGCCAAAAAAGATGGAAACGGCTACCGCGTCGACATCCATGCGCAGCGCCGTGGAGGCCGTCACGACCGGGATCTCCTGGCGCGCCTCGGCGCTGAGGCCGGCGCTGACGCTGACGCGCAGCACGATGCCGACCTGCGGCGGGATCAAATCTGCCACCTGGCGCAGGAATCCGGGTGTGACCAGCAGGGCAGTGGCCCCGCCGGCCAGCACGGCGGATGTGATCTGCCGGGGGCGGTCGATGCCGGTCACCGGCCCCAGCCAAGGCCCATGATCGAGGGGAACGAGGAGGCAGCGGCGGTGGGGGCCAACGAGGAGTCGTTGCATGCGTCTTTGTTTTCCGATCATTTCTGCTGCTCCGGGAAGGGTGAAGGGGGCGGGACGTGGTCGGGCGCTGCTTCTTGCGCGGCAAAGGCGCTGAAGCGGCGATAAGCGGCGTAGGCGGCGGCGTAGGCGGGGGCCAGCGGGGGCCGGCGTCTGACCCAACGCGGGGGCCCAAAGGTGCGTTCCAGGGCGACGGCCATCTCCTCTTGGCCCAGGGCCTGCTGGCAGAGGGCGTAGAGGGCGCGGGTGACCGTTTCTTCGGCGGTGTAGATGGCGGCGTCGTGGCCGCAGGCATCGGCGATGATCTGGGCCAGGCCGGGCGTGTTGGCGCCGCCGCCGGCCAGGGCCAACTCGGTCACGGGCAGGCCCATCTCGGCGTAGATGTCCAAGAGGTGGCGCAGGCTGAAGGCCACGCCCTCCATGACCGCCCGCGCCAGGTGTCGCGGTTCGTGGCTCAGCCGCAGCCCGTAAAACCCGCCGCGGATCTCATCCGACCAGTAGGGGCTGCGTTCGCCGGCCAGATAGGGCAGGAAGATCAGCCCCTCCGCGCCCGGTTCCACCGCCAGGGCCTTTTCTGCCGCCTGCGTGAAGCTGACCTCCGGCGATTGCTGGCCGAAGAATTGTTGGTGCATCCAACTGAGGGCGGCGCCGGTGGTGGAGGAAACGCCGCCGGCCAGGCGATAGGGGGGGAGGAAGGGGTAGATGTACAGCCGGTCGGCCCGATCCTGCGCGCGCTGACCGGGGGCAAGGGCCATGAACACCATGGAGGAGCTGCCCAGCGAGCAGACGACGCGGCCTGGCCGGGGCGGCGCGCCGGTGATGAGGGCGGCGACATCGCCCACGCCGGTGAGGATGCCGGCGGCGGGATTCAGGCCCAGCTCGGCGGCGAGGGCGGGGCGGGGCGAGGCGATGATCGCATCCGCGGGCAGGATGGGGGGCAGCACGCTGGCGTCCAGGCCGACAAAGGCCAGGCGATCCAGCGCCCAGGTCTGCGTAGGCCAATCGAGCAGGGCGGCGCCGCCGCATTCGGTCAGGTCGGTGGCCAGCAGGCCCGAGAGGCGGAAACGGAGATAATCCTTGGGCCAGAGGATGGCCGCGGTGCGCTCCAGGACATCGGGACGGTGGCGGCGCAGCCACAGCAGCTTGGGCAGGGTGTAGGTGCTGTTGAGCTGGTAGGGCGGCAACTGGTATCGCTGCTGCAATAGCTCGGTCTCGACGTGGGCGCGGCGATCCAGCCAGAGGATCGTCGGCGACAGCGCGGTGTGCCCCGCGTCCAGCAGCACGGCAGAGTGCATCTGGCCGGTGAAGGCGATGGCTGTGAGCTGATCCAGGCGCAGGCCCTGCGCGCGCAGAGCCTGCGTGGCCGCGCAGAACGCGGCCCACCAGGCTTCGGGATCGCCCTCGGCCCAGCCGGGCTGGGGGGTGGCATAGGCGTAGCGCTGCGTGGCCACGGCCAACGTCTGGCCGGCCGCGGTGTAGACCACAGCTTTGAGGGCGGAGGTGCCCACATCCACCGCCAGCAGCATGGGCGCGTCTCCTGTCACGGTCACGCCCCCACCGCCAGCGAGGCGGAGCGGACGACGTATTTGTAGCGGTCGCCGCGGCTGACCATGCGGGTGTATTCGACCGGCGCGCCATCGTCGGAATAGATGGTGCTTTCCACCAGCAAGAGAGGGGAGCCGGGGGCCGTCTGCAGCAGTTCATTTTCGCGATCGCTGCCGGCAATGGCCTGGATGGTCAACTCGGAACGGGCGAAGGTGACGCCCTGCCGGCGCAGCAGCCGCCACAGGGAGACTTCGGCTTCGATCTCGGCGGCGGTGAGCGTCACCTGCGGGGGCAGGCGCAGATGGGAGATGGAGAGGATCGTGGGTTCCTCTTCGATCAGGCGGAGGCGTTCGACGATCCAGACCCAGGCGCCAACGGACAGTTGCAGGGCCGCGGCCACATCTCCCAGGGCCGGCTCCTGGCGGAGGGAGAGCAACCGCGAGCCGGCGCGCAGGCCGGCCGCTGCCAATTCTTCGGAGAAACTGCGCAACTGGGTCAATTCGCGCTGCACTTTGGGCCGGGCCACAAACGTGCCCTTGCCCTGCTGCGATACCAGGTAGCCCTCGCGCACCAGTTCGTTGATGGCCCGCCGCACCGTGATCCGGCTGACGTTGTAGGCCTCGCAGATCTCACGTTCGGTGGGGATGAGATCGCCTTCTCGCCAATGGCCTTGCTCCAGCGGTTCCAGCAGGGCCTGGCGTAGTTGGTGGTATAGCGGCACGGGCGCGTCCCGGTCGATGGCGGTTGAATCGAGAATGGTCAAGTTTCCCATGTTGCTCCTGTTCACGTGGTTTCGAGTGGATCAATTTATTATGTTGTTATAATAAGTTGATGTGCGAGTTTAACACAATGCTACCAGGATGTCAACAGAATCGAAAAAAACACAGCAGCGCCGGACCTTTACCGGCTGCCATCGGCGAGGAGGGCTTCGCTGGCAGCGTCGAAGATGCGCAGGCTGGCGGGGGCAAAGTTCATCCACACCGCCGCACCGATCTCCATGCGCACCATCGCCCCGACAATGGCCTTGACGCTGTTATCGCCGCATTGCAGGGTGAGCAACGTCTCTTTGCCCAGCACTTCGGAGATGTAGACCGCGGCCGGCAGCGCGCCCGGCAGGGGCGCCAACTTGATCTGGATGTCTTCCGGACGGATGCCCAGCATCACCGGCAGGTGGTCGGGCGCGGCGGCGAGCTGGGCGCGTATCGCCGGCGACAACGGATAGGTGAAGCAATCGGAGGCGATCTGCCAGGTGTGTTTGTCCAGCCGGCCGGGCAGGAAATTCATGCCGGGACTGCCCAGAAAACCGGCCACAAAGATGCTGTTGGGATGCAGATAGACCTCTTCGGGGTAACCGGCCTGCAGGACGCGGCCCGCGTTCATCACCACCAGCTGATCGGCCAGGGTCATCGCCTCGGCCTGATCGTGGGTGACGTAGACGGTGGTGACGCCCAGATCGCACTGCAGGCGCTTGAGTTCGGCCCGCATGCTGACGCGCAGCTTGGCATCCAGGTTGGAGAGGGGTTCATCCATGAGGAAGAGATCGGGCTGGCGAACGATGGCGCGCCCGATTGCCACCCGCTGCATCTGCCCGCCGGAAAGCTGCCGCGGCAGGCGATCGAGCAAGTCGCTGAGGCCGAGGATGGCCGCGGTCTCGGCCACACGCGCCTTGATCTCTTTGCGCGACATCCCGCGCGCGGCCAGAGGGAAGGCGATGTTCTTGAACACGGTCATGTGCGGGTAGAGGGCGTAGCTCTGGAAGACCATGGCGATGTTGCGCTCCCAGGCGGGCACATACGCCACTTCTTTTTCGCCGATGATGATTTCGCCGGCGGTCGGCTCCTCCAGCCCGGCCAACATGCGCAGCAGCGTGGTCTTGCCGCAGCCCGAAGGGCCGACGAGCACGGTCAATTTGCGGTCGGGGAAGTCGAGGGTGATGTCGTCGACGGCCACCGCATTGTGAAAGCGTTTGGCCAGATGGCGGACGGAGACTTTGCTCATGATCTGATCTGTTGAGTTGGCAGTTAATACTTCACGGATCCGGCGGTGAGGCCGCGGATCACCCAGCGCTGGAAGATGAGGACGATGGTGATCACCGGCAGGATCGCCAGCACCACCCCGGCGGAGATCCAGGTCCATTGCTGGCGGAAGGCGAAAGAGAAGTTTTGAATGGCCACCGGGATGGTCTGCACATCTTTGATGCCCAGGGTGACGACCGAGGCCAGCATGAACTCGCCGTAGGATCCGATGAAGGCGAACATGCCCGCGGCAAACATGCCGGGCAACGAGAGGGGGAGGATGACGCGCAGAAAGATCTGGAACGGGCGATAGCCATCCACTTTGGCCGCGTCCTCCAGTTCGAAGGGCAGCTCGGCGAAATAGCTGGCCAGCAGCCAGGTGGCCAACGGCACGCTGTAGAACACATTGGGGATGACCATGGCGGGCAGGGATTTGAGCAGGCCGATCTCTTTCAGCAGCACGAAGGTGGGGGCGATGGTGACCACGGGGGGAATCATGGCCCCCAGTTGCAGCAGCACCAGGGATTGCACCTTGAACTGGAAGCGCAGCCGCGCCACAGCGTAGGCGGCGGTGGCCGAAACCACCAGACAGAGGATGGCGGTGGAGAGGGAGACCAGGAAGCTGTTGCCCAGCGGCGTGAGGAAGCCCAGCTCGTCGATGACGTTGCGGTACGCGTTCAGCGTCGGCTCCTCCGGCCAGAGCTGGATGGGGATCAGATATTCGCTGCCCATCGGCTTCAGCGAGGTGCTGAAGACCCAAAAGAGGGGGATCAGGCAGAAGAGGGTGATGACGATCGTGGTCAGCAGGGCCAGCGTACGATCGATGCGCTTGGCGTTGCGTTGCAGCCAGGATTTCATGCGCCTTTGAACCTCAGGTTTTTGCGGATGCGGCTGACATAGAAGACGCCGAGCAGCAGCACGATCAGGAAAACGACCACGCCGTAGGCCGAGCCAAGGCCAAATTGGGCGCGGCTGAAGTAGAATTTGTAGGCCAGGGAGCTGAGCGTCTCTGTGCTGACGCCAGGCCCCCCGCGGGTGAGGCCGTAGATCAGGTCGAAGGTGCGGATGGCGTCCATGCCCCGGAAGAGCAGGGCCACGGCGATGGTTGGCGTCAGCAGGGGCAAGGTGATGCGGCGGAAGCGATAGAACCCGCGGGCGCCATCCACTTTGGCCGCGTCATAGATGTCTTGGGGGATGATGGCCAGCCCGCCGATCATGAGGATGGCGATCATCGAGGACATCTTCCAGATGTCGGCGACGATCACCGCGTGCCGCGCCAGAATCGGATCGACCAGAAAGATAGGCACTTTTTCGAGGACGCCCCACTGCACCAGCAGGCTGTCCAGACCCACATCGGCGTTGAAAAACCATTTCCAAATGGCGGCGGAAATGATCGGGGGGATGGCCCAGGGGATGATGATGATCGAACGAAGCACGCCGGCCAGGCGTCCGCCCACCCAGAAGGTAGTCATGGCCATGCCCAGCCCGATCCAGAACTCGAAGAAGACCGCCACGCCCGTGAAATAGAGGGTGTAGCCCAGGGCGGCGCGGAAGTTGGGGCTGTTCCACACGCTGATATAGTTGCGCAGCCCGATAAAGGTTTCACTGCTCCATGCGGTGGTGTATTCCAGGGTGTGCAGGCTGTAGATGAGTGTCTGCGCGATCTGATAGTAATAGAAAAGGAAGATGCCGACCACTGCCGGCAGGATGAAGAGCAGCGCCAGCTCTGGCTCGCGCAGGTTGAGACGGCGCACCCGCCCCAGCCCGATGCCGAGCATGAGGCTGCCCGCCAGCGCCAGCGCGGCCGGGGCCGCGGCCAGCCCTGGACGCACGACGAAGACCAGGGCCGCGAGCACATACAAACCGCCCACTGCTGCCGTCAGCCCGCGCCAGCGCGTGCGCATCTGCCGGGCGGCGGCCCACGCCCGCGCCAGCATGACCAGCCCTAGGAAGATCAGGCCTACGATCAGAATATAAACCAGCAGAATACGCGCAACGGACAGGAAAGTTGTTTCCAATGCACTAACTCGCGCAATATCAATTATTAATCATTAATAATTAATAAATTTGGCGAGGGCGGAGAAACGAACCTCCGCCCTCGCCAGGCGAAGGGGTTAGGGGCCGACCGCGTCGATCTGCGCGCACGCCGCGTCGAGGGCGTCTTGCGGCGCCTTCAGTCCGGCCAGCGCCGCGTGCAACTCCTCGGTGAGGATGGACGAGATCTCGGCAAAGCGCGGCGAGGGAATGGGGGGGATAGCTGTGCTGGCGACCTTTTCGATCAGCGGCATGTTGGGGTTGTTGGCGAGCACTTCGGGGTCGCTATACACATCCATGTGCGCTTGCACCGGCCCCTGCGAGAGGTTGAAGGCCTTCTGCACGGGGAAGTCGAACATCACCTCCAACACTTTGGCCACGGCCTCCGGGTTTTCGGTGTACTTGTTAATCGAGAAGCCCCAGCCTTCGAAGAAGCCGGCGCCTTGGCCCGGCTCCACGGCTGGCATGGGCACGAAGCCCCATTTGTCGACGACCTTGGACTGGGCCGGGTCGTTCAGCCAGAACATCATGTCCTGCCGCCCGGTGTGGAAGACGGACAGGCCACTGGTGAACCGCACCTGCGACTCCTCTTCCTTCCAGGTCAGCGCCTCCAGCGGGGTGACGCCCTCATCCAGCAGGCTCTTCATGAAGTTCAGGGCCGCCAATCCGTTGGCGTCGTTCATGGCGCACTGGCCGGCGGCGTCGAAGTAGGAACCGCCGTGGCCGCTCAGGTACTCGACCCAACGGTTGACCAGCACCTGTTCCTTGAGCGCGGGCCAGGTCCAGCCGCTGAGTTCAGGGTTTTGGGCCGTGATCTGCTTGGCTGCATCCACCAGTTCGGCGTAGGTCTGCGGCGGGGCGATGCCGGCTGCCTCCAGCAGGTCTTTGCGGTAGTACAGGCCGCCGATGCCGCCCCACCAGGGGCCCAGCGCCAGCAGTTGGCCATCGACCGTGAAGGCATCGAGGTAGGCCGGGTTCAGTTTGCCCAGCACATCCGGGCTGATCAGGTCGTTCAGCGGCAGCAACCAATCGGCCTTGGCGAATTCGGGCAACCAGTACAACCCCATGCCGATCAAGTCGGTGGTGCCATCTTCGGCCTGGAACCAGGCGAGATAGTTATCGCGCCAGGGGCCGGCTTCGTAGGGCATGATGTTCAGCCGCACTTCGATGTTGGGATACTTCTTGGCCACTTCTTCGCGAATGGCATCGATGGGCGGCGCGGCCGGCCCGAAGGTCTTCTCGAAGTAGCCGTTGTAGGCGAGGGTGACGATCTCCTGCTTGACAGGAACCTCGACCGTCACGACCTTTTCCACCTCAACGGTCTGTACAACTTCCACCTCGACGGTCTTTACAACTTCCTTGATGACTTCCACCTGCTTTTCCACGGTGACTTCCACCTGCTTCTCCACCACCTGGGGGGTAGGCGTGGCGCAGGCAGCCGCCAGGGGCAGGATCATCATCAAGACGACGATGACGAACCAGAAACTGCGTTTCTTTGACATGTGGTTGCTCCTCCTTGAAGCAATCTTCGTCGCTAAATGGGTTGATAGTTGGTGTTCAGATCTGTGTGAGCCGTTTCTCTGCAGGGGGCACCTCCTTTTTCTGCATGATGTCGGGGACGCGGCTGCTTGCTCCCGCTATGCCCAGAAGTTGTGCGGCCAGGCATGCTCCTTCAACAGGGCCATGTCGCTGGCAGGCAGCGGGCCTCGTTCCGATGCGGCGGTGTTTTCCAGCACGTGATGCAATTTGCGCATGCCGGTGATCACGCTGGTCACAGCAGGATGGCTGAGACAGAAGCGCAAGGCCGCCTGCGCCAGGGTATCGCCCTCCTGACGCAGCAGAAAGCGCAAACGCTCGGCCCGCTCCGCCACCTCCCGTCGCCGGTCGCCGGAGAAGTAGAAATCTTGAAAACTGCCGGGCGCAAAGGTGGTTTGGGGCGTGATCTTACCGCTCAGCGCGCCTTCATCGAGGGGGGATTTGACGATGATGCCCACCTGTTCGGCCAGCGCCAGCGGAAACAGCGCCGTCTCCGGCGCCTGCTCCCAGATGTTGTAGGTGACTTCGCAGGCGTCGATCAGACCGGTGGCGATGCCCGCGGCGCCATAATCCGGCTCCAGGGGATAATTCAACGATAGCCCGAAGGCGGCGACCTTGCCCTGCTGTTTGAGCTGCGTGAAGGCCTCTTGCCAGTCATCCAGGTGCGCCCATTCATCCAGCCAGACGTGCAGCAGCAGCAGATCCAGGCATTCCACCCCCAGCCGCTTCAGGCTTTTCTCGGCCGAGGCGATGATCCATGCCTTGGGGAACACCTCGGCCAGCGGCGCGCCTGGCGCTGCCGGCCAGGTAAAATTCATGGGATTGACCTTCGTAGACACGTAGATGCGTTCGGGCCAGGCGGCGATGGCCCGCCCCACCAGTTTTTCGCTCAGCCCGTCGCCATAGTTGGGGGCCGTGTCCACGAAATTGACGCCCTGGTCAAAGGCCGCGTGCAGAGCTGTCAGCGATTCGTCATTGTCCGCGCCGGCCCACCAGGCGCCGCCAATGCCCCACGCCCCAAACCCGATCTCAGAGAGTGCAATCCCCGTCTTGCCCAATTGTCGGTAATGCATGGTTGTGTTCCTTTTGGTTATTAGTTATTAGTTATTCGGTAACAGTTCACCTGATGTGTCATTGCGAGGGCGACCGCAGGTCGCATGGCGAAGCAATCTCCAAGGTGGTTCGTCAATTTTGTGGCTATCAATCAGCGTTGGGGATTGCTTCGGGGCTATCGCCCCTCGCAATGACAAAATAAGGTGAATTATTTGTTATTGTTTTATTGGATAATAGATATTAATCGTCCATCGTCCATCATCCATCGTCCAAAAACTGCGCTAGATTCGCTTTTCGAAGTAACGCCGCGCCTCTTGCAGGATCCGTTCCAGTTCGGCGTCTTGCGTGGGGGTGGTGAAACGCTGCTCCGGCGCGGCCAGGATGCTGGCGAAACGGGCGCGGGCGTGGTCGAAGGCCGTCTTTTTGCCCCCCTCCTGCCACTCGGCGTAGGTTTGCGTGTCGGCGGTGGCGCCGGTGAACTGCTCCTTTCGCCACCACTTGCGCGTGTGCGCCTGGTTCAGATAATGGCCGGGGATGGGGCCGACCGCCTGGATCAGGGCCACGGCCAACGTCTCTTCGCTCATCTCCTCGCCGGAGATGAAGCGGCCCACCATGCCGGCGATATCGTCATCGAGAATGGCCTGCACCGGATGCGCGGTCAGTTCGTTGGCCACGCCCAGGTGCAGCAGCATCGAATTGACGCCGGACAGGGCCGCGGCGATGGCCGCCATCCCCTTTTCGTAGCCGGCCTGGAACTCGATGCCCTTGGCGTTGACATAACCGGGGCTGCCATTGCTAAGGGGGAGGCCATAGCGCCGCCACAACTGGTTGAACATGGCATTGTTCAGCGAAGACCCGATCTGACCGAAGGCGGGGGAGCCGCTGCGCATGTTCAGCGGGGCCGAGAAATGGCCGATCAGCATGCGCTGGCCAGGCCGCAGGCACTGCGCCAACACCACCATGGCCAGGTGCTCCGCCGTGCTGACGATCACCGAGCCGGGCACGGTGGCCGGGCCGGTGCCGCCCATCATCGAGCCATCCACCGTGGTCAGCGCATACCCCGCCTCCACGATGCGGCGGGCGGAGGCGACCGCGGCGCTGCTCCAGGTCAGGGGCGGCGAGGAGCCGATGGTGCCGGCGATCTCCTGGCCCAGCGCCTGCGCCATCTGAAAAGTGAAGAGTTCGGCGTCGTTGGAGCAAGCGGTGATCTGGTGCTTGTCGGAGTACTGCATGTGCAGCGCCACCCCGGCGGGCACGGCCAGGACATCGGGCAGGTCGTCGAACCCGAAATAGGGGTAGCAGCCCAGGTGATCCAGGTGCGGCAGCGCCTGCAACACGCGGATGCAGTCGATATACTCTTGCCGCGTGGGCCGCCGCGGTTCCAGCGTGTCGAGATCGATGCTCTGCATCCCGGAGGAGTGGGTGAAATAGAGGCGGTCGCCGCCCAGATGCAGGTCGTTGGCCCGGTTGGGCGCGGCCAGAGTGAACTGTTTGGGCGCCTCTGCCAGGCAGGCTGCCACCAGTTGGCGAGGAAAACGCACCCGCCCAGAGGCCTCGTCCACCGTGCAGCCCTGTTGGGCCAGGAAAGCCAGCGCCCACGCATCCTCGAACAGGATGCCCGGCTCGGCCAGTACGCGCAGCGCGCCCTCGTGCAGCGCGTCGATCTGCGCTTCCGGCAGCATCTGCCACGGGGTGCGGTTGCGGAAGCCCTGACGGGGCATGGGGCGAGGATCCTTCTCTGAATCAGAGAGCGAGGAGGGTTTTGGTCAGCTTGACCGCGCCGGGCGCGGTGGCGTCGAAGCCATCGGCGCCGATGGCCGCGGCAAAATCCGCGGTGATGCCGCCGCCGCCCACAATCACCTTCACTTGCTGGCGCAGGTTGGCGGCGGTCAAGAGGTCGATCACCTTTTTCTGCTCTGGCGCGGTGGTGGTGAGCAGGGCAGAGAGGGCCAGCACCTGGGCGTTGTAGGTGGTCACGGCAGCGACAAAGGCCTCTGCCCGCACATTGATGCCCAGATCGTGCACGGTGAAGCCGGCGGCGCTGAGCAGGGTGGCCACCATGTTCTTGCCGATGTCGTGGATATCGCCGAACACGGTGCCGATGACCACCACGCCCAGCCCTTGGCGGTGCAGGCCCCGCTGCGCCACCTCGGCTTCGAGGATGGCTGTGGCCGCGGCCATCGCCTCTGCCGCCGCGATCAGGTCGGGCAGGAACAATTCCCCGCAGCCAAACCCCTCCCCCACCTCGCGGATGGCCTCGGTCAAGGCGGCGAGCGCGGTGATGGGGTCGATCTGCTGCGCCACCGCCTGCTGCGCCCAGTGGGCGGCGGCGGCGGGGTCGTACTCGATGACGGCCAGTTCGAGGCCGTCCAGGATGTCATCGGCGGTCATGGCCTCATTCCTCAGGGATCGGGGGCAGCAGTTGGCGCAGGTAATACTTGTGTTTGCCGAACTCGCCGCCGAAGTTCATGGCGGTCAGGGCGATGACGCCAGGGGCCTGGGCCGCGGCCTGCAACGCCAGCCCCATGGCCCGGGCCATCAGATCGGCAGAGGCGCCGAACATCAGCAGGTTCAGCACCGATTCCACGCCTGCCGGCACTTTGCTGTCCTCGATCTGCGTGCGCAGGGAAGGGATGTAATCCAATTCGCGGTACACCTGCTCCAGGCCGTAGCCCATCGGCGCCACGCCGTCCACCGCCGCGATCGCATCTTTGGCAGCCAGAATGGCGGCGACCGCCGCGGCGGCGTTGGCGGCGAAGCAGACGAAATGGCCATCGGTGCCGTTGGCGCTGATCCGAAGTTCTTTTTCGTAGAGAAATTCGCCGGTGGTGGTGGGCACCACGCACATCCGTCGGCCCGCGACCAGACGTTCGCCATCTTTCCCGGCCCAGCGCGTCTGCGACATGGCAAAGTGGGCGTGGATGTCCACGCGCACGCTGTCCAGGCCGGGGATCATGGCATCGAACAGGGCCACGGTGGGCACCAGCGAGGCCAGGGCCAGGCGCAGTTCGATCTCTTTCAGCAGCGCCTGCCGGTTTTCGGGGATGTGGGCCAGGGAGAGGAAGACGCCGGGGCGGTGATCCGGGGTCTCGTGCGGCCCGGCCACGCGTTCGATGCCGGCGTTGAGGGGGGAGCCGATCATGCTGGAACCGGCCGCGCCGGCGAATTGCTGGGCCGCGCCCATCGCCAACTCGGTGGTCATGGCCGTGATCAGCAGGCGCGAAACTTCCAGGGTCCAGGCTTCGGCGAAGGTGTCGTAGATTTCGACAGGGTGGGCGGTCATGGCGTTTCTCAGTGCAGGGGCATGCCCGCGGCGATGGCGGCATCCTTGACGGTGTCGTATATCCGCTGCCATTCGTCCGAAGGCTGGAGTGTGGCCAGATCGTAGCATTCCTGGAAGCTCTGGCCTTTGGGCGGGTTGCCCAGTTGCTGCTCGTATTTGGGCAGCAGGCGGTTGGCGATCTCGTTGGCCTGGGCCAGACTCATGCCCGCGCACCGTTTGAACACCTCGCCGGCGAATTTAACTTCCAGCGGGGTGATGTAGTTGGTGTATTTGCCGCCGGCAGAGCGCGGCCCTGTGCAGGAGGAGGCGCCGCACACGCTCAGCAGCATCATCCCCACTGCCGACTCGTACAGCAGGCACTCTGTCGCCGGGCCGGCCGTCTGATTGAGCACGGAATTGGCGCAGAGGTGGGTGTTGCGGCTGAGCGCCTGGAACACCACCCCCAGCGACCACAAGGCCGGACGACCGCAATTGCCCATCGTCTTCAGATCGTAGGGGAAACTGGCCCCATTCACGCACTGGTAGACGTTGTAGAGCATGATCGTGCAGGCGATGCAGGAGAGGGCCGCGCCCTCTGGCCCGCCGGCGTAGCCGCCGATCATCGACCAGGAGCCGCCGTAGGTTTGGCCGCCGCAGTTGTAGGCGTGGGCCAGCTTCATCAGGTTCTCGTAGGAGGTCTTGATCTCCACCGGCGAGAGCACCAGAACGATGTCTCGCTGCGGTTTGTAGCCGCCGGGGATGCCAAAACCGCCCAAGACGCCGTAATGCGTGGGCGAGGTGCCGACGGCGTAAAGGCCGATGCCTTCTCGCCCGGCCCTGGCGATGGCGCCGTAAAAAGCCTCTGCCTGCATCTTGCCTGCCAGCAGTTCGTAGGGCGACCCGGCCCGCAGCGGCGCGCCCCAGATCGTCTCGAAAGAGGGCCCTTCCAGGCAGTCCACCTCGGGGATGGCGGCGATGCCGGTCACCAGCGGCTCGAATACCTCCTCGGACACGGCGATGCTGAGGGGGGAGACCCAGATCGGGGGGGTGGGGTCGGAGATGGCGCGGTGGACGAAGTGGGCGATCTCCCGGCCCTCGCCCAGGGTGAAGGCCGCGGGGGCCGCGTCCACGCCGGCCAGCAGCTCTGCTTGCGAGTAGCGGATGGCGCGTTGGGTGTCGGTGCAGAGCATGCCCACCTCTGTGGCGACGTCCACCGCTGCCCGATAGAAGCGATCGGCCAGTTCCAGATCCTGGTTGATGGGGTTGGCCGGGTCGCAGGTTTTTTGCAGCCCATACTCTTTCAGTTTGGCGGCGATGACGCCGGGGATGACGCGTGTGTCCCAATCGAACTGCTTGATCACCGGGCCGCGGTGCGCTTTGTCCAGCACATCCATGAGTCGATCACGATTGATAGTCATCGTACTCCTCCTATTCCTGTACGAATGTCGCAGAGACGGGCGGTGTTTCCTGCGATTGCAGCAGGCGGTCGCACAAGCGCACGGCCGAGACGGCGCTATTGCCCCAGCCATCCGCGCCGATCCGTCTGGCATAATCGGATGTGACCGGGCCGCCGCCGACGATGACGAAGAAACGGTTGCGGGCGCCGGTCTCGGTCAGCAGATTGAGCACATCCTGTTGGTAGGGCATGGAGGTGGTCATCAGGGCGGAGAGGGCAATGAAGCGGGCTTTTTCGCGCAGCGCCACATCGATTACCTCCATCGGCGGCACATTGACGCCGACATCGATCACGTCGTAGCCATGAACCGAGAGCATGGTGGCCACCAGATTTTTGCCGATATCGTGAATATCGCCGGAGACCGCGCCGATCACCACCTTGGCTTTGGTCTGCGTGGCCTGGCCGCTGTGCAGGTGGCGGGAGAGGATGGCCATGCTCTGTTTCATGGCTTCGCCGGCCAGCATCAGGCTGGGCAAGAAAATTTCGCCGGCTTCGAACATGTCGCCGATCTCGGCGATCGCCTCCGAGGCTACCTCGATGGCCTCCATGGCATCGACGCCGGCGTCGATGGCGGCCTGGGCGGCGGCGGCGGCGGCTTCTGGCTCGGTGTCCAGAATGCTGTCGTACAACTGCGTGAGCAGTTCCTGCTTGTCCATCTAAGGCTCCTTGTGGGGTGCGAAAAAAGCGCTTGGGTGGGGATGGGGTGTACGCTCTTGCCTGTTGAGGCCTGATCCAAATCGGGCGCAGCGCGGGGATCAGGCGATTGTCGATTGTGATACCCAAACAATGGCGACTGGGCCTGGGCGGAGGCGGGCCGAAGCGGCGCGGGGGAGATGACAAGCGCCCAGGAGAGTCAAGTCATTATAACAACATAATAAGTTTAGCACACAACCAACGGGCTGTCAATAGGGTTTTAGCGGTCCCGGCGAGACCCAAGCCCAGATCCCCGGCGGCCCAGAAAATCCCACAGATCCGCAGTGGGCCGGAAGGCCAGGCGGTAGACAGGTACCCGATCCAGCAGCGCAGCTACCGCGGCCAGCCAGGCGTGAGCGGCGGCGGTGCGTTCGGTGGCGACTTTTTCTGTGGCCAGCAGGGCCATGGTGGCTGGCGCAGGCTCAAGCTGTTCCAGGGCAAAGGTGGGAGCCTGGATCAATTGGTAGAGGCAGTGCAGCGGCGCCCGCGCTTGTACAAAGCGCACATCCTCCAGGCGGGTGCCCAGTCCCCAGAAGGGCGTGCTGAGCAACTCTATCCCTGCCGCGCTGTGGCGGAGGATGACCGCCTCGTCGCATAGCACCTGGCCGACGCCCTGCGCCAACCGCGCCACCGTGCTTTTGCCCGCGCCCGATGGCCCGAAAAAGACATGCCCCTGCCCATCCAGCACGATGCCGGCCGCGTGCAGCAGCAGCCCCTGCCCTGTCTGGGGCAATTCGTGCATGCAGGCGTAGCTCAGCACCCGCTCCAGGGCAGAGGGCGCGCGGGCCAGGGAGGGCGTGCTCACCCGCGCCCGCCGCTGTTCGAGGTCGATCCAGCCACGATGCCCCTGGATGGTGAAGTGTGTGACCCAGCCGGCAATTACGCTGGAAAAGAGGGCGGTTTCGACTTGCTCCTCCACCACCAGATCGATCTGCCAGGGCTGCGGCCCCGCGCCCAGGAAAAGGTGGTAGCGCTGCGCCAACGGCTCCAGCCAGGCTGGATCGGGTAAGTGGCAGCGAAAGTAGATGCCGGCAATGGCAAGATCGAGGGGCATGGCAGTGGCCGCTGAATGCCGGCTGGGCCGTGGTGGGGCAAAAAGTGAATCGTTGATGATGAATCAGCCCTTGTCCGGCGAAACAGTAGGAAGGGAAAGCCCCGAATTAAACCGATTCGCCCAGATAACGGGCCAAAAAGGCGGCCCGGAAGGCCTGGAACTGGCCGGCCGCGATCTGCGCCCGGATTTCGGCCATCAGCCGCTGCAAGAAACGCAGGTTGTGCAGGGTGGTCAGGCGCAGCCCGAAGATCTCGTTGGCGCGGATCAGGTGGTGCACGTAGCCGCGGTGGAAGTGAAGGCAGGTGTAGCAATCGCAGCCCGGCTCCAGGGGGCCGGTTTCGTCGGCAAAACGGGCGTTGCGCAAGTTGAGACGGCCATCCGCGGTGAAGATGGCGCCGTGCCGGGCAATGCGCGTGGGCAGCACGCAATCGAACAGGTCGATCCCACGGGCCACGCCCTCGACGATGTCTTCCGGCGCGCCCACCCCCATGAGATAGCGGGGACGATCCGCCGGCAGCAGGGGCGTGACCACTTCCAGGGTTTCGTACATCTGCGCTTTGCTCTCGCCCACCGCCAGCCCCCCGATGGCATAGCCGGGCAGGTCGAGATCGACCAAAAACGCGGCGCTGCGCCGGCGCAGATCGGCAAAGACGCCCCCCTGCACGATGCCGAACAGCGCCTGATCCTGCGGGCGCTGCTGGCTGGCCGCGCAGCGCACGGCCCAGGCGTGGGTGCGGGCCAGGGCCTGCTCGTTGTAGCTGCGGTCGAGGGGGTCAGGGCACTCGTCCAGGGCCATGATGATGTCGGCGCCCAGCCGGGCCTGGATTTCCATCACCTTCTCCGGCGTGAAGCGGCGCCGGCTGCCATCCAGATGCGATTGAAAGGTGACGCCCTCCGCGTCTACCGTGCGCAGGGCGCTGAGCGAGAAGATCTGAAACCCGCCGCTATCGGTGAGGATGGGGCCGTGCCAGCCCATGAAGGCGTGCAGGCCGCCAAAACGGGCCACCCGCTCCTCCCCTGGTCGCAGGTAGAGATGGTAGGTGTTGGCCAGGATCAGTTCCGCGCCCAGTTCCTGCACTTCCTGAGGGCTGAGTGTCTTGACCGTGGCCTGGGTGCCGACCGGGGCAAAACAGGGCATGCGGATGGCGCCGTGGGGCGTGGTGAACACCCCCGCGCGGGCAGGGCCATCCTGGTGGAGAAGGGTGTAGGTGAAGGGCATGGGGGGGTGGGTTGGTAGGTTGGTTTGTTGGTTGGTTGGTTGGTTTGTTGGTTGGTGGGGTGGGTGGGAACTGGCAACTCTGGGCTGCTCGTGATACGCTTACTCGTCCTCATCCCCTCTCTCTCTCTCCTCTCTCTCTCTCCCCCCTCTCTTTCCCCTCTCTCTCTCCCCTCTCTCTCTCCCCTCTCTCTCTCCTCTCCCCGATTGTACGCCTCCTCTATGCCCCGGTCAAACAAACCGTCCAAACCGCGGCGCTGGCTGACCCTGGCCGCGCTGTTGCTGGCCGCGCTGTGCAGCCTGGGCGCAGGCCCCCCCATCCTGCACAGCGGGCACGATCAGCCCCT
>JABWBG010000184.1 GCA_013360575.1 Caldilineales bacterium
CGGCCCCCTGATCCGTGTCCATCCCCCCGCGGGCGCGCCGGCCCCGGCCCTGGCCCACGCCATCCACCACCCCTTCACGCCGCAAGTGACTCTGGCAGGGTGGCAGGGGACGCTGCGGCAGCCGCGCAGCGGCCCCAGCCTGCGGGTGAGTCTGGCCTGGCAGGTTGCAGCCCCTCCCCCGGCCGATTTCAAGATCTCCGCGCGCCTGCTGGCCGCGGATGGGGCGCTGCTGGCCCAGACCGACGATTTCCCGGTGCATAACACCTATCCCCCCAGCCGCTGGCGGGGCGGGGAGGTGGTGATCGATGGCTACGATCTGCCCCTGGCCGCGGTTCCTGCCGGCCCTGTCAGCCTGCTGATCCTCCTCTACGCCCCCGCGGATGGCCGCGAGATCGGGCGGTGGCAGGGAGAGATGGGGCAGATGTATTGACGCGATGCGCGTGATTTGTTATACTGGCGCTGTTCTGCCGTTTCATACGCAAAGCGCCGTTCGCTTTTCTACATGCCTTTGCGTCCGATACGTTTTGTGTTTGCGGAGGAGGAAAATAAGATGAGGAAATCGCTTGTGATACGCACACTGGCATTCGGCCTGTTGCTTCTGTTGTTGGCAGCTTGCGGCGATAACGAGGCGGTGGTGGCCACGCAGGTGGCGCAATCGGTGGCCCAGACGGTGGCTGCCCTGCCCACCGACACGCCGATCCCACCCACGGCCACGCCGATCCCGCCCACGGCTACGCCGATCCCACCCACGGCCACGCCGATCCCACCCACAGCCACGCCAGTCCCGCCCACAGCCACGCGCATCCCGCCCACGGCCACGCGCATCCCACCCACGGCCACGCGCATCCCGCCCACGGCCACGGCCATCTCGCTCAAATCCACCCGCGTCTTGCCCACGCAGACCCCCACAGCCGCCCCCGCGGTGGTGACGCTGACGTTGACCCGCAACGCCAATCTGCGGGCGGGGCCGGGCACAAATTACCCCGCCGTCGCCGCCGGCCAGAGTGGAGAGACCTACCCGGTGCAGGGCCAGGCGCAGGCAGGAGATGGAGTGTGGTACCAGTTCGAACGGGCGCAAGGGCAATTCGGCTGGGTGCGGGCAGATTTCGTGCGCTTGAGCGAGCCTAATGCGGTCATCGCCGTGGTCACCGACCTGCCGCCCACGCCAGAGGCCCCGCCCACGCCCGTCGGCCCATCCGGCGTGCTGCTCTATTCCAACGCCAACCTGGACGCGGAGCAATGGGAGCTGTGGGAGTACAATTTCAACAACGGCAAACGGCGCTTCCTCTTCGCCTGGCGCACCGAGGTGGCATTCAATCGCACCGGCAGCCAGATCGCCTATTATCAATGGGGCAATAGCAGCGAAGCCGGCGTCTGGGTGATGGGAGCGGACTACAGCGGCGGCCGCCGCGTGGTGCCGCTGGGCGATGTGGCCTATCCCTCCTTCAGCCCCGATTCCAGCCGTCTGGCCCTGATGGGAGACCGCATCTACATCGCCAACAGCGATGGCAGCGGCCTGCGGGCCTTGATCGAGGGAGAATACCCGGCATGGTCGCCCACCGACAACCGCATCGTCTTTCGCGGCTGTTTTGGCGCGGATTGCGGCATCTGGTTGACCGATGCCGACGCGGGCGGGCGCTCCCGCCTGACCAGCGGGGGCAGCGATGGCCAGCCCGCGTGGGCGCCAAATGGCCAAAAGCTGGCCTTCATCAGCCAGGAAGAGGGCAATTTCGAGATCTACACGATCAACGCCAATAGCTCTGGGCGGACGCGGCTGACATACCGCCCCGCCTCCGATGGCCTGCCGGTCTGGTCGCCCGATGGCAACTGGATTGCCTGGCGCAGTGATGAGGGGGGCGTCTGGGGCGTGTGGGTGATGCGGGCCGATGGATCGGGCCAGCGCCGCCTGTTCGATGCGCCGGTGTTGCCGGTGTGGTTCTGGGAAAAGATGGCCTGGCGGCGCTGAGTGAACTGCGCCGCCGCCGACGCGCCCCCAAGCGCGGGGGAAGCAGGCTCCTAAACAGCGGCGGTCGGAACGCTGGCAGCGTTCCGACCGCCGGTGGCTGTACCCACGACAGGATTTGAACCTGTGACCCCTTGCTCCGGAGGCAAGTGCTCTATCCACTGAGCTACGTGGGCGGATGGACGGCATTCTAGCACACCCTGCGCGGGCAGGCAATGTGGCGGGGCAGACGAAAAGGGCTGTCCCGCGGCAGGGAGCAGACGCGACAGCTCGGCAGCCAAACATGACCTAGATCAGCGTTTGCCGCGGATCAAAGGGGTATGATGAGTCCTGGCATTGCATTCAATTTCTGCCAGGAGATCCATTATGACCCGGACATTCGTCACCATCGATGGCAACGAGGCTGCGGCCTACGTTGCCCACAAAACCAACGAAGTGATCGCCATTTATCCGATCACCCCCTCCTCGCCCATGGGAGAATGGGCGGATCAGTGGAGCGCTGAAAACAAAGTCAACATCTGGGGCACAACGCCGCTGGTGCAGGAGATGCAGGCAGAGGGAGGCGCGGCCGGGGCCGTGCATGGCGCTTTACAGACCGGCGCCCTCACCACCACCTTCACCGCCAGCCAGGGCTTGCTGCTCATGATCCCCAACATGTACAAAATCGCCGGGGAACTGACCAGCACGGTCTTTCATATCGCCGCCCGCTCCCTGGCTGCTCAGGGCCTCTCCATCTTTGGCGATCACAGCGACGTGATGGCTGCGCGCAGCGCCGGCTGGGCCATGCTCTTCGCCAACTCGGTGCAAGAGGTGATGGACTTCGCCCTCATCACCCAGGCTGCCACCTTGCAGGCCCGCGTCCCCTTCCTGCACGTGTTCGACGGCTTTCGCACCTCGCACGAGGTGATGAAGGTGGAGCAACTCAGCGATGCGGACATACACGCCATGATCGATGATGATCTGGTGCGCAGCCACCGCGCCCGCGGCCTTTCGCCCGACCGCCCGGTGCTGCGCGGCACCGCCCAAAATCCCGATGTCTACTTCCAGGCCCGGGAAACGGTCAACCCCTTCTATCTTGCCGTGCCTGGCATCGTGCAAGAGAAGATGGATCACTTCGCCGGCCTCAGCGGCCGCAGCTACAAACTGTTCGATTACGTGGGCGCGGCCGACGCGGATCGCGTGATCGTGCTCATGGGCTCTGGGGCGGAGACGGCGGAGGAGACCGTCAACCACCTGGTGGCGCAGGGCGAAAAGGTGGGCGTGGTCAAAGTACGGCTGTACCGGCCCTTCTCTGGCGTGCATTTGCTGGCGGCGCTGCCGGCCAGCGTGCGCGTCCTCGCCGCGCTCGACCGCACCAAAGAACCGGGCGCGACCGGCGAACCGCTGTACCAGGACATCGTCACCGCCGTGATGGAAGGGATGGCCGAGGGCGCCGCGCCCTTCGCCAAGCTGCCCCGCATCATCGGCGGACGCTACGGCCTCTCCTCCAAAGAATTCACCCCGGCCATGATCAAGGGCATCTTCGATGAGATGAAGAAGCCCCATCCCAAAAACCACTTCACCATCGGCATCGATGACGATGTCACCTTCACCAGCCTGGCCTACGATCCTGATTTTGGCATCGAGGCGCGCGGCACAGTGCGGGCCTTGTTCTGGGGCCTGGGCGCGGATGGCACGGTGGGGGCCAACAAAAACTCGATCAAGATCATCGGCGAAGAGACGCCGAACTACGCCCAGGGCTATTTCGTCTACGATTCCAAAAAATCGGGCGCGCGCACCATTTCGCACCTGCGTTTTGGGCCCCACCCCATCCACCGCGCCTATCTGATCCACACCGCCAATTTCGTCGCCGTGCACCAATTCGGCTTCCTCGAACGCTACGACGTGCTGGCCGACGCCGAACCTGGCGCCACCGTGCTGCTCAACGCCCCCTTCCCCCCCGACGAGGTGTGGGACGCCCTGCCCCGGCCCGTGCAGAGGCAGATCATCGCCAAAAAGCTGAAGCTCTACGCCATCGACGCGTACCGCGTGGCCCAAGAGACCGGCATGGGTGTGCGCATCAACACGATCATGCAGACCTGCTTCTTCGCCATCAGCGGCGTGCTGCCGCGCGAGGAAGCGATCGCGGAGATCAAGAAAGCGATCTATAAAACCTATGGCAAGCGCGGGGAGGCGGTGGTGCAGAAAAACTATGACGCGGTTGACGCCACCCTCGCCCATCTCCACCCCATTGCCCTGCCCGACCGCGCCGGCAGTCTGCTCGAACTGCCCCCCGTCGTTCCTGCCGAGGCGCCTCCCTTCGTGCAGCAGGTGACGGCGATGATGCTGGCAGGCCGCGGGGATGAGTTGCCGGTCAGCGCCCTGCCGGTGGATGGCACCTACCCCACCGGCACCACCCAATGGGAAAAGCGCAACATCGCCCTGGAAGCGCCGGTGTGGGACCCCGAAGTCTGCATCCAGTGCGGCAAGTGCGTGCTGGTCTGCCCGCACGCCGTGATCCGCAGCAAAGTGGTGGGGGAAGAGGCGCTGGCCGCGGCGCCGGCAGGCTTTTTGACCGCGCCCGCCCGCTGGAAGGAACTGCCCGACCTGCGTTACACCCTGCAGGTGGCGGTGGAAGACTGCACCGGCTGCGCTCTGTGCGTGGAGGTGTGCCCGGCCAAAAACAAGCGCATGGTCGGGCGCAAGGCGATCAACATGGCCCCGCAACTGCCGCAGCGCAGCCAGGGCCGCGTGCATTGGGCCTTTTTCCGCGATCTGCCCGACTTCCCCCGCCACGATGGCTTGACCTTCAACAACGTCAAGAATGTGCAGCTGCTGGAGCCCCTCTTCGAGTTTTCTGGGGCCTGCGCCGGCTGCGGTGAGACGCCTTATGTCAAGCTGCTCAGCCAGCTCTTCGGCGACCGCGCCATCATTGCCAACGCCACCGGCTGCTCCAGCATCTACGGCGGCAACCTGCCCACCACCCCCTGGACGGTGAACAAAGAGGGCCGCGGCCCCGCCTGGAGCAACTCCCTGTTCGAAGACAACGCCGAATTTGGCTTTGGCATGCGCCTGACCCTGGACAAACAGGGCGAATACGCCCGCGACCTGATCGTCCGCCTCGGCGACCTGATCCCGCCCGAACTGGCCGCGGCCTTGCTGGCCGCCGAGCAAAGCGATGAGGCCGGCATCGCCGCCCAGCGCGCTCGCGTGGCCCAGCTGAAATCCCTCCTCGAAGCCAAACGGCTGGCCCACCCGGCCCCCGACCTGCAGCCGCTGATCTCCGACCTGCTCAGCCTGGCCGATGTCCTGGTCAAGCGCTCGGTGTGGATCGTGGGCGGGGATGGCTGGGCCTATGACATCGGCTACGGCGGGCTGGATCATGTGCTGGCGCAGGGCCGCGATGTCAACGTGCTGGTGCTGGATACCGAAGTCTACTCCAACACCGGCGGGCAGGCCTCGAAGGCCACGCCGCTGGGCGCGGTGGCCAAGTTCGCGGCCGGCGGCAAGCCCACGGTCAAGAAAGATCTGGGCCGAATGGCCATGAATTATGGGTATGTCTACGTGGCCCAGGTGGCCATGGGCGCCAACGACGCCCACACCGTGCGCGCTTTCCTCGAAGCGGAATCATACGACGGCCCCTCTCTGATCATCGCCTACAGCCATTGCATTGCCCACGGCATCAACATGGCCAAGGGGCTGGAGCAGCAGAAACTGGCCATGCAGACCGGCTACTGGCCGCTGTATCGTTTCGACCCGCGACGCCAGGCCGAGGGCCAGAACCCCCTGCAACTGGACGCGGGCCAGCCCAAGCTGCCCCTGAGCGACTACATCTACCACGAGGCGCGCTATCGCATGCTCTTGCAAAGCAACCCCGACGTGGCCAAGCGTTTCCTCGACGAAGCCCAGGCCGCCATCAACCAGCATTGGCAAACCTACGAACGCCTGGCCAGCGAAGCGTGAGGCGTGAGGCGTGGTGCGTGGTACGTGGTGCGTGGTGCGTGAACGCACTTTCATCATCCCCTTGCCCCTTGCCACTTGAAACTTGAAACCTGCCCCTTGCCACTTGCCCCCTGCCACTTGAAACTTGAAACTTGAAACTTGAAACCTGACACCTCCAGGAGCCGCACAATATGACCGACCTGACCACCACCTACATGGGCATGACCCTGAAAAACCCGATCGTGCCCTCTGCCTCCCCTCTTTCCTACACCCTGGCCGGCATGCGCCAGTTGGAAGACGCCGGCGCCGCCGCGGTCGTGATGCACTCCCTGTTCGAGGAACAGATCCTGCAGGAGAGCCACCATCTCGATCATTACCTGCACTACGGAATCGAAAGCTACGCCGAGGCGCTGAACTACTTCCCCGAACAGAGTAGCTACAGCATCGGCCCCGATGAATACCTCAACCTGATCGCAGCCGCGCAGCGCGCCCTCGACATCCCCATCATTGCCAGCCTCAATGGCGTTTCCAGCGGCGGCTGGGTGAAATATGCTCAATACATCGAGCAGGCGGGGGCCGATGGCCTGGAACTCAACATCTACTACATCCCCACCGACCCGGCTATGACCGGGGCCGCGGTAGAGGAGATGTACGTCAACGTGGTGCGCGATGTGCGGCAGAGCATCAGCATTCCCCTGGCCGTCAAGATCAGCCCCTATTTCAGCGCCACGGCCAACATCTGCTATCGCCTGGCCGCGCATGGCGCCAACGCCCTGGTGCTCTTCAACCGCTTCTACCAGCCCGACTTCGATCTGGAGCAGTTGGAAGTGGCGCCCCACCTGGTGCTGAGCACGCCCTTTGCCATGCGCGTGGCCCTGCGCTGGGTGGCCATCCTCTACGGCCGCGTGCAGGCCGATTATGCCATCACCAATGGCGTGCGCAGCTCTGTGGATGTGCTGAAAGCGATCATGGCCGGGGCCAACGTGGCCATGATGGCCTCGGAACTGCTGGAACATGGCCTGCGCCGCATCGGCGAGATCGAGCAGGAGATGCGCGCCTGGATGGAGGCGCATGAGTACGAATCGGTGCAGATGATGCGCGGCAGCATGAGCCAGCAACATGTGGCCGAACCCGCCGCCTTCGAACGGGCCAACTATATGAAAGTGCTCCGTTCCTGGCGGCCCGACCCCGCAGGCGTGCTCTTCTGATTTATGGCTACGTAGTGCGTAAAACGTAAAACGTAAAACGTAATGCGTGGAGCGTCTTACGTTTTACGTTTTACGCATTACGCATCACCCGCGCATCCCCCTCGCGGCGGGTGATACGAATCTGGTCGAGGTATTCGAGCAAGGCCAGGGCATATTTGCGGCTGGTGTCGAAAAGGTCGCGGGCGTCGGCCACCGTCATCTGGCCGTGCGCGGCGATGTGCTTACGCACTGTCTCTACCATGTGCTCATAGGTGGCGTGGGCAAAGACCACATCTGGGGCCACACGTATCAACGTCCCCGCCTCGAGCAGGGCATTGAACACCTCTTCCTCCACCACCTCCAGGCACTGCTTGACGCTGGGCGGGGTGAAAGCCGCGGCCCGGAATTGAGCGAGCAGGTGATCGATGCCCCGCTGCTGCGCCGGGCTGTACCGCACCGCAAAATCGGGCAGGGCCAGCAGCGCGGCCCGCTCGCTGACCGCGCCCTCGGCCACGGCGCGGGCGACGATGGCGTTGAACAGGCGGGCCGACCAGCCCGCCCGCGGTTGCAACCGGCTCTTCGCTTCCTCGCGGGGCATGCCCTGGCGCAGGGGATTCGCCTCGTGATAGAGGGTCAGGGCCTCTTGCAGGGCCTGGTGCAGCAGCAGCCAGCCGGAGGTGGTGATCAGGGGGCTGCCGGGAGCCTCCTCCAGAGCAAACACGCGGCCCTGCGCCAGCAACTCGGCCAGCGCGGCCGCCGCCTGATCCTCAGGCAGATCCACAGCCGCCACCACCTGCCCGGCGGTGAGCGGCCCCTGCCGCGCAAACGCCGCCGCCAATAGATCCGCAGGATCGCCCGCCAGCAGGGTGGCGAACTGCTGGAACAGAGCAG
>JABWBG010000185.1 GCA_013360575.1 Caldilineales bacterium
CGGCTGCGGCTACCGCCCCGCCCGTCGAACCGGCCCCGCCCGCCGGCCCCGTCACCCTGCGCATCGGCTGGGCCGGCAGCCCTGATAGCCTCAACCCCGGCCTGGGCGTGCTGACCGAAGCCTACACCATCTACGAACTGGTCTACGATTCGATGTACAGTCTCAACCTCGACGGCTCGCTCAGCCCGGAACTGGCCGACAAGATCGAAACCTCGGACGACGGCAAAGTGTGGACCTTCCACATCCGCGACGGCGTCAGCTTCCACGATGGCGCGCCTCTGACCGCTGAAGACGTCGCCTTCTCCTACAACTTCTACCAGGCCAACACCGATTTTCCCTTCCTCAACACCTACACCGGCTATTTCGAGACGGTGGAAGCCACCGCAGGCAACAACGTCGTCATCACCCTCACCGAGGCCATCCCCAACCTCGATAGCCAGCTCTACTTCCTCTACATCCTGCCCCAGCACATCTGGGAAGCGGTGGAGACGCCGGGCGAATTTGAAAACACGGCCATGATCGGCAGCGGGCCGTTCCAGCTGACCGAGTACAAGCAGAGCGAGTTCGTCCACCTGAGCGCTAACAAGGCGCATTTCGGTATGCCGCCGAAGATCGATGAAGTCGTTTTCCAGACCTTCGAGAACAAAGACGCCCTGGTGCAAGCCATCAAAACCGGGCAAGTGGACATGATCACCGAGATGCCCAACACGGCGGTGGCCTCGCTCCGCAACGATCCGAACGTGGAAGTCGTCAGCGGCGCGCCGCTGGCCCCATCGGTCGCCGACATCATCTTCAACCTGACCACGCCCGAAATCTGCCCCCTGGAGGATGGCGTTTGCTCCGGCCATCCGGCGCTGCGAGATATCAACGTGCGCCGCGCCCTGGCCCACGCCACCGACAAGCAGAAGATCATCGACGTGGTGCTGCTGGGGCTGGGCGAGCCGGGCCGGACGTTGATCCCCAGCGGCCTGGGGCACTGGTACAACGACACCCTGGAGGATTACGCCTACGACACCGCCGCCGCCAACAAGCTGCTGGACGACGCCGGCTATGCCGACAAAGATGGCGACGGCGTGCGCGAGCTGCCCGACGGCAGCCAGCCGTTGGTTTTCCGGATCAACTGGCCCAGCGACAGCACCGACGCCCCCCGCGAGGCCGAGCTGCTATCGGAGATGTGGGCGCAGATCGGCGTCAAGACCGAACTCCAGGCCCTCGACCCCGACGCCCTGACCTCGATCTGCTGCCCGGCCTTCGACTTCGACATCATCCTCTGGGGCTGGGGCTCCGACCCTGACCCCGGCTTCCTGCTCAGCGTCCACCTGACCGAGGAAATCCCCACCGGCACCAGCGAAAGCGGCTACTCCAACCCGGTCTTCGACGAGATGTTCGCCCAGCAAGCCACCGCCCTCGACCTCGACGCCCGCCGCCAGATCGTCTGGGACATGCAGAAGATCCTGCTCGACGACCTGCCCTACCTGGTTCCCTACTACGCCCTGGCCGTGCAAGCCTACCGCACCGACCGCTTCCGCGGCTGGATCACCGATCAGCCCAAAGTATCGTTGGAAGATATCTCATCGCTGGTCGTCGTCGAGCCGGTAAGATAGCTATTCGTTATTGGAGAGTGGAGATTGGCCCTTCTCCACTCTCCACTCTCCACTCTCCACTCTCCGATAACTGTGTCCCGCCGACGCCATCTCCTCCGAAAACTCCTCTGGGCGGCCTTCACCGTCCTGTTCGTCATCGTCCTCAATTTCTTCCTCTTCCGGGTGCTGCCGGGCGACCCGGCGCGGGCGGGGCTGCGCGACCCCCGGCTGACAAAGCAAGCGGTCGAGGCGATTCGCGTCCGCTACGGACTGGATAAACCGGTCATCAACTGCTTTCAATCGCTCAACCCGCTCAAGCTGGGCGATTGCAGGGTCAATCCGTTGCAGACGCAGTTCTTCATCTACGTGGGCAACCTGCTGCGGGGCGAGTTGGGCATCAGTTACCACGCCAACCGCCCCGTAGCCGACCTCTTGCTCGAACGGCTGGGCAACACCGTACTGCTGATCGGGGCCGGCCAGATCCTGGCCATCCTCATCGGCATTGCCTTGGGCACGGTGGCGGCCTGGCGGGCGCGCACTGCCATCGACTATTCGGCGCTGCTGGCGAGCTTGCTGTTTTGGAGCTTGCCCACTTTCTGGCTGGGGATCATCCTGCTGTTCTGGGGGAGCAACCAGTTGGGCCTGCCCATCGGCGGGAAATCGACGCCCGGCGCACAGTTCGCCAGCCTGAGCGCGCAGCTGGGTGATCTCCTGCGCCACATGATCCTGCCCACCCTCACCTTCACCATCGTCTTCGTGGGCGAATACATGCTGATCATGCGCAGCAGCCTGCTCGATGTGCTCTCGCAGGACTACATCCTCACCGCCCGCGCCAAGGGCCTGAGCAAGGTGCAGGTGCTCAAAGACCACGCGCTCAAGAACGCCATGCTGCCCATCGTCACCATCATCGCCCTCAATCTGGGCTTCACCGTGGCCGGCTCGGTGCAGATCGAGACGGTGTTCTCCTGGCCGGGCCTGGGCGAGGCGATCTACGCGGCCGTGGGCCGCCGCGATTATCCGGTGCTGCAGGGCGCGTTCCTGATTCTGGCCGTCAGTGTGGTTTTGGCCAACCTCGTTGCCGATCTCCTGTATTCCTATCTCGACCCGCGTGTCGAGTCCAACTGACCGCCCGTGGCCGCAGCCTCCATCCTCCGATCCTTTGATTTTCTGCGCAGCCTCAGCCGCAACCGCATGGGGATGGTGGGACTGATCCTGCTGGCGGCGGTGGCGCTGATGGCCCTGTTTGCCCCGATCGTGGCCCCCTACGACCCCTACGCGCCGGTCAAAGTCACCATCGACGACATCTACGCCCCGCCCGGCCCCCAGCACTGGCTGGGAACCGACGACGCCGGCAAAGATGTATTGGCCAATTTCATCTATGGCTCGCGCGTCTCGCTGACGGTGGGCTTCTTCGCCGCCTTCATCTCCATCGCCATCGGCGGGCTGATCGGCGTGGTGGCCGGATTCTACGGCGGGCGCACCGAAAACATCCTCATGCGCTTCACCGACATCATGCTCGTCATCCCCGACCTGCCCCTGATCGTCGTCATCGTCGCCCTCACCAAACCCTCGCTGGCCAACATCATCCTCGTCATCGGCATCCTCGGCTGGACGAGCACCGCCCGCATCGTCCGCTCGCAGACATTGTCGGTCAAACAGCGCAAATTCGTGGTGCGGGCGCGGGCCGTGGGCGCCGGCAACCCGCACATCATCCGCCGCCACATCCTGCCGCTGGTGACGCCGCTGCTGGTGGTCAACGCCGTGCTGGTGATCTCGCTGGCGGTGCTGAACGAGAGCGCGCTCAGCTTCCTCGGCCTCTCCGACCCCACCCGCATCAGTTGGGGCCAGATGCTGAATTACGCCTTCACCCGCGGGGCGATGAGCGCCGGGGCCTGGTGGGCGCTGATCCCGCCCGGCTTCGGCATCGTCTGGGTGGTGCTGGCGCTGACGCTGCTGGGCCAGGGCCTCGAGCGCGTGCTCAACCCCCGGCTCGACACCCATCACCTCATGCCCGAAAAGCATATGGCCGCGCCGGCCGCGGCGAGAACGCGCTGGCGCCCAGAGTTGGCGCAGGCGCCGGTGATTTTGGAAGTGGCAGACTTGAGCATCGACTATGTCACCGACAAAAACCCGCCGATGCGGGCGGTGGAGGGAGTCAGTTTGCAGTTGCGGCAGGGCGAATTGTTGGGGCTGGTGGGCGAAAGCGGCTGCGGCAAATCCACCCTGGTGCTGGGGCTGCTGCGGCTTTTGCCCGCGACGGGCCGCATCTCGGCGGGCCAGATCTGGTTCGAGGCCCAGAATCTGGTAGAGTTGGATGACCGGGCCTTGGACGAGGTGCGCTGGGACGAGATCGCCATCATTTTTCAGGGGGCGATGAACGCGCTCAACCCGGTGCGCACGGTGGGCGACCAGATCGCCGAGGCCATCCGCCGCCACAGCCCCGATTTGTCCGGCCCGGCCGTCGCCGCCCGTGTCGAAGAATTGTTGGCGTTGGTCGGGATCACGCCCGACCGCCAGACGGCCTATCCCCACCAATATTCGGGCGGGATGCGGCAGCGGGCGATGATCGCCATGGCCCTGGCCTGCGACCCCAAGATCATCATCGCCGACGAGCCGACCACGGCCCTGGATGTGATGATCCAGGCCCAGATCCTCGATCTTCTGGCCGATCTGCGCCAGAAGTTCGGTCTCTCGATCATCTTCATCACCCACGACCTGGGCGTGGTGGCCGAGCTGTGCGACACGGTGTGGGTGATGTATGGCGGCGTCGTAGCCGAATACGCGCCGGTGGACGCCATCTACAACCATCCGCAGCACCCCTACACGCAGGAATTGCTCAAGGCCTTCCCCGACCCCACCCGCCCCGGCCAGAAGCTGGTCTCGATCCCCGGCTCGCCGCCCCGGCTGGACGCCCTGCCCCCCGGCTGCCGGTTTGCGCCCCGCTGCCCGGTCGCCTTCGACCGCTGCCACGTCGAAGCCCCGGCCCTGCACCACGCGGGCGAGGGGCAGGTGGCGAGATGCCATTTGCTGGCAGAGATGCCAGCTTTTTAGACCCGACTCCCTCCAGTTTATCTGCGCGGGGCGAATGCATGGGATCGGATTGACCACAGATTGCAGACCAGACCAGATCAGACTATACTATGGACATCCCATCGAAAGGATGTAAATCGCAATGGTCATCACCAATATCTCCGAAGCCAAGGCCAGTCTGTCTAGGCTGATCGAAAAGGTCATGCAGGGCGAGGAGGTCATCATCGGCAAGGCCGGCAAACCTGTAGCCCGGCTGGTACCGTATGATGCGAGTCCCAGCCCGCGGCAACTGGGCGTCGGGGCCTGGAAAGGCAGAATCTGGGTAGCTGATGATTTCGACGATCTGCCCGAGGATGTTTTGGCGCTGTTCACTGGCGGGGTGGATGATGAACCTGCTTCTTGACACCCATGTGCTGTTGTGGGCATTGGACGATAGCCCATTGCTCTCGCCGGAGGCTCGCGCCGCCATGACGAACGGCGCCAATATCGTCTTTGTGAGCGCAGCAACGGCCTGGGAGATTTCGATCAAGAAAGCCTTGGGCACGTTGCGCGCTCCGACCGATGACTATCTGGATGAGTTGAGACGCCATCGCTTCACCCCCCTGAACATCACCACCGAGCATGCTCTAGCCGTCGAAACCCTGCCGCTGCATCATGCCGACCCCTTCGACCGGATGTTGGTGGCGCAAGCGATGGTCGAGCGACTGACGCTTGTCACACACGATGCCAGGATGAAAGCCTATTCGGCGCCGGTCATCCTGACCTGAGCGCTCCCCAACAGCATGGCCATGCAATCCCCACCCCAACTTTCGGTCACAGATTTACATAAACATTTCCATCTGGGCCACACGGGCCTCTTTGGCGGGGAAGCGCGCGTGGTGCGGGCGGTGGATGGCGTCAGCTTCGACCTGGCGCAGGGTGAGATCCTGGCCTTGGTGGGCGAGAGCGGCTGCGGCAAATCCACCCTGGCCCTCGCGCTCATGCACCTGGAGCAGCCGACCGGCGGCCGCATCGAGTTCGAAGGCCGGGAGATCACCCACGTCGGCGGCGCCGAGCGCAAGGCGCTGAGCCGGCGCATGCAGATGATGTTTCAGGATCCCTACGAGTCGCTGAACCCCACCCAGACCATCGGCGAGATCGTGGCCGAGCCGCTGGCCGTGCACAAGCTGGCCCCAGATCGGGCGGAGCGCCAGCGCCGGGTGCAGCAGGCGTTGGAGGATGCGGGCCTGCGCCCGGCGCAGAATTTCATCCACCGCTACCCGCACGAACTTTCCGGCGGGCAGCGGCAGCGCGTGGTCATTGCCGGGGCGCTGGTGCTGGAGCCGACCCTGCTGCTGGCCGATGAGCCGGTGTCGATGCTGGATGTGAGCATCCGGGCCGAAGTGCTGAACCTGCTGGCCGAGCTACGTCAGACGCGCGGCATTTCGGTGCTGTTCATCACGCACGATTTGGGCACGGTCTCCTATTTCGCCGACCGCGTGGCGGTGATGTATTTGGGCCGCATCGTCGAGATCGGGCCGACGCCGGCGGTGTTGCTGAACCCGCAGCATCCCTACACCAAAGCTTTGCTCTCGGTGGTGCCTGTGCCCAATCCCCGCTTGCGCCGCCAGCGCCTCATCCTGCAGGGCGAGACGCCCAATCCCATTGCCATCCCCGCCGGTTGCCGCTTCCACCCGCGCTGCCCGGCGGCGATGCCGGCCTGCCGGGAGAGCGATCCCGCTTTTGTGGCGGTATCCGAGGGGCATCAGGCCGCTTGCCTGCTGCTTGGTTGACGCGGCGTTTGCAAAATCTACCCGGATAGCAATGCCGTTGGCCTGCCCGGCCTGGCGCGGGTGAAACAAAGCAAAGCGTCTGCAGGAGCTTGCTCCCGCAGACGCTTTGTGTAGAACGGGGAATCACAGCCATCGCTGCCGGGCGATTGAGTCTGCCAGCGCCCGGCGCCTGAGTGGCTTAGGTTTACTCGGTTTCTGCCATCGCCTCTTCAGCCTTGGCGTTCAGCGCTTCCAGCAGGCCGGGGATGTCGCCGGGTGCGCCCTGGAGGATGGCGTTGAAGGTGTCGCCCACATCGCGGCGAACGGTGGTCCACGAGGCCCAGGCCGGCTCGGCCTTGCCAGAGCCAAGGAAGGTCAGGCCCAGGGACCAGATCGGATTCTCGGCGCCGTAGGCTTCGATCAGCGGCAGGGTGTCGCTGCGGGTGGGATAGTAGGCGCTGCCCTCGATCCACCTGGCCTGCACCTCGGGCGAGGTCAGGTACTTCATGAAGAGCCAGGTGGCCATCATGCGCTCGGGGTTGGTGTTGGCCATGGCCACGTACTGGCCGAACAGGTCGACCGACTGCCCGCCCTCCTTGCCGGGGAAGGGAATGATCGTCCACCCGTCCTGGATTGCGTCCGGGGCTTCGAAGGCGGCGATCTGGTAGGGCAGGCCGGCGGTGGAGCTCATGGTGAAGAGCGCCCGACGGGTGGCGAATTCAGGGTTGGGATAGGATTCGGTGGCGAAGGCGCAGCCGCTGTCCCAGAGGTCTTTCATGAGCGCGGCCGCGTCCACTACGGTTGGGTCGGTGAAGTCGTAGCCATCGCCGGCGGCGTTGAGCATGTTGCCGCCGTTGGCGAAGACGAAGGACGCCACGTTGGAGGCGCCGGCGTAGAGCACCAGGCCGCCCATGCCGTCGTTGTCAGGGTTATCGTCGCTGGCGTTGGTTTCGGCGGCGGCGCAGGCCTGGGCCTTGAACTCCTCGTAGGTCGCCGGCGGGTTCTCGAAGCCCATCTCCTGGGCCCAGCCGGCGTTGTAGAAGAGCACGTTGGCCGACTGGCTGATGGGGAAGGCGAAGAGGGTGCCATCGGCGGCCCGGCCGCCATCCAGCGAGCCCTGGAAGAAGGCGGCCTGCTCTTCGGCGCTCAGGCCAAAGGTCGGATCGTTGACGTAGGGGATCAGATCGACCAGTGCGTCCACCGCGTACCAGTTGGCCATGGCGTTGGTATAGCCGGTGACGAGATCGGGAAGGTCGCCCGACTGGACGGCCGCGTTGAAGGCATCTTCCAGGTTGTTGTATTTGCCCTGGTCCAGCGCCTCCACGGTGATGCCCCACTCGTTGCTGGCGTTGAACTCATCGGTGATAGCCTGCAAGGCTTCGCTGGGGCCGCCGGTGCCCCAGACGTGCCAGAAGACCACGGTCTGGCCGGTGGGATCAACGCCCGGCGCGGGGGCTTCGGCAGCGGGGGGTTCGGTGGCCACGGCGGGCGGTGGTTCGGTG
>JABWBG010000186.1 GCA_013360575.1 Caldilineales bacterium
CGCCGCGATCAGCAGTCGCAGCGCGCCCTCGTGCAGCCGCAGCGCCCGGCCGGGGCGGTTCCCCAGCGTGGCCGGGGCCTCATCGCCCACTTCCGCTGGGGGGGCGATGCCCAACGCCGCCAACATCGCCCCGGCCTGCGGGCCGATCAGGTCGAATTGGACAAACTCGGCGCTGATGTTGTGCACCGTCACCTTGTCCATGAAGAAAATCTTGCTGCGCAGGTGGGCGAAAGTCGCCGCGGCCCGGCCCGGCAGGGTGAGGGCGGCGAGGGTCTGGTCGCTTTCGGCCACCAGGATCAGCACATCCTGAATGCGGGCCACGGGCGTGGTCAGCACAGTGGTCAGACTGCGGCCCGGGGCCAGCAAGCGCAGATCGTTGGTCGTCTGGCGGTTGAGGAAATCGGAGCGGTCTGCGCCGCCGAAGCGCAGATAGCCTGCTGCGGGAATGGGATAGAGCGCGGCAGAAGTCAGGGCGGCGGCGTAGTCGGCTGGCAGGGTGGACATGATGGAGCAAAGCGTGCGCTGGGCAGGCAGAATGGCCGGGGAGCAGGGTGGGGCTATTATAGCCGGGGCGCTACGCGGGGTCAATGCTGTGGCCGACTTGTTCTTGCCAACACGATTGGCGCTCCTCTCGCGCTGTGTTATACTATCGATGACTAGCGCATTGAGGTATCAACATGGATAAATTTTTCCGTAAACGAAGGCAAAATGAATGAAAATTCGGCAACTGGACAGAACTGGCGCAGGGCGGCCGGCGTTATTGGCACGACGTGGCCGGCAGAGAGGGCTGGCGTGCCCGGTATGTCAAAGAGGTCGACAGCAGTGAGCAGATAGTGCGTTTCTACCAGGAAATCTACGAAGACACGGGACAGTTGGTCGAGGTACACGAGAAGTATCCCATCGACAAAGGTCACCGCAGAGTAACGGAGTGAATAGCATGATTATCAATCGTCATGTGGCTGCTGATAAATTGGCCGGGTATTTGTACCATACCACGAGCCTCAGAGAATTGATTGACTGGGCTGAGTGGGCGATGATGGAGGCTGAGTTCGACGAAAGCGATTTCAGCACCACGCGCGATGTGGTTGCGCGCCTGGGAGTGGCTGATGTGCGGGCCTTCAATTTGAGCTGGAGCGATTGTGAGGAGCTGTTGCGCAGGCTGGGTTATCGCGTCCAACTCCAGGTTCTGGCTGCATGATCAATCAGATAGAGAGTTCAGCGTGTAGCTTGATAGAAAATTATGCTTTTCGCCATCGATATCGGCAATACCAACATCGTCTGCGGCCTGTTTCAGGGGGCTGAGATCCTCACGGTGTGGCGCATCAGCAGCGATACCCGGCGCAGCGCGGATGAACATTGGGCGCTGCTGCGCTCCCTCAGCGCCGCCGATGGCCTGGATCTGCCCGGCCAGGTGCACGCGGCCATCATCGGCTCGGTCTCGCCTGTGCTGACCACCGCGCTGGCCGAGATGTGCCAGCGCCGGCTGAGATGCCCCCCGATCATCGCCCACGTGGGGCTGGATCTGGGGCTGGAAGTGCGGGTGAAAGAGCCTGGGCGCGTGGGCATCGACCGTCTGCTGAACGCAGTAGCGGCGCAGGCGCGGCTGGGCGCGCCCTGCATCGCCCTCGACCTGGGCACCGCCACTAAATTCGATGTGGTCGACGCCGGGGGTGCGTTCATCGGCGGCGCCATCGCGCCCGGCCTGCTCACCGCCGCCGAAGCCCTCACACGGGGGGCCGCGCTCTTGCCCCGCATCGAACTGACCCCGCCCCCCTCGCCGATCGGCCACGACACCACCACCGCCATGCAGTCCGGCATCCTCTTGGGCTATGTCGGCCTGATCGAGGGTCTGCTCGCCCGCATTCAGGCCGCGCTGCCCGCCTTGCCCGGCCAGCCCCCGGCCCCGGTGATCGCCACCGGCGGGCTGGCCGGTCTCATCCTCCCCCACACCGACCGCATCCCCCACCACGATCCCGCGCTGACCCTGCACGGGCTGCGCATCGTCCACGAGCGTAACCGATGAACATCCTTGCCGACAAAACCATCCTCTTGGGCGTCACCGGCGGCATCGCCGTGTACAAAGCTGTGGATATCTGCTCTAAACTGACACAAGCGGGCGCGGATGTGCGCGTTCTGATGACGCACAGCGCCCAAAAATTCGTTAGCGGCCTCACCTTCGGCGCCATCAGCGGCCAGCAGCCGGTCACCGACTTGTGGCAACTGTACGAGGGGGAGAAGATCGGGCATGTGACGCTGGCGCACAAGGCACAGCTGTTCATCATCGCCCCGCTGACTGCGCACACCCTGGCGCGGCTGGCCCTGGGCATGGGAGATGACCCCATCTCGGCCACGGCGCTGAGCACCACCGCGCCCCTGCTGCTGGCCCCGGCCATGGAAGCGAACATGTGGCAGCACCCGGCCACGCAGGCCAATTTGCAGACCTTGATGGCGCGCGGCGCGTACATCGTGGGGCCTGAATCGGGGCGGCTGGCCTCCGGCGCCAGCGGCATCGGGCGCATGTCCGAGCCGGCCGATATCGTCGAGCACGCCCGCACCCTGCTGGGCCGGAATGGGCCCCTGTCGGGACTGCGCATCACCATCAGCGCCGGCGGCACCCGCGAATGGGTGGACCCGGTGCGGTTCATGGGCAACCGCTCCAGCGGCAAGATGGGCGTGGCTCTGGCCCGCGTGGCGCGCGATCAGGGCGCGCAGGTGACCTTGATCTACGGATCGATGTCGGTGGCCCCGCCGCTGGGCGTGCGGGCGGTGCCTGCGATCCGCGCCAGCGACATGCTGCGCGTCACTCTGGAGCTGCTGCCCGAAACGGATGTGTTGATCAGCGCCGCGGCCATTGCCGATTTTCGGCCGGTGGTGACGCACGACACCAAATTGAAGAAAGACACCGGCGCGGGCATCCAGTTGGAACGGACGCCCGACGTGCTGAAGGCGGTGGGCGAGCGCCGGCAGGAATTGGGCATGCCGAAGCTGGTCGTCGGCTTTGCTGCCGAGACCAGCGACCTGCTGCAAAATGCGCAGCGCAAGATGGCGAGCAAAAATCTGGAGATGATCGTGCTGAATGATGTCAGCGCCACCGATGCCGGGTTTGGCGTGGATACCAACCGCGTCACCCTGCTCACCCGGGACGGCGCGGTGGAATCGCTGCCGCTGCTGGACAAGGAAACAGTGGCCTATCACATCCTGCACCGGGTGCGCGGGCTGCTGGGCCGGCAAAGCATCGGCTGGTCGCCGGGGGTGGGCAGCGTGCTGCCATAAGACCTGCGCAGGCGCCCCGTGAATGCCCCGTGAATGAATTCACGGTCTGCTATCGGAAACCTGCTTAAGCAGGTTTTTATGACAGAATGGCGTGATCAATAACCCGTTTCAACGGGTTTCTTCGTATCAGACGCCGAATTCATTCGGCGGCGGACGGCGGAATTCGCCAACCATCCAGCCCCGTGAATGAATTCACGGTCTGGTATCGAAAACCTGCTGAAGCAGGTTTTTATGGCAGAATGGCGTGATCAATAACCCGTTTCAACGGGTTTCTTCGTATCAGACGCCGAATTCATTCGGCGGCGGGCGGCGGCATATTCGGCGGCATCGGCCAACCACGCCGCCAGGGGAGGAAGGGGGCGATCGGACGCGGGGACGTAACGTTCCCCCCGCGGCTGCGTCATCCTTCATACAGCGCCAGACCAGCCAACACGGCGCGGGCGCCGGCCATCGCAATCAACCGGCCTGGACTTGACAGCCCGCACCGCCACTCCCGGCCCTGCGCGAGGAGACACAAATGCGCCCCACCCACCCCCTACGACCCTTCCTTTTTCTCCTGTTCATCCTGGTTTTGCTGGCCGGCGCGCCCGGACTGAGCAACGCCCGCCTCGGCCCCATGATCACGCGGGCCGCCGCCGGGCAGCAGGCGTTGGCCTTGACCCCCACCGCCACGATCACCACCACAGTGACCGTCACGCCCACGTCCACGCAAACGACCACGGCCACCCTCACGCCCACAGACACGCCTACGGCCACGCCCACAGACACGCCTACGGCCACGCCCACAGACACGCCCACGGCCACGCCTACAGACACGCCCACGGCCACGCCTACAGACACGCCCACGGCCACGCCCACGGCCACGCCCACCACACCCGCCTGCCTGCCCGACAGCTACGAGCCGGATGACAACGCTTTCCAGGCGCAGCCGATCACGGTGGATGGCGTGTTCCAAATGCACACCTTCGAGCCGGGCGGCGATGTGGATTGGGTGCGCTTCCAGGCCGCTCAGGGCTGGTACTACGATATTCGCACCGATTTCCTCACCGGCGCCGATACCATTCTCTTCCTGATCGATAGCGATGGCATCACCCAGTTGGCGCTGAATGATGATGATCCTGGCCGCGGACTGGCCTCGCGCATCATCTGGCAGGCCCCGGCCACCGGCCAATACTACGTGCGCGTGGAAGAATACAGCAATCTCGGCGGCTGTGTGGGCTATGGGGTGGCCGTGCGAGCCGCTCCCCCAACCTTCCTGCCCCTGATCCTCAACCAATTCGGCCAGCCCGCGGCCACCGCCACACCCACGCGCACGCCCACGCCCACGCGCACGCCGATCCCCGGCCCCACCGCCACACCCACGGCCACACCGATCCCCGGCCCCACGGCCACGCCCACCGCCACACCGATCTCCTCCTCCTGCCTGCCCACCTGGGAGACGAACATCGGCCTGGCCGCAGCGCCGAAGGGTCTGGTCGCGGCCAACAATCGCCTCTTCGTGGGGCTGTACGACACCCACAGCCTGGGCGTGGTCAATACCATCGGGCCGGCCTACCTGCGCACCGTGGCCGGCAGCGGGCGCGGGGCCAATGGTCTGGCCCTCAGCAATGGCCGCATCTACTTTGTCCACCGCGATAGCAACACCCTGAGCTACTTCAGCGCCACAGATCCGCAGCCCCTGCTGGGCGCGTTGCCCACCGGCGCCCTGCCTTTCGGCGTGGCCGGCACGGCCAACCGCGTCTTCGTCAGCAATTACGAAGGGGACTCGGTGACGGTTATCAACAGCCTCACCAACCAGATCCTGACCACAACGCCCGTAGGCAATGGCCCCGCCCTGCTGGCCGCCACGGCCACGCGCGTGTTCGTGCCGATCTACAATGATGGCAACCCCAGCGGCGTGCGTGTGCTGGATAGCAACGGCGCCAATCTCGGCTTCATCGTCACCGGCATGGGGCCCTTCGCGGCCGCGTACAACCCCAACACCCACCACATCTACGTCAGCCACTGGGGCGATCACCGCATCGCCGTGATCGATGCCGCCTCCCTCACCCTGATCGACAGCTTCAGCACCCCGGCGCGGCCCTACGATCTCGCGCTCAACCCCGCCACCAACCACCTGTTCGTGGTGGGCGCGGCCAACGACGCCATCTACGTCTACCAGATGCCGGGCAAGCAGCATCTCACCAGCCTGGCCATGCAGCCGGTGGGCGCAGTGCACGGGGGCCAAGGCATTGCCGTATGGCAAAACCGGGTCTATGCCAGCATCTACGCCTCCAACCACATCAGCGTGCTGAAGGACTTCTGCCCCTGAGCCGCCACAATTGCCGGGCAAGCGCCCGCCATGATACGATCACATCCGGCGTCCTCTGACGCCGGATGTTTTTTTCTGCGAGCCGCACATGCCCACCCCCGCCCCCTTCACCGTCCTCTACCTCAGCACCGAACTGGTGCCCTATGCCCGCACCGGCGGGTTGGCGCAGGTGGCCGCGGCCCTGCCCCGCGGCCTGCGCGAACTGGGCGATGATGTACGCCTGATCCTGCCCCGCTACGGCCTGATCGACCCTGCCCGGCATGGGCTGCGCCGCCTGCTCGACAGCTTTCCCGTGCCCTTCGAGCAAAACCACGAGCACGCGGGACTGTGGCAGGCCCCCGAAACCGACCTGCCGATCTATTTCATCGAACACGAGCGCTTTTTCGGCAGCCGCCAGGGCATCTACTCCTTCCCCGATGATGGCGAGCGCTTCATCTTCTACAGCCGCGCCGCGCTGGAAGCCTGCCGCCATCTGGGATGGCAGCCGCAGATCATCCACTGCAACGAATGGCAGACCGCGCTGATCCCCAACTGGCTGCGCACCACCTACGCCGAGGATCCCTTCTTCACCGAGACCGCGGTCATCTACAACATCCACAACCTCAGCTACCAGGGCATCTTCGGCCACCGCGTGCTGGAGATCGCCGGCATCCACAGCCACGGCTTCATCGCCCACCCCGATCTCTCCGCCGGACTGAACGAAGTTGTGAGCATGATGGGCCGGGGGATCATCTTTGCCGACATGATCGTCACCGTCAGCCCCACCTACGCCCGCGAGATCCTCACCCCAGAGCATGGCGAAGGCCTCGACCCCCTGCTGCGCGACCGCCAGCACCGGCTGATCGGCATCCTCAACGGCATCGACACCGCCCTTTATAACCCCGCCACCGATACCGCCCTGGCCGCAGCCTTCGACGCCGCTGATCTGCGCGGGCGCAGCCAGTGCAAACGCAGCCTGCAACAGGAATCGGGGCTGCCGCCGGCCAGCGACATCCCCCTGATCGGCCTGACCTCGCGCTTGAACGACCACAAAGGCTACGACATCCTCAGCGCCGTACTCGAGCCGCTGCTGCAACACCTGGACGCCCAATGGCTGATCATGGGCACCGGCGAGCCCCGTTATCACAACTACCTGCGCGACCTGGAAGCGCGCTACCCCGCACGCCTGCGCGCCCTCCTCACCTACGACGAAGCCTTGATGCGCCGGCTGTTTGCGGGCAGCGACATCTTGCTCATGCCCTCGCGGCACGAGCCGTGCGGCCTGGATCAGATGATCGCCATGCGCTACGGCGCCATTCCCGTGGTGCACGCCACCGGCGGCCTAGCCGACACAGTCAGCGACCACCACCCGCCGGCGCTGGGCACAGGCTTCCGCTTCGACCCGTACGATGGCATGGCCCTCTTCGCGGCGGTGGTGCGGGCGGTGGAGATCTACCGCCACAGCGACCTGTGGGCGCAGATGCAGCAGGCAGGGATGCGCCGCGACTTTTCCTGGGCGCAGCCGGCCCGCGCTTACCACGCCATCTATCGCCAGGCCCGCTCGCTCAAGCTCACCGGCCGCCCGCACGCCTGACGATCCTGGCTGTGACAGAGGCGCGCGCGAGCGCAATTTTGCATTGACCCGCGCCCCCCGCCTGTGCTATCCTTCGCGGTCGTTCTCACGCCGCCATGACCACCCTGCCCCCCACCCGCAAACTCTTCTGGGCCGATCCCTACCGCCGGCAATTCACCGCCCGCGTGCTGGCCCGCCGGCCCGGCCCCCAGCCCAGCCTGGCGCTCAACCGCACCCTGTTCTACCCCACCGGCGGCGGCCAACCCCATGATCGGGGCCGCCTGGGCGGGGCGCAGGTGCTGGCCGTGGAGAGCGAGCAAGCGATCGTTTATCATTATGTCGACCAAATGCCGGAGGGCGATGAACTGAGCGGCGAAATCGCCTGGCCGCGGCGCTACGATCACATGCAGCAGCACAGCGGCCAACATCTCCTTTCCGCCGCCTGCGTGGCCCTGCTCGACCGTCCCACCATCGGCTTCCACCTCAGCCCCGACAGCGTCACCATCGACTTGCCCGGCCCCCCACCCACCCCCGCCGACCTGGACGCGGTTCTCGACTTCTGCCAGGCGGTGATCGGCGAAAACCGCCCCATCACCAGCGCCATCTATCCGGCAGAGGCCGCGGCCAGCCTGCCGCTGCGCAAGGCCCCCGCGGTCGCTGGCCCGGTGCGCGTGGTCGAGATCGCCGATCTCGACTGGTCGGCCTG
>JABWBG010000010.1 GCA_013360575.1 Caldilineales bacterium
GAGCGGGGGGGTGGGTCAGGGCGAAGCCCTGGTTGAAGGCAGCGCGGGCCACCAGGTGGAACTTGAAATACCAGCCGCCCGCCGCCGCCAACAGCCCGGCCAGGGCCGCCAGCAGGGCCGCGGCCGCGGGCAGCGCCAGCGCGGCCAACAGCAAGACCAGGGGCGCGATGTGACCGACGAGGATGAACAGGCGGCGGGTCGCGGTCAGAACCTCCACACTGCGCACCGGGGCCGCGCCGGCAGCGCTGATCTTCTGGAAATAGCGGTTCCAGGACAGCCAGCGCGCCGCGATCAGCAGCAGCAGCGCCGCCGTCGTCCAGGTCGCGGCGCCGCCGAAGACCACAGCCGCCAGCGCGAAGAAGCCCCCGCCCTCGACCAGCCCGGTCAAAAAGAGCAGGGGCACAACCGCTGGCTCGCGCCAGACCGGGATGCCGAGCGAAGTCTTGAACATCTGCGCCTGCGAGAAGAGATAGCCCAGGCCGAAGATCGCCGCAACTAGGGCCAGGGGCGCCGATGCCAACAGGATGCCCGCCAGCGCCAGCAGCCCCATCGCGCCCGAAAAGAACGCCTCGCGCGACATCCACGAGGTGCGGGGATTCAGGAAGACATACAGCGCCCGCCACCGGCGGCCCAGCTTGATCCAGACGAAGAACAAGCCCAGGCCGACGAAAACCAGGGCCAGCAATCCCCCGCGCCACAGCCAGGCGGGGTCGGCCAGGCTGCTGAGGGCGGTGAACAGCAACAGCCCCGCGCCCGCGCCCCCGCAGATGAACTGCATCGCCGCGCGCCAGTCCCAGGGTGATTGATGGGTGGGACCAGGGTTCATTTCGCCTCTCCTTTGCCGGCGGCCCGATCCCAGAGGTAATAGAACCCCGGATCCGCGCCCAACTCGGCATGCATTTGGAAGGATTCGTTCTCACGCAGCAGCGCCGACACATTGCTCTCCGGGTCTTCGATGTCGCCGAAGTGCAGGGCAAAGGCGATGCAGGAATTGACGCAGGCAGGCGTCGCCTCCGGATCGACGCCCGGTTTCAGGCCGGCGGCGATGCCGGCGTCGATGCGGTCGATGCAGAAGGTGCACTTGGTGGCCACGCCATCCCGCCGGGCGTCGCGCAGCGCGATCTCGTTGTCGATCGGCGTGCCGTAGGCGTAGGAGGGCTTGTAGTATTTGAAGCGCGCCTGGTAGGGGCAGGCAACGATGCAATAACCGCAGCCGATGCACAGATCGTAGTCGATCGTCACCAACCCATCCGCGCGCTGGCGGGTGGCGGTGGTGGGGCAGACGAACATGCAGGGCGGGTGGGAGCAGTGCTGGCAGCCGACCGGGATGAAGGTGCGCAACACGTCGGGGTACTCGCCCGATTCGAGATCGAGCACCGAGCGCCACTGCACGCCGGGCGGGGTGCCGTTCATCTGCCGGCAGGCCGCGGTGCAGGTCTGGCAGCCCACACAGCGGCGCAAGTCTGCGATCATGACGTAGCGGGTCATCGCCCACCTCCTAGCTTCTTGATGGCCACAGGCACGACATCCGCGCCTGAGCCGGTGGCGTCGGTCAGCTCCAGCAGCATGGGGGCGATGGTGTTGATGCTGGGCATCTCGAAATCCTTGGCAAAGGGCGTCACCCAATGGTCGAACTGCCCCATCATCAGCAGGGTGTCGGGGCGGATGCCCTGGCGCAGCACCGCGTGGCCGCGCGTGGCCCGCACAGCCGAGCGCACTTCGATCAGGTCGCCATCCTCGATGCCCATTTCCTTCGCCTTGCCGGTATTGATGACCACGCCGTTGTGCCCTTTGATGTTGTCGGCCACTTCTTTCATGATCTGGATGCCCACGTTGCTGCCCCATGAGTATTGCATGCTGCGGGCCGTCACCAGCCAGAAGGGGTAGGAGGCGGCGTCGTTTCCATAGTGCCTGGCAATGCCCTGCCGGATCATCTCCGGGAAGTTGTGCCAGGTGGGCAGGGGGTCGTATTCCGTCAACTGCGTGTCCCACCAATCGATGCCCCGTTCGTGCAGGCGGTTGCCCAATTCCTTGCCCTTGCGATACAGGCGCTCCTGGTAGGGCAGTTCATAGCGCAGGCCCATGTCCTCCAGGGTGGGGAAGAGGTACCATTTCAGGCGGGAGTAGGGCCGGACTTTGAACCCATGTTCCTTGTACCACTCCAGCCCATCGGTTTCGGCGCCATCGCTCACTTCGGCGCTGGCCCCGCGGCAGACCGCATCCCAGATCTCCTCCACCGAGTGGGTTTTGGAAGGATCGAGGCTGAAATCATAGGTGTCGCCCTTGAGGGTCGGCCCGGCCGCGCCGCGGTTGATCGCTTTGTTGTAGCTTTCCAGCAGGCCGCAGCGCCGCGCCAGTTCGGTGGAGATCCAGGTGAAATCGCGGGTGTCGCCCTGCTTCTCCACGGCCGGCTGGCGGAGCGCAAATCCCTGGTAATCCCAGAACTGCTCCATGTATTTCGTGCCCCCGATCCGCATGAGCTGGAGGCTTTCCAGGTCGGTGGCTTCGGGCAGGATCACGTCCGCCATCCAGTTGGTTTCGTCCATGGTGTAGGCAAAGGCCACGACGAAGGGGAAGGTCGCCATGGTCTTGCTCACATTGGGCGTATCCCAGAAGGAGATGGCGGGGTTGGTGCGGTACACGAACCAGATATCGGGCACGGTGGGATCGGGCCAGTTGGCGAATTTTTCGCGTTGCTGCATCCAGGCCAGGTGCGTCGGCCCCAGGGCCTGGCTCCAGGGCGAGTCGGCAGCCAGGGGCACCAGGGTGCTGTGGGCGTGGCGGACGCTTGGTCTCGCCATCCAGTTCACCCGGTCGGTGGGGTTCCAGGGGTATTCCATGAACCCATCCGGGTTGGGCGCCACGCTGCCCTGGCGGTCGCGAGCCGGGCGGTTGAGACGCACCGCCGTGCCGATCAGCCCGCCGGGCACATCCAGGCCCCCGACCAGGCAGGCCATGAGGGTGCGGCCCCAGGCGCAATCGTAGCCGCCCCAGCCGTTGCTCACCGTTTTGCCCAGGACGACGGCCACCGGGCGGAAGGGCAGGACGCGGCCTTCGATTTCGATCGTTTTTCCGATCTCGGCGTGTTCCAAGAACTCTTTGGCGATGCGGCGGATGGTCTCTGCCGGGGCGTCGCAGATGGCGGCGGCCCATTCTGGGGTGTGGGGGGCCTCGAATTCGAGCAATTTCTGGAAGGCCGTGGGGCAGGCGACGGCTTCGTGGGGCCACATTTCATCGTCCGCGCCGATCTCGATGCCGCTGACGGTGAAGGACCCTTCCAGCGCCGGATCGGCGCCGGGCGTGTCCCAGGGCACGGCGCGGCCCTGGTTGGTGTCCCAGAGCAGGGGTTTGTGGGTCTCTGGGTCGCGCAGGTAGAAGCCGTTGGGCGCCACCAGGTAGGGGGAGCTGGTCATCTGCTTGATAAAGGGCACATCCAGCGCCTCACGCGGGGTTTCAAAAAGCAAGACGTGGATCATGCCGTGGAGGAAGGCGGCGTCCGTTTTGGGTTTGATCGGCACCCATTCTGCCGAACTCCCGCCCGTGACCGAGAGGTGCGGCTCGATCTGCACCCGCTTCATCCCGCGCACCCGCGCCTCGGCATGCCGCCACACCCCGCACACGCCCCCAGAGGCTTCGAGATTGGCGCCGAAAGAGATGACGTAGTTCGTGAGCGGGGTGTCGGAGCAGACGGTGAAGGCCCGGTGCCAGAGTTCGCCGTAGAGATGTTCGGAGTGATAGCACTTGACGCCCTGACCGCTGCCGAAGCTCATGTCGATCGGCCCGCGCCAGGCGGAGAGGAAGGCGGAGAAGGTGCCCATGTAGTGCGGCGCGATGCCGGCGCCGCCCAGGCTGACCGCCACACGCGGGTAGCCCGATTCATCCACCAGGCCCTTGCCCCGGATCTCCTTGAGCTTGTCCGCCACCATGTCCAGGGCCTCGTCCCAGGAGATGGGCGTGAAGCCGGGGTCTTCGTCGCGGCCTTTCTTGGGGTTGGTGCGCTTCATCGGGGTCAGGATGCGGTGGGGGTTGTAGATTTTCTGCACCAGGCCATAGGCCTTGACGCAGACCGTGCCCCCGCCGGGGTGGACATTGGCGGCGCTGAAATTCGGCTCGACCATGGTGGCCACGCCATCCTTCACCCGCACCGTCAGCAGGTCAGGCCCGGCCACGCATTGGTAGCAATAGGTGGGGATTGATTGTGCTTGTGAGGTCATTTTGTTCATATGTTGGGTGGTTGGTTAGTTGGTTAGTTGGTTAGTTGGTTAGTTGGTTAGTTGGTTAGTTGGTAAATTGGTAAATTGGTAAATTGGTGCGCATACGCATCACGCACCACGCACCACGCACCACGCACCACGCACCACGCACCATGCACCATGCACCACGCACCACGCACCACGCATTAATTTATCTTTTTCTTCAGACGCGCCAATGTTTTGTTGACATCGACGATGAAGCGGGCGTGGGCGGCGCGGGCGACCGGCTCCACCGGGTCGTGGGCGCTGATCTCGAAGTGAGCGCGGCGGCCATCCAGCGCCGCCAGTGTGGCCGTGATCTCCACCCACATGCCCAAGGGCGTGGCCGCGGTGTGGTCGAGTTCGACGCGGATGCCGACCGAGTCCTCGCCGGCGTCCAGGTGGGGGAGGAGGAGGTTGCGGCAGGTGTTTTCGATATCGCGCACCAGCTCGGGCGTGGCATACACACGGCCTTCCTCGCCCATGAAGCCGATCACACGGCGTTCATCGATTTCATAGCGCACGGTAGCCGTCAGGCCGGGGAGAAGGGTGTCTTTCATAAACAAAAACTCCTTTTTGATAAGTGATGCGTGATGCGTGATGCTTGGGGCATAAAACGTAAAACGTAAAACGTAAAATGTAAAACGTTAACTATAGCGATACCTTCACCAATCTACCAATCTACCAATCTACCAACCAACTAACCAACCAACCAACCAACCAACCAACCAACCAACCTACCTCCCCTGCTTCCCCAAATACGCCTGTTGAATGGCGGGGTCGGCGGCGAGGTCGGCGGCGGGGCCTGCCATGACGATGCGGCCGGTTTCGAGAACGTAACCGCGGTCCGCAACGCGCAGCGCGGCGCGGGCGTTCTGCTCGACCAGCAGGATGATGGTGTCGATCTCGCGCAGGCAGTTGATGATCTCGAAAATATCGCGCACGATCAGCGGCGCCAGGCCCAACGAAGGCTCATCGAGCAACAGCACCTTGGGCCGCCCCATCAGGCTGCGGCCAATGGCCAGCATCTGCTGCTCGCCGCCCGAAAGCGTGCCCGCCAACTGCTTCTCCCGCTGCTTGAGGATGGGAAACATGGCGTAGATGGTCTCGATATCCAGATGCAGGGTCTTGCGATCCTTGATCGGCGGCTCGCCCCGCCCGCGCATACGCGTGTACGCGCCCAGGGTCAGGTTGTCGCGCACACTCAGCGTGGCGAAGACTTGCCGCCGCTCCGGCACCTGACAGACGCCCAGGTTGACGATCTTCTCCGGGCTGAGCCGGGTGATCTCGACGCCGTTGAGCAGGATCTGGCCGCTGCGGGCCGGCGTCATGCCCGAGATGGTGTTCAGCAGCGTGGTCTTGCCCGCGCCGTTGGCGCCGATCAGCGAGACGATCTCGCCCGGGTGGGCGGCCATCGAAACCCCGCGCAGGGCCTCGACATGGCCATACGAGGTGGAAACGTTCTTGATTTCAAGCATCAGCAGCCTCCCGCCGCGGCGGCGCGGCCCAATCATCGCCGAGATAGGCCGCGATCACATCGGGATTGGCCTGCACCTGCGCCGGCGAGCCTTCGGCGATCTTGCTGCCGTAGTGCAACACCACCACATGGTCGGCGATGGCCATCACCAGGTTCATGTCATGCTCGACCAGCAACACCGAGATGCCCTGGTCGCGGATGCGCAGGATCAGGCGGTCGAGTTCTTCAGTCTCGGTGCGATTCAGCCCAGCCGCAGGTTCATCCAGCAGCAGCAACTGCGGCTGCACCGCCAGGCCGCGGGCGATCTCCACCAGCCGCTGCTGGCCAAAGGGCAGGGATCCGGCGGGGTCGTGGGCCCGTTCGGCCAGCCCAGTCTGTTCCAGATAGGACATGGCCTGGCCGCGCATTCGCTTCTCCTCGGCCCCGGCTTTGGGCAGGCGCAGGGCCGCGGCCAGGAACCCGGCCGTGCCTTGCAGATGGCAGCCCGCCATCACATTCTCCAGCACCGTCATCTCGCCAAAGATCTGTAAGTTTTGGAAGGTGCGCGCCAGGCCCTGCTGCGCGATCTGGCTGGGGCGCGAGCCGGAAATGCGCCGGTCTCTGAAGATCACCTCCCCCTGATCCGGCCCGTGTGTGCCGGAGATGAGGTTGAAGGTGGTGGTCTTGCCCGCGCCATTTGGGCCGATCAGGGCCAGGATCTGCCCTTCCTGGACAGCGAAGCTGACGTCGTTGACGGCCATCACGCCGCCAAAACGCTTGAACAGGCGGCTGGCGCGCAGGAGAGGAGTGTCGCTCATGCCGTGTGCCTCCGGTCGATCACCCGCACAGCTTTGCCCGGAGGGCGTTCGATGCTGCCCACCGGCGTCAGCTCGATCCGCGCCCGCAGCCCCAGTTGATCGTAGAGTTTGTCGCTCAGCCGGCTTGCCAGCGCCCGGCTGGATGCAGTCTCCGCCGCCAGCGGCGATTCCACCAAAATGTGCACTTCATCCTTGCCCCCCACCCGCTGCAAATGGATTTGATAATCGTTAGCCACCTGTTCGTGCTCCATCAAAATCGTTTCCACCTGTTTGGGGTAAAAATTGATGCCTTTGATCTTGAGCATGTCATCGCTGCGGCAGGCGATGCGGTCCACCCGCAGCCCGGTGCGCCCGCAGGCGCAGGCCTCACGGCTGAGGATGCGGGTGATGTCCCGCGTGCGGAAGCGGATCAGGGGCAGGGCCTCGCGCGTCAGAGTGGTGACGACCATCTCGCCCCACTCGCCATCCGCCACCGGTTGCTCGCTCTCCGGGTCGATGATCTCGACCAGATAATGGTCTTCCCAGACGTGGATGCCGCTGTGCGCGGGGCAGTCGATGCCCATGCCCACGCCGCCGGTCTCGGTCATGCCGATGATGTCGAAGGTCTCGATCCCCATCGTCATTTCCACCCGGCGGCGGAGTTCATCGCTCCACACCTCGGCCCCGAAGATGCCCACACGCAGCCGCGTTTGGGTGTGGAAATCGAAGCCTTCTTCTGCCGCGACTTCGATCAATCGCAGGGGATAGCTGGCCACCGCGGCCAGGGCCGTGACATTCAGATCCCGCAGAAATTGTAATTGCAAGCCGGTGCGGCCCGCGCCGATGGGGATGATCATCGTCTCCAGGGTGCTGGCCCCGTAATGAAAGCCGAAGCCGCCGTTGAAGAGGCCAAAAGAGGGCGTGATCTGGATCACGTCCTCCCGCCCCACCCCCGCCGCGGCCAGGCAGCGGGCCGAGATCTCGCCCCACTGCCGCACGTCGTTGGCCGTGTGTGGGCAGATGATCGGCGTGCCGGTGGTGCCCGAACTCATCTGCATGCGCACCATCTCGGTTTGCGGCACGCAGGCGAGCTGGAAGGGATAGGCATGGCGCAAGTCATTTTTGGTGATGAAGGGCAGATGGCGGATCTGCTCCAGGCTCTGCACGGTGGGGAGGGAGGCGAAGCGGCCGGCATAGGCCGGGTTGCCGGCGGCGATGTGGGCCAGCGTGTGGCGCAATCGCTCCAGTTGCAAAGCCTCCAGGTCGGGGCGGGGCAGGGTTTCCAGGTCGGGTTGGTACATGGCGGGCATGGTCAACCTCCTGCCGGTTGAGCGCGTTCCGGCTTGCGCCGGGCGATGCGGGCGCGCAGGGCCTTGCCCGCGCCGGTGACCAGACCCTCCGGCATGAAGATCATGATCAGCATCAGGATCAAGCCGAAGGCGATGATCTCCTGTTCGCCTGACGCGCCCGGCACCAGGGATTTGATGGCAGTGCGCAGCCACTGCTCGATCACCAGAATGGCTGCGGCCCCAAAGGTGGCGCCCCAGATGCTGGAAAGCCCACCCACCACCGCCATCAACACAATCTTGATGGAGGCGTTGATGGTGAAGGAGGAGGGGCTGATGAATCCCAAAAAGGAGGCATAGAGCCCCCCGGCCAGGGCGCTGTAGGCTGCGCTGAGCGCAAACACTTGCAATTTGAAGCGGCCGGTGTCGATGCCCAGCGTTTCTGCCGCGATCTCGCTGCTGTGCAAGGCCCGCATCGCCCGCCCCACCCGCGAGTTGACAATGTTCAGGGAGAGGGCGATGGTGATCAGAGCGAAGAACCAGATCAGGTAATAATAGTGGGTGTCGGTGCTCAAGGTCATGCCGCCGATGCTGAGATCGGGCACGCCCCGGAATCCGGAGGGGCCGCCGGTCCAATCCACCTGCTGCGTCAGGATCAGATACAAGATGATGTTCATGCCCAGGGTGGCCATGGCCAAATAGTGCCCGTGCAGCCGGAAGATCAGCATGCCCAGCAGATAGGCCACGCCGCCGGCCAGGATCATGCCCGCCAGCAGCGACAGCCAGGGCGAGAGACCGAGACGGGTGGAGAAGATGGCCATGCTGTAGGCGCCGATGCCGAAGAAAGTGGCCTGACCCAGGGAGATCTGGCCGGCATAGCCCATCAGCAGTGAGAGGCCGATGGTGAGCATGGTGAACAGAGCGATGATGGTCAGCACTGTGATGATGTAGTTGTTATCGATGAATACCGGCGCCGCGGCCAGGCCCAGAGCCATGATCAGGAAGGCGATCAGGTTCGGCGACCCTAGCCGGGCAATGAGCAAGCGTTTCATAAGCCTGCACGCTCCCCGGCGCTGCCCCGGCGGCGCAGGAAGCCGCCCAGCCGCACCGCCAATACGATGAAGAGGACGATGAAGGAGATGGCATCCTTGTAGCCAGAGGAAAGATAGCCGGCGCCGAAGGATTCCAGCACCCCCAGCGAGATGCCCCCCAGCACCGCGCCGGCGGGGTTGGATAGCCCCCCCACGATGGCGGCGACAAAGCCCTTGAGCGAGAGGGTCAGCCCCCGGTCATAGGTCATGAAGGTGGAGGGCACGATCACAATGCCGGCAATGGCCGTGACCGCAGAACTGATGCCAAAGGCCAGCAGCGCCATCCGTTGAGGGCTGATGCCCATCAACTGCGCTGCCTTGGGGTTGTCGGCGCAGGCTTGCAGGGTCTTGCCGGTCAGCGTGCGGTTGAAGAACCAGTACAGGATCACCAGCAACACTGCCGTGACCGCGATCACCCACACGCTTTGGCGGGTGAGGATGGCGCCGAAGATTTTCAGCGGCGGGCCTGGCGTGAACACGGGCAAGCGATAGGGGTCGGTGCCCCACAGCAGCAGCGCGGCCCCACGCATCACGAAGGCGGCGCCGATGGTGATGATGATCATGCTCAGGATCGAGGCTCGCCGCGCCGGCTGGATGGCCAGCCGATAGAGCAAGATCCCCACCAGGGTGGTGATGACCACACCGACCAGGGCGGCTGCTGGCAGCGGCCACTCCAGCGCCACCTGCCAATTCCCGCTCAACAGGCGGCTTTTCTGAAAGGCTGTGATGGCAATGAACGCGCCATAGACGGCAAATTCGCCCTGGGCGAAGTTGATGATGCCGGTGACGTTGTAGATTGTGACGAATCCCAACGCGATCAGCGCGTAAATACTGCCCACAGTAATGCCGGCGAGCAGGAATTGGATGATCTCGGTCTGAAGACTCATTCGTTAGTCGGTTGGGTATTGGGTATTAGGTATTCGATACTGGTATCTTGCGAGCAATATCCAATATCCAGTATCCAGTATCCAATATGCAGTGAATGACACGAGATCGCCCACCACATACTGAATACTGAATACTGAATACTGAACTACGGCGTGTCGGTGTAGGTTTCGGGCGCGACGTAGGCCCAACCGCCATCTTTGATCTGCACCATCACCAACGATTCTTTGCCGATGCCGTTGTGATCCTGCGCTGACAGATTGAAGATGCCGGAGATGCCCACGAAGTTCTGGATGCTTTCCAGGTAATCGCGGATGCCGGCGGGGTCCGGCCCAACGACTTGCAGGGCCGAGAAGGCCATTTGCATGGCATCCCAGGCGTGGCCGCCGAAGGTGCTGGGCTTGGATCCGCCGGTGTAGGCGGCGTAGTCCTCGATGTAGCGCAGCAGGGTGGCTTTCTGCGGGTCGGTGTCGGGCAGGCCCTCGGCCACCAGCAGCTTGCCGATGGGGAAGAGCACGCCTTCGGCCGCGGCGCCGGCCAGATCGATGAAGGCCTGGTTGCCGATGCCGTGGTTGTGCACGATCGGCATCTCCAATCCCAGGTCGCGGAACTGCACGGTCAGGGGTGCGCCCTCGCCGGGGGTGGCGTGGACGATGAGCACTTCGGCGCCGGAGCCGGCGATGCGCGTGAGTTGGGCGGTGAAGTCGGTGTCGCCCGGCTCGAAGGTGCCTTCCCAGAGGATCTCAAGGCCGCGGGCGGCTGCCACGCGTTGCAGCGCGGCCATCGAGTCGGCGCCGAAGCCGTTGTTGACGCCAAAGGAAGCGATCTTGGTGATGCCGCGCGCTTGCATCCAGTCGGCCTGCACTTCGGCCACGGGGTCGTTCTGCTGCGGGGTCTTGAAGACCCAGTGGCGTTCTTCCACCGGCTGGATGATGGAGCCGGCGGAGGCGTTGGAAATGAAGGGCACCTGCGCTTCGGCGATGGTGTCGAGCACGGCCATGCTGACGCCGCTGGTGGTGCCGCCCACGAGGATGGGGGCGCCTTCTTCGAGCAGGCGCTTGACGATCAACACGCCTTCGGTGGCGTTCGATTGATCATCTTCGAAGATGCCTTCGATCGGATGCAGCTTGCCATCGGGGCCGAGCAGGCCGCCGCGGCCGTTGATCTGGTCGATCAACATCATGGCGGTGTCGCGCTCTGGTACGCCCAGGGAGGAGCCGGGGCCGGTGACGGAGAAGAAGAGGCCGATCTTGTAGGGATCGCCGGTCTCGCGCAGGCCGCGGGTGGGGGCGTTGGCATACAGGGCCGGCGGCACATATTGCCAGCCGCCATCGATGATCTCGACCATCACCAACGATTCTTTGCCGATGCCGTTGTGATCCTGCGCCGACAGGTTGAAGATGCCGGAGATGCCCACGAAGTTCTGGATGCTTTCCAGGTAATCGCGGATGCCGGCGGGGTCGGGGCCGGCCGCTTGCAGGGCCATGATCGTCATCTGCATGGCATCCCAGGCGTGGCCGCCGAAGGTGCTGGGCTTGGATCCGCCGGTGTAGGCGGCGTAATCGGTGACGTATTGGGTGAGCACGCCTTTTTGCGGGTCGGTGACGGGCAGGTCTTCATGCACCAGCAGCTTGCCGATGGGGAAGAGCACGCCTTCGGCCGCGGCGCCGGCCAGATCGATGAAGGCCTGGTTGCCGATGCCGTGGTTGTGGACGATGGGGATGTTCAGCCCCAGGTCGCGGAATTGCACGGTCAGGGGCGCGCCCTCGCCGGGGGTGGCGTGGACGATCAGCGCCTCGGCGCCGGAGCTGCCAATGCGTGTGAGCTGGGCGGTGAAGTCGGTGTCGCCCGGTTCGAAGGTGCCTTCCCAGAGGATCTCAAGGCCGCGAGCCGCCGCGACGCGTTTCAGCGCGGCCATCGAGTCGGCGCCGAAGCCGTTGTTGACGCCAAAGGAAGCGATCTTGGTGATGCCTTTGGCTGCCATCCAGTCGGCCTGCACTTCGGCCACGGGGTCGTTCTGCTGCGGGGTCTTGAAGACCCAGTAGCGTTCTTCCACCGGCTGGATGATGGAGCCGGCAGAGGCGTTGGAAATGAAGGGCACCTGCGCTTCGGCGATGGTGTCGAGCACGGCCATGCTGACGCCGCTGGTGGTGCCGCCCACGAGGATGGGGACGCCTTCTTCGAGCAGGCGTTTGACGATCAGCACGCCTTCGGTGGCGTTCGATTGATCATCTTCGAAGATGCCTTCGAGCAAGTGCAGTTTGCCATCGGGGCCTTCGATGCCGCCGGCGGCGTTGACTTGCTCGATCATCATCATGGCGGTGTCTCGTTCCGGCACGCCCAGAGAGGAGCCGGGGCCGGTGACGGAGAAGAAGAGGCCGATCTTGTAGGGGTCGCCCTGGACGGGGCCGGCAGGCACAGGCGTGGCCGCGGGGGCAGAGGTGGCGGTCGCCGCGGGCGGCTGCGTGGGCGGTACAGGTGTGGCTGTGGGCGCTGCGGGGGTGGCGCCTCCGCAGGCGGCCAGCACAAGCGCCAGCAGTGTCAGAAGTAGCAGCAATCGAAAGTGGGTACGCATGTCATCTCTCCTCGGTAATGGAAGGTGTGCGGTGGTTGCGGCGCAGCGCATGCGCCTGGGGGGTGTTCAAGTCGAGGGGCTATCTTTTCTGTCTGCCTCCTTTGCCTGCTGGCATGTGATGTCCCGGGGTGGGCTGGATCAGGAAGTGAGACCCAGAAGCCGGGCGGCGTTGTCGTGCAGAATGGCTTGTTTGCTTGTCTCTGCCAGTGGCAGGGCCTGGATGGCGGCGATGTTGCGGCTCAGGTCGGGGTTGCCGGGCCAGTCGGAGCCGTAGATGGCTTTGTGAGCCAGCATTTCCAGCCGGGGGAAGGTGGTCAGCAGGTTTTTGGCCGGCAGGCCGGAAAGCTCCAAGTAGACGTTGTCGTGGCGGCGGGCCATCCAAAAGGCTTGTTCGTACCAGAAGGGCCGTCCGCAATGCGCCATCAGGATGTTGAGTTTGGGGAAGTCGATGGCCACATCGTCCAGGAGCAGGGGGTCGCCATATTTGATGCGGGCGCCTTTGAAGATGGAGGAGCCGGTATGCACCAGCATGGGCAGGCCCAGTTCTTCGGCTTTGGCATAGAGCGGGTACATGCGGGCGTCGTTGGGGTAGTGGTGCTGATAGACCGGGTAGACTTTGATCGCCCGCACGCCGTAGACCTGCACCAGCCGCTCCAGCTCGGCCCCCAGGTCGTTTTCGATGAAGGGGTTGAGGCTGGCGCAGGGCAGCAAGCGCCCTCGTGGGCCTTCTGCGGGGTCGGGCAGGGCGTTGGCTGCCTGACAGAACTCGCCCATGTAGTCGTTCGTTGTCCAGCCGGTGGTGATCGGTGTGGGATCGGCCAGTCCCACGGCCCAATCGATGCCGTTTGCCTGTAAAAGAGCACGAATGCCTGCCGGCGTCAGCATGGCGTCGATGTAGGCATCGACATCCAGCCCGCTGGCCGCCAGCGGCCCGGCAAAGTCCTGCTCGAAGTTCTGGCGATACCAGTCTCGCACCCAGGGCCGCAGGTGGCTGGCATGGCTGATGTGGATGTGGAAGTCGATCATGGCATGACGACCGAGCGGATGCCCTCGCCCCCGCGCACATGGTCGAGGGCGGGGTTGATCTGATCCAGGGGGAAGCGGGCCGTGACCAGTTCGGCGATCTTGATCTTGCCGCTGCTGGCCAGGGCCAGCACCCGCGGGTAGTCCACCGCCCGGCAGCCCAAGGAGCCGATCAATTCCATTTCCCGGTACATCACCCGGCCGGAGTTGAGGGTCATGGGCTTGGGAGAGTAGCCGACCATGACGAAACGCCCGCCGTTGCGCACCGAGGCAAAGGTCTGCTCCTGCGTGATCGGGTTGCCGATGGCCTCGAAACCGATGGCCGCGCCGCCGCCAGTGAGGGCCCGCACTTCTTTGTCCGCCCGTTCCACGTTTTTGGCGTTGACTACGGCCTGCGCGCCCAGTTTCCTGGCCATCTCCAGCTTTTCGTCGGCGATGTCCACGGCCACCACGTGCGCGCCCAGGGCGGCGGCGATCTGGACGATGTTGATGCCCACCCCGCCGCAGCCGAAGACGACGACGCTATCCCCCGGCTTCACCTGGCCGCGGTTGACCACGGCATGGTAGGGGGTGGTCACGGCGTCGGCGATGATGGCGCCTTCGATCAGGGGCAGATCTGCCGGCAGGGCCACCACATCTTTGGCCGGGGCCAGCATGTATTCGGCGTAGCCGCCATCGACATTGTTGCCAAACATGACCATGCGCTCGCAGATGTTCTCGCGCCCGGTGCGGCACATCTGGCATTGGCCGCAGCCATACACCGCCGGAACCAGCACGCGGTCACCCTCGCGCCAGGCCGCGCCCGCGCCCACGGCTGCGATCAGCCCCGAGACTTCGTGGCCCAGCACCAGCGGCGGCTTTTTGAAGGTGGGCACGCCGTGGTCGATGTAGGAGAGGTCGGTGTGGCACAGCCCGCAGGCCGCGACCTTGACCAGCACCTCCCCAGGCCCCGGCGTGGGCGTGGCGATCTCTTCGATTTGCAGTGGTTGGTGAGGAGCGTAGAAGATGGCTGCTTTCATGGTAAATTGGTAAATTGGTAAATTGGTAAATTGGTAAATTGGTAAATTGGTAAATTCGAGACTATTTGTTACTGACCACTGACCACTGAATACTGAATACTGACTACTGACTACTGACTATCCATCCACATGAATCACAATCGCGGCGGCGGTGTCGCCGGCGGCGCAGCCGCTGAAGAGGCCGTAGCCGCCGCCCAGCAGGGCCAGTTCTTCGATCAACTCGATCAGCAAGCGCATGCCGGTCGGCGCCTGGGGATGGCCCCAGATCAGCGAGCAGCCGAAGTTGTTCATGCCCGTGGCGGGGATGCCCAGCTCGCGGCTGAGATAGCAATCGTTGACGGCAAAGGGGTTGTGGGTCTTGATCGCCTTCACATCGGCCAGGGTGATGCCGGCGCGGTCGAGGACGCGGCGGATGGCGGGGACATTGGCCGCGGGCATGAAGCCTTTGCGCTCGCGGCCCTCGGCAAAGGCGATGAGGCGGATCTCGATCCCCGGCTCGCGGCTCAGCTCACGCGCCTGCTGGCGCCCGGCCAGGATCATGCCGGCGTTGCCGTCGGCGGGGTAGGTCTGGCCGCCGTAGGTGACGGATCCGCCCGGCAGCACCGGTTTCAGCCGGGCCAAGCCCGCGGGGGTGCTGGGGAACACGCCCTCGTCATCCTGCACGGTCGCCATGACTTTGCGCCCGCTGGGGTTGATCTCGATGGGCATGACCATGTAGCGGCGGTGGAAGGCGGCGGCGTCGGCCAGGGCCTGCTGGTACTGCTCGTAGCGCAGCAGAGTCACTTCGTGCTGCTCGGCGGTGGAGATGCCTGCTTCCCGCGCCACGTTTTCGGCGGTTTCGACCATGCTCAGCCCGGCGAAGGGGTCGCAGTTGAAGTTGTCCCACACCCAATCCTCGGCGTCGCCGCGGGCGCCGGGGGCCAGCGGGTTGGGGTAGAGGATGTGCGGGCCGTTGGAGGTGCGGTCGGCGGTGAGGCAGAGCAGAGGCCCGGCGCCGCTATTTGTGATCTCGAAGGCGGCGCTGGCGATCACGCGGGCGGAGGTGGCGCAGGCCTGGCTCAGGGTCGGCCCGGTGATCTCGCCGGCTCCGAGCATCCCGGCCACCCAGGGCGCGGCGTAGAACGCGCCCTGACTGGGCACCGTCGCGCCCAGAAAGAGGCCGCTGAAGACCTGGGGCGAGATGGCGCGCTCGGCCAGCGCCCGTGTGGCCGTCTCCGCCGCGAATTTGAGCGGATGCAGGTTGGCATACGCCCCTTGCCATTTCACAAAAGGCGTGCACCAATAACCTCCATAAGGAATGTAACAATCAAGCATCTTACTCGCTCTCTCTAATCGTTAATCATTAATAATTGATGATTAACGATTAAAACGCAATACAAAATACCAAATATCAAACCTTAAGCCCGCCATCGACAAAGATCGTCTGGCCGGTGATGTAGGAGGCCATGTCCGAGCAGAGGAAGGCGTGCACCGAGGCGATCTCTTCCGGCTCGGCCAGGCGACCGAAGGGGATCTCGTGCAGCAGTTCTTGCATGATCGGGTCGGGGATGGCGGCGGTCATCTGGGTTTTGACGCCGCCGGGCGCGATGCAGTTGACGGCGATGTTGTAGCGCGCCCATTCTTTGGCCAGCGCCCGCGTCAGCCCGATCACACCTGCCTTGGAAGCGGAGTAGTTGGCCTGGCCGATGTTGCCCAGGGCCGAGACCGAGGCGGTGTTGACGATGCGGCCCGACCGTTGCGCCATCATCGGCACGGCCGCCAGCTGGGCGCACAGCCAGACGCCCTTGAGATTGACATCGAGCACCGCGTCCCACTGCTCTTCGCTCATCAGCTTGACCTGGCCATCTTTGACGCGGGTGGTGAGGGCGTCTCGGGTGATGCCGGCGTTGTTGATCAGGATGTCGAGCCGGCCGAAGCGCTGCACGGCCGTATCGACCATGCGCTGCACATCCTCGCGCACGCTGACATTGCCCACGGCCGTAGCCACCGCGCCCCCCGCAGCAACGACTTCTTCGCACACAGTCTCCAGCGCTGCTGCTGCGAGATCGGCAATGACAACCTGAGCGCCCGCGCGAGCAAAATAAAGCGCTGTAGCCCGGCCGATGCCATTGGCCCCGCCGGTAATCAATGCAACTTTGTTTTCTAATAACATGTGAATCTCCGTGATGCGTGATGCGTGATGCGTACCAATTTACCAACTAACCAACTAACCAACTAACCAACTAACCAACTAACCAACTAACCAACTAACCAACTAACCAACTAACCAACTAACCAACCAACCAATCTACCCATTCCGCATCAAAAGCGTCCATTCGCCATCGATGACGGTTTCCTGGCGGTGGTTGAGGACGCGGGCGGCGAAGCGAACCACCCCGCGGTCAGGTTTGGAGGTCGGCTTCTTCTCCAGCACTTCCAACTCCAGGTGCACGGTATCGCCGAAGCGCACCGCGCCTTTGTAGCGGATGATCTGCTCCATCAGGGCCAGGGTGGTGCCTTCGAACACGCCAGTCCAGTTGGCCATGCCGGTGGCCATGGCCGCGATCAACATGCCGTGGGCGATGCGCTCGCCAAAAGGCGTCTGGCGGCCGAACTCGGCGTCGGTGTGGAGGGGGTTGAAATCGCCTGAAAGCCCGGCGAAGGCCACGACATCCGCTTCCGTCACTGTACGGCTTTGAGAAACGAAGCGATCGCCGAGGGCGAACTGGTCGAAGGTGAGGCCGCGTGTGGGCATGGGGGGCAGCTCCTTGTCAGCTTTAGTGGTGGCGCCAGAGGGGGGCGCGTTTTTCCAGGAAGGCGGTCAGGCCCTCGTGGGCGTCGGCGGTGGCCATCAGTTCTTGCAGATAGACCTGCTCGATGGCAGGCAGGCGGGCGGCCCAGTCGCCGTAGCCCAGCAGCAGCGAGCGCTTGAGCAGGTGCATGGCCGCGCGGCTCATGGCGGCAAAGACGGCAGCCTTTGCCCGCGCCCAGTCTTGCACCTCGGCCGCGGGCAGGACAGCATTGACCACTCCCATCTGCAACGCTTCCGCGGCGCCGAGGCTGCGCCCGCTGAACATCAGATCCGCAGCCGCGCGGTATCCGACCAGATAGGGCAGGCGCAGGGCGGCGATGGGCGCGAAGGAGGCCAGTTGGATCTCCGGCTGGCCGATTTTGGCGTGTTCGGCCAGCACGGCCAGATCGCAGCAAAGCACCAGCTCGCAGCCGCCGCCCAGGGCGTGGCCCTGCACCGCGGCCACCGTGGGCGTGGGAAATTCGGCCAGGGCCTGGCACACGCGGTCGAAGAGGGGGATCATCTCTCCCACCTTGTCCGCGGTATGGTCGGCCACATCCACCCCGGCCGAAAACAGTTTGCCCGCGGCCTGCACGATGAGCGCGCGCACGCCTTCATCCTCGGCCAGCGCTGCCAGCGCCGCATCCAACTCGCGCAGCATCGGCAGATGCAGGACATTGACCGGCGGCCGGTTCAACGTCAGCACCGCCACACCGTCAGTGATTTCGATAGTTAGAAATGAATCAGACATGGTGTGTTGTTATGGGTATTGCGTAAAACGTAAAACGTAATAGGAAACGCAAATTACGCATTACGTTTTACGTATTACGTTTTACGCAACTATCGCTCGATCGGCTGGGGTAGGACTTGGGCGAAGAGTTCGTCGCCTGCCTCGACGCCCTGGGCCAGCAGTTGGCGGTAACGGATGAAATCGATCGTGTCCTTGCCGGTGAGCTTGCGGTTGTTGAAGGCGGTGAAGCCGAGAAAAGCCTCGTTGGTCATGTTGGCGGCCAGCCAGTGGCGATAATAATCCTTGGCCGCGTCCCAGAAGAACTTCTTCTTGGCTCGAATACCGTCGATCGACATCTGCAGGCAGTGCGGGAAGAGATTGGTGAAGGTCCACAGCACCTCATCCACAGCCTGATCCAGCAGACTGAGGTCGATGACAGCGGTTTTTTGCAGATCGCGGGCGGCGGCCAGGGCGGCGCCGCTCTTCATCTCGCCGTAGACGATGGCCCCATCCTGCACATAGTCCTCGGTGATCACACTGGGGTTGCGCAGCCAGACGCCCTCTTGGCGCAACACCGGCACAACCTTGCTGATGTAGCCCTTGCGGTGCATCTTGTACGCGCTCCACATCTCGCAGGAGATGCAATTCCACATGGCATCTTCGATGGTGAGATACCAGGGCAGAAAATCGGTGGAGCCGCCGACCGGGGCGGAGCCATGCCGCGGCCCCGCCTGCCCAAACACGGCCAGATCCGAGGCAATGGCAATGTCGCAGGCCCCGCCGATCTCCTGCCCCCCGGCCACGCGCATCCCGTTCACCCGGCTGATCACCGGTTTCTTGGCGTTGAGGATGCTGTCGACCATGGCGTTGAAGAGGTCCATGTACAGGGCGTATTCGGTGGGGCGGCGGCTGTAGTATTCGGCGTACTCTTTGGTATTGCCGCCGGTGCAAAATGCCTTGTCGCCCACGCCGGTGAAGACGATGGCCACCACGCTGCGATCCATCGACGCCCGTTTCATGCCCGCGATCACGCCCTTGACCATGTCGGTGGTGTAGGAATTGTATTGGGCGGGGTTGTTCAGCCACACCCAGGCCGAGTACAACCCTTCGACCGGGTGGCCTTGCGGGTCGCGGATCGGTTTCTTCTCATAGATCACACTGGGCGGTTCGGCGCGGAAATACGCGTCGCCGCCGAGATCGTGGTCGACAAGCGTATCCGTGCGGGGCAGCCAATCGAGAGACATGCCTTTGCTCCTTGCGGGTGGTGCGGGGGGCGTATTGCGTGACATCCGTTTACCGGTCTGCTGCGCCGGCCTCGTTCATGATTGCGCGAATGAACTTATTGGCAGGGGTATTCAGGTGGTCGCGGTAATCGCTGACCAACCGGCGAGCGGTAAAGCCGATCCAATCCGGCGGCAGTAACTGTGTGGGCAGGTTGGGGTCGCGCAGGGGCAGGGCCTGGAACTCGTGCGTGATCCAGAAACGGCGAATGAAGCACTCCTGCGCGTTGGCGCACATCTCCTGCGGCGATAGACCGGCGAAATGTTCGTATTCAGGTTGGTAGCGAGCGACGAAATCCTGGTACTGCTTTTCCAGATCCTGCAAATCCCAGCAGCGCTTGACCAGTTCCTGCCCGGTCGAAGGCCCCAGATGCACGCCGGAGAACTGCTCGGCAAAGGCTTCGATCCGTAGATCATGAAACAGATCGGCCAGCTCGCGTTGGCGGTTGTGCGGCGAAATCCAGGTGCCGGGAGCAAGACGGCCAAACCCCAGCCAACTGAGCTGTTTGCGCAATTCGTGCCGGGTCTTGCGTCTCCGTTCCGGCAGCGAAAAGGCCACCAGATGCCAGGTCTCATCCCAATCGGTGAAGATCGGTTCGAAAATGCGTTCATATCCGGCCTGTAACAGCGCCTGGCCGCGGGGGGTGATGGTGTATCGGCTGCGCCGCCCGTGCTTTCGGGCCGATATCCAGCCTTTGCGCGTCATGCGCGAGAGGGTGGAGCGCACGGCCCGCTCGCTCACGTCTAGCGGGCCCATCAGCGAAAGTATATCGCTTGTCCAGATTTTACCGCCATTAGGCAAGATATAATCACCTAACAGCGTGAAAAAGATGAACTGGGTGCGGACGGGCAAGGAAGCTGAGTTTTCGATCCCGTTCATAGCAGCGTGTCGATCTCACGAAAATTGTTCAGGTTTCGGTTTCCTCTTGCGGGTGTAAAGGGTTACGAAGAAATTCGTGGCCAGGGTGCAACCCTGGCATTCCTCACTCAGGTCGGAGGCAAGGATCGGTTCCAGATGCACCTCGTAGCCCATGGCGGCGTACAACTCCGTGGCCTCCTTGGCCCGGCCCGCTCCGGCCATGAAGCGGCGTTCCCAGCCCTGGGCGACCAGTTCCGGTTTGGGCGGATGCTCCGTGTCTGGCGCGAGGTACATGAGGATGGGTCAGGCCAACGCCGGGGCCGTTTCCAGGTCTGCTGGCTGGCTTTCGATCTTGTGCAAGCGAACATGCCCCAGGATGGCCGCGCCAAACGCGGTGGTGAATTGCACCAGTTCGCCCGCGGGCACGTTGACCTCGCTGCTGAGCTCTCGTCGCACCACCGCGGCCATGCTGGGGAAGCGGAGAATGCCGCCGATCAGGGTAAACTCCGGCTCCATCTGCACCCGTTTCATCAGCTGCACCGAGCGATCGACCAGGGAGGAGATGGCCCCGAACATGATGTCGGAGGGGGCCGCGCCCAGCGAGAGATGGTTGATCACCTCCGATTCGGCGAACACGGCGCAGACGCCGGAAATGGGCACCGCGCCTTTGGAGGTGGCCGCCAGCGGCCCGATCTCCTCGGTGGAGAAGCCCATGTAGCGGGCGGTTTTTTCCAGGAACGCGCCTGTGCCCGCGGCGCATTTGTCGTTCAGGCGGAACGATTTCACCTTGGTCTCGTCGTCCAGACGGATTGCCTTCATCGTCTGGCCGCCCACATCGAGGATGGTGCGGGTGTGGGGGAAGAGGGTGGAGACGCCCCTGGCGCTGGCGGTCAAGTCGGTGGCCGTGACATCGGCAAAGGGGATCTGATGGCGGCCAAAGCCGGTGGCCACAGTGTAGGCCAGTTGGGCAGCGCCGATGCCGGCCTGGGCCAGCGCTTGATCCAGAGCCGTACGCGCGGCCTGGGCCAATTGGAAGCCGGTGTTGGTCATCGCCTTGCCGGCGATGCGGTTTTCCTGGTCGATCACGACAACCTTGGTGTAGGTCGAACCCACATCGATGCCTGCAGTGTACGTCATAGTTTATGCCTCCGTAGCGGGCAAGGGAGCGCGACTGTTCACAATCGCATCCATGGCAAAGAGGGCCGCGCCCAGCGCGCCCATGAAATGCGAATCGTCGCTGACATTGAGTTGGATGCCCAGATTGTCCTGCAGGGCGTAGATCATGCCGATATTCTTGGCCACGCCGCCGGTGAAGGTGACTTGATCCTCGATCCCGACCCGGCGCAGCAGCCCGATCGAACGCTTGGCGATCGATTGGTGCACGCCCATCAGGATGTCCTCGATCTTCTTGCCCTTGCCCAGCCAGGAAAGCACCTCCGACTCGGCGAAAACGGTGCAGGTGGTGCTGATGCGCACCGGCCGCTCGGCTTGCATGGCCCGCGACCCCAAATCGGGCAGGGGGATGGCCAGGGCCGATGCCGCCGCGCCCAGAAAACGCCCGGTGCCTGCCGCGCATTTGTCGTTCATGCAAAAGTCGATGATCTCGCCGTTTGGCCCCACGCGGATCGCCTTGGTATCCTGGCCGCCCATGTCGAGCACGGTGCGGGTGGCGGGGAACATGTGCGCGGCCCCGCGGGCATGGCAACTGATCTCCGTCACCTGCGTGTTGCCAAAGGTGACTTTGTAGCGGCCATAGCCGGTGCCGATCACATACTCCACCTCTTCTTCGCGGATGCCGCCATCCTCCAGCGCCTGCGTATACGCGTTTTCCGCCGCCTGGATCACGTTGGCGCCGGTGTCGATCAAGGCCCGGCCCACGATCTCGCGCGCTTCATTGATTACGATGGCTTTGGTTTGAGTCGATCCGACATCCACGCCGGCTGAAAAGCTCATACTGATTCTCCTTGCAGTGCAGTGTGTGCGATTGATCCTCAGGCGGCGGCCCGGCGGGCAGCCAACCCTTCGAAATAGGCGTCGATACGGTTCTTCAGCTGCGCCTCCGACACCACCCGGCGGTCCATCATGTCCGACTCGATGAACAGGGTGGGGATGTCGCGCGACGCCATCACCGCCCGGCGGTTGTCGGCCAGGCCGGTGGAGACGGTGCGGCAGCTCTTGATCGGATGGTAGATGATGCCGTCCGCTTCAAATTCGTCCACCATGCCGGCCAGCACCTGATCTTGATAGAACATGCTGTCCATGGCATCACGTACGCTGATCAGGATGCCCTCGGCCAGGCTTTCCAGGGGATCGTTCAAATTGTACTCGAAGCCACGGTTCGTGCCGCCGGATGCAAACCAAAGATAGGTGGAATTGATAAAGGTGCCGCCCCATTGCGTGAACATCTCGTTGAAGCGGCGGAAGATGGGGTAGCAGGGCACACCGACGAAGAGCAGCCGGTATTTTTCATCGGTCAGGGTGCCGATGCCATGCGCCGCCTTGTATTCCATCTCCTCCACCAGCCGGTCGAAGAAGATCGCGCCCTCGGCCCGCCCGCGGAAGCCATTGGCCACGCCCAGATAGACGGTGCCATCGGTGAGGGCGTTGAAGAGGGAGGGGCGGCTGCGGTTCAGTTCCAGCACCCGCGACCACCCGCGGCTCATCACATTGGCGTGGCCCAGCACCTCGCGCAGGCGGTCGATGTCGAAGGGAATGCCGGTCACCTGCTCGCACAGAGCGATCAATTCCTTCAGTTGGGCAGCGACATATTTGCGATCGTTCTCGAAATCGGGGTCGCCTCGCCAGGTCTGCATCCGCGCCTGGCGCGTCCCCGGCACGTCGAGGGTGAAAATCGGGATCTTGTACATCCGCTCCCAGATCTCCGCCCATTTGATGTAGGTGTTGCAGGCGTTGGTGTACACCGCCAGCGAGGGCGTGGGGATCTGCCCCATGGGATGGGCGCCTTTGCGCAACTGAACAGCCACATCTGCCTTGACATAGCCGCAGATGTCGGGCGAATAGCCGTAATCCTCGGCCTCGTTGAGATATTCGTGGGCCACGCGGCGCACGGCCGTCTGCAACGAGTTGATCTCCGGGAAAACGGTGGGCAGGTCGAACACGCGCAGCACCTCGGCAATGCTGCCCATCACGAACACATAGGCCGATTGCCCGCCCTGCTCTGCCGTCGCGCTTAACTCCTCGAACCAGGAGCGGAAGAGGTCGGCCCCTTCCCGGTTGCCCCGGCCAACAAGTTCCGTGTGTTGATCTGTGGTCATGATAACTTACCTTGAGAAGGGAAATGTGTTTGGTGCGTGGTGCGTTTTACGTTTTACGCTCCTTACGCAAACAGCAAACTCTCTACAAATGTCTCCAACTGGATCTCCAGATGGTCGAAACTCGTCATATTCTCTTCGAATTCGCTGACGAAATAGGGGATGCCGTGGGCGTCGAGGGTGTGGGTGTAGGCCACCTGCTCTTCCAGGCCCGGCTCACACATCTTGGCCGCGGTGACGACCGCGGCCGACGCCTGCGCGCCGTGGATGCGTTGCAACAGCATCTCTTCCTTCGGCTTGCGCAGGTCATGCTGCACTGGGCTGTACGACGACTTCTCCAGATACGCCTCCGCCAGGTTGTAAAGAGGGTCGCCGGCGGTGGGCACATCCTCCAGGATCCAGCGCAGCCCGATCAGCAGGTCGTCGTCCACCACATAGGTGGATTGCGACAGCGCCCGCAGCATGTCCAGCGGCGGCTGCTCACAGAACCCGCCCTCGTACACCACCCGGATCTTGTCCTGCTTTTTGGCCGGGCGCGCCCGCAGCAGGGGCAGCGCCGTCTCCAACAATTCGTTGTGCTCCTCACGTGGGATCATCCCCCCCACCGCCAGCAGCAGATAGGCTTCGTAGCCCGAAACCTGCCACGGCGTCTCCCGTTTCAGCGCGTACAGATCGCGCAGCAAGGCCCGATTGTGGTTGTAGATCGCCAGCGACCGCCTTAAATCCGCATCCGTCACCTCGCGCCCCACGATCTGCTCGATCTCACGGCGCAGGCGATCGTATTCATTGCGCAGATAGGTGGCAGCGAAGCCGGAGTTGGCGTTCTGCGGCAGATAGAGGATCTGGCAGGGATAGTCGAAATTCCGCCCCCACACCGCCGCCAGATTGCGGGCCGCGTCGCAGATGGGATGCGTGACGAACATTTCCATCGTCACCCGTTTGCTCAGGGCCAGCTCCAGCGAAGTTTTGAGGATGGAACAGAGATAGGAACCGAAACGAGAGTCCGCTTGCATCGGCTCCAGCGGCGCGCCGCGCACTTTGAACGGCAACATGCCGGCGGCGTGGGCGATCTCCTCGGGGAAATAGACCTGGAAATGCCCCAACACCTTGCCCCCCGCCGCGCGCCAGCGCTTGACGGTGGGAAAATCGGTGTCTTCCAGCAGTTCGCGGCAATGATACAGGATTTCTTCGAGGGGTTGGTTGCGCCATTCGGGGAAGGTCAGTGGGGCCACGGCATATGCTCCATTAATATTAGCATCGTCAGAAAACTGCGTCATATTTAGTATACAGAAAACTCGCCGGCTGTCAACAAGGTGATTTTTTTCACACCCCGGCGATGTCCATCTCTTCGAACCGGCTCGCGATTTCTTCCAGCGTCACCCCATCGAGCAGGTTGTGGGCCATGGGGAAGAGGATATGTTCCTCCTTCCCGAAGTGTGAATTCAGCAGGTCGGTGATCTCTTCGCCGGCCTGGCGCAGGGTGGCGGCGCTGCCCCCTGTGGCTGCCAGGGCGCGCAGTTTTGCCGCGCCCGCTTCGATGGCCGGATGTTGGATCTCGTTCAATTCGTACAGGGTTTGGCGCAGCAGCACGCCTTGGGCGTGGATTTGCTGGTGCTCGATGCGCATGACGCTGGTGGGGCCAAATTGCCCGATCACCGCTTCGATGGCAGGAAAGAAGACTTGATCCTCCTTTTGTCGGTGCAATTCCAGCTTGGTGGCCATCATTTCGGCGAAGGCGGCGAAGAGGGGCAGGGCGTCGGCCACGGCTGCTTCGCCTTCGACCGTCAGCCGCTGCACCATCTGGCGCAGGCCGCCGGCTTCGGCCATGATCTCGGCATGTTCGCGCAGGAGGGTCTTGATCGGATGCTGGGGCATGAGGGGTGTGGTTCCTTTGAATGTGGGAGATCAGCGGTCGGAGCGCTCGCAGCGCTCCGACCGCTTGCGTGCGGTCAGGGCAGGGGTGGGTTGAAGATGGAGAGGGCTTCCGCCGGTTCGGGGCCGGGGTTGCGAATCTGATGTTCGACGCCGGGCGGCGCGAAGCCGATCTGGCCGCGGCGCAACAGGCGTTCTTCGTCGCCGACTCGACATAAAACAGCGCCGGCCAGAACGAAGAAGGTCTCGGTGCTGGCGGGGTGGCTGTGCGGGGGCAACTCGCCGCCCGGCAGCAGCCGCACCTGCGCCAGGGTCAGCCCTGGATTCTGCGCCGGCGTGATCAAAGGACGCACGCTGGCCCCATCGAAGCGGGGATGGGGCTGCCAGGCGATGTCTTGCGGGTCGAACAGGTAGGGCATGGCGGCTCCGGGGTTACAGTCCCAAGCTGGCGGCCAGGCTGTGCAGGCCGTTCAGGATCAGGTCTTGCTTGAGCAGGGCGGAAGCGAGCGCCACCGCCAGCAGCAGGCCGCAGAAGGCCAGGAACAGCCAACTGGCAGTCGAGGGGGTGTCGAATTCGATGGAAAAACGCCGCCGTGAAAAGCCGCGAATCTCCAGCACCTTGCCGATGGTGTCGGCGCGGTCGACGGCGTTGAGGGTGAGGGGCACGAAGATGGGGATCATGCCTCGCATCTTGCCCAGCGCGCCTTTGTCCATCAGCGAATGGGCGCGGGCGCGTTGCGCGTCGGCGATGCGGCCCATTTCGTCGATGTAGAGGGGTACGAAGTTGAGCGCCAGCACGATCATCAGGGCGAATTCCATCGGCATGCGCAGGAACATGAACGCGCGCAGCATGTCGGAGTTGCTGGTGGTGGCCACCATCAGCAGCACCGGCAGCACGAAGACGAACATGCGCAGCACCGAGATGATGCCTAAAATCGTGCCTTCGCGGCTGACGGCCAGGCTGCCGCCGATCCAGGGCACCCAGGTCGGGATCAGATAGAACCAGGTTTCGCCGCCCACGGTCAGGCTGAAAATGAGGCCGATCACGATCACGATCAGCCACAGGCCCTTGAGTTTGACCACCACGGGGATGAAGACGCGCCCGAAGATGGCCACCGCGGCGATGGTGGCCAGCACGACCAGCAGCGAGGGGATGGAGGTGTAGACCACGCCGGCGACAAAGGTCGCCAACAACCAGGCCAGTTTGACGCGGGCATCGATGCCGCGCAGGGGGCCGAAAAGCTCGGTGATCATGTCGTTGCCTGCCTTTGGTCGAGCCAATGCGCCATCTGCGTGGCCATCTCCTGCACCTTCAGCGCCGGGCGGAAGCCCAACGGCTGCAGGGCCAGCCCCAGCCGCGTGATCTGCGGCGGCACCAGGCTGCACGATTGCATCAGCGCCTGGTCGGCCAGCACTTCCAGTGTGGCCGCGCTCTTCACCAGCACGCCATCGTTCAGCAGGATCACCCGGCGGGCGTACTGGGCCACGTTGGGCATGTCGTGCGTCACCAGCAGCACGGTGATGCCCCTGGCGTTCAGGGTCTCGGCCAGCTCCATGATCTTGCGGCTGTCGCGGTGATCCTGGCCGGTGGTCGGCTCGTCCAACAAGATGATCTGGGGGTGCATGGCCACGATGGCGGCGATACAGACCTTTTGTTTGTCGCCGCGGGCCAGGAAGCGGGGGAAGACCTGGCGCAGCGGCTGCAAACCGAACAGATCGAGGGTTTCGTTCACCCGTTTTTCGATCTCCGTCTCCGCCAACTGCAGGTTGCGCAGGCCAAAACGGATCTCTTCCTCCACCGAGTTGGCGAACAACTGCTCGTTCGGCTCCTGGAAGATGAAGCCGATGCGCCGGGCCATGTCCGAGACTTTGGCCGTGCGGGTGTCGATGCCGCCGACGATGATGCGGCCCTGCGTGGGCTTCAGCAGGCCCAGGATCAGCTTCATCAGCGTGCTCTTGCCAGAGCCGTTGTTGCCGATGATGGCGGTGAATTCGCCCGGTTCGATGGCGATGTCGATGTCGTGGATCACGTTGACGCCGGGCCGGTAGGCAAAGCTCATTTTTTCCACGCGGATCAGGGGTTCAGTGGTCACCGCTGCCTCCTTCGATGAGTTGCTGCGCTTCTGCCACACTCAGGGGCAGCGTTTCCGTGGCCAGGCGGGGGCCTAGGCTCTGCACCAGCTCGGTGACTTGCGGCAGCCGCACGCCCACACGCTGAAAAGTCTCGGCCTGCTGAAAGACCTGGCGGGGCGGGCCTTGCAACAGCACCTGCCCGGCGTCGAAGAGCACGATGCGGTCGGCATACTGCGAGAGCAATTCCATCTCGTGCGTGACCAGGACGATGGTTTCGCCCTGCTCGTTCAGTTCCTGGCACAGATCGAAGATGCGATGCACGGTCAGCGAATCCAGCTCGGAGGTGGCTTCGTCCAGCACCAGGATCTTGGGGCGCATGACCATGACCGCAGCAATGGCCGCGCGCTGTTTTTGGCCGCCAGAAAGGGCGTAGGGCGGGCGCTCGGCCAGGTGGGGGATGCCGATCTTCTCCAACATGTGCCGGGCTTTGTCGCGCGCTTGCCGGCCCGGCATGCCGCGCATGGTCAGCCCCAGCATCACTTCTTCCAACACCGACGACATGACCAACTGCGCGTCCGCATCTTGAAAGACCACGCCCACCGTGCCCGAAAGGCTGGCGACGTCGCTTTCGCTGGTGTCTTTGCCTTCGACCAGCACGCGGCCGCTGAAGGTTCCCAGGGTGTAATGCGGGATCAGGCCGTTGAAACACTGGCACAGGGTGGTTTTGCCGGCGCTGGTCGTGCCCACCAGCCCCAGGAATTCCCCGCGATAGATCTCCAGGTTCACGCCCCGCAGCACCCAATCCTGGCTGGTGGGGTATTTGTAGTACACCTCTTCGAGGGTGATGACGGCTTCTTGAGCAGGCATGACAGTTCCTTCGGGCAAGGGTGCGCCCCGGCCAAGCCGGCCGGGGCGCACCCAGGGGGGGTCAACCGAGCATGCCCTGGCGGACGAGTGCAGGACGCACCGCCCGGTAGAGGATGGGCAGGATGATGGCCCCGAAGATCCAGGTGGGGATGACGACGCCGACGAAGCCGAACAGGAACCAGGCAAAGAAGCCGCTGCCGAAGGTCATGCCCATGCGTTCGAAGTTGCGTTCCTGGAAGCCGGAGGCCGGGTTGATGCCGACCCAGGTGAAGACGGCGAAAAGCACCCAGGCGACGTTGGTGGCCACGGCCAGGATGATTTGCTGCGAACCAAGCCCCAGCGCCTCTTTCGGTTTCACGAAGCGTTTGGCCAGATAGGCAGCGACGAGGAAGCCGCCGCCATGACCGGGGATGTTGGCCCAGGGCACCGGGCTGGAGGTGGCCAGCATGGTGAGGATGCCCACGCCCAGGGCGATGCCGGCCAGCGGCCCCCACCCCATCGAGGGCGCCAGCAACAGGGCCATGAGCGTGTAGACGGCGATGCTGAGCGCGATCTGGGCGCCGCCGATCTGCGCAAAGCGGCCGGCGGCATGGGCGAGGAAGACCAGGGCCAGCAAGGCCGCGGCCAGTGCGATCTGTCGAGTGTTCATTGCGTTACCTCCCAAGGCAAGATGAGTGAATGGATAAAGGATTGGGGCGGTATGAGGGTGTGGCAGGGTGCTTTGTCGATAGGCAGCCTCCTTTTCATAGGTGAGAGGTCGGGTCCGGATCGTATCTCCTGAGGGTGGCGTGCGCTGCGAAGCGGGCGCTCCGTCTCTAGGCCGGCAGATGGGGTGAGGATGGCTATGATGATGGTGAAACACCGAAGCCGTGGTTTTGCCGCGCCGCTTCGATGGTGATCTTCCCTTCGCGCAGGTCTTTGGCGATCAACTCTGGCGGGCGCCGTCGCGGATCGCCGTAGCCGCCGCCGCCCGCGCCTTCCAGCGTCACCACGTCGCCCGGCTGCAAGCGCGTCAGGCCGTAGGGATTGGCGGGGACGCCGTTGACCAGGAAGCGGGCGCAACTGCCCGGCTGCCCGCCCGCCAGTCCTTCCGGCGGCAGGCGGAAGCGGCCCGATTGCACGCCCAAGTGCACCGGCGGCAGGGGCGCGGTCTCGTCGGCGGGCACGCGGATCACCGCCCGCCGGCCCAAGGCCCCGCGGAATTCGCCCGCCCCGCCCGAATCGGGGATCAGTTCCCGCCGCTCGAAGAGCAGAGGCGTGTCGCTTTCCAGGATCTCCACCGGGGTGTTGGCGCCGTTGGCCGGGAAGATGAAACAGCCGGCGCCATCTCCGCGGGCGCTGGCGCCCATCCCCCCGCCCCGGATCAGCACGGTGTGGAAGGGGCGGCTATCGGCGCGGCGGCCATAGAAGACGGTCATCGTCGCCGGCGTGCCGCCGCTGGCCGCGATCACCCGCTGTGGCAGGGCCGGGGCCAGGGCGCGGTAGATGATCTCGGTGAGGAAATGGCCGATCTGCATGCGCGCGGCCACGGCCGCGGGGAAACGGCAGTTGACCACCGTGCCTTCGGGCGCGGTGAGGTGGATGACGGCGGCGGCGCCATCGTTGTTGGGCAGGTCGGGGTCGAACATGCTCTTGATGGCCATGTGCACGTAGGCGAAGGTGAAATTGTAGACCACATTGCCCCCCCAATCCACCTGCGCCGAGGAGCCGCTGAGATCGACGAAGAGATCGCTGCCCCGCACCTCCACCGCCGCCCGGATCACCAGATCCTCCCGGCCTGCCATCTGTTCGATCCGCCCTTCGGCCCGGTAGATGCCGGGCGGCGTCTGGGCGATGGCGCCGCGGATGCTGGCCTCGCTGCGGGCGATGATCTCCTCCGCCAGCTCGTCCATCCCCTCCAGGTGATACTCCTCCAGCATTCGCGTGGCCTGCTGCGCGCAGACATGGTTGGCCGCGATCTGCGAGCGGATGTCGCCGATCACATTTTCGGGCGTGCGCACATTCCAGCGGATCAGCTCCAGCACGGCCTGGTTCAGCGCGCCGGCGTCGTAGAGCTTGACCAAGGGGATGAACAGCCCCTCTTCGAACACATCGTGGTTGTCCGAAGCCACGCGGCCGCCGATGTCGGCATGGTGCAGCACGCAGGCGGTGAAGGCGGTGAGCCGGCCGCGGTGGAAGATGGGGCTGAAGACGCAGATGTCGTTCAGATGCCCCGCCAGCATCCAGGGGTCGTTGGTGATGAGCACATCCCCCTCGGCGAAGGCAGCCGCGGGCAGGCTTTGCACCAGTTTTTTCACGCCCAGGGCCATGGCGCCAGACTGGCCAGGCGTGGCAAAGGTGCCCTGCACCAGCTCGCGGCCCTGGCGGTCGGTGAAGATGCAGGTGTAGTCGTGGGCGTCGCGCAGCAGGCTGGAAAAGGCCGTGCGGGCCACGGCCGCGTCTGCCTCATCGACGATGGAGATCAGCCGGCGCCAGAGGATTTCGAGGGTGATGGGGTCGAAGGAGGGCATGGGGGCAGTATTCAGTGGTCAGTATTCAGTGGTCAGTATTCGGTGGGCAGCGGGCGTCCGTCGGTTTGGTGCTGCAGATGGATCCAGAGAAAGCCGTAGTCGTCGATGCTGAAGGAGGCGTCCTCGCCCACAATCACGGTGGATTCCCGTTCTTCGATGATGGCGGGGCCGGGGAAGGCCGCGCCGGGCGGGAGCAGGTAGCGATCGTAGACGGTGAAGGGGATGAAATCTTGCGCCAGGCCAGAGAAGGCCGGCCGCACGCCTTTGCGCGCGGCGTGGGCGTCGCCGCCGCCCGGCAGCCGCGGCAGTTCGAGCAGTTTGACCGGCAGGCTGGCCCGCACCCGAAAGTTGACGAATTCCACCGGGATCTCGGGGTAGGTGCGGCCGTACAGCCGCTCGTAGGCGGCGTGGAACTGCTGGCGCAGATCCGCCGCTGCCAGCGTGCTGAAATCCTGCGCCGGCAGGGGCAGCGTCGTCTCTGACCCCTGGCCGACGAAGCGGGCGTCGACCGAGCGGCTGAAGCTGATCTCGCCCACCGCGCCTGCCTGCCGCAGCGCCCGCACGCCTTCCACCTCGATGGCGCGGAAAAGCTGCTCGATCTGGCTGAAATCGGCCGTTTCCAGCCCGATCTTGTGGCTGCGCACCAGGTCGAAGGCCCGCGGCGCGGTGAAGAAGCCCAGCGCCGACCCCACCCCGGCGTTGGGCGGGACGACGACGCGCGGCGCGCCCAGCTTGCGCGCCAGCCCATAGGCATGCACCGGCCCTGCCCCGCCAAACGCAGCCACCGTCAGCTGGTGGGGATTGCCCCCCCGCTCGGCGATGTGCGTCTTGGCTGCCGCGGCCATGGTCTCGTTGATCAGGTCATGGATGCCCCACACCGCCTGCAAATAGGAGACACCCAGCGGCCCGGCGATCTGCGCTTCGATCCCACGGCGGGCGGCGTCTGCGTCCAACGGCATGGCCCCGCCCAGGAAGTAATCGGCGTCCAGATAGCCCAGCAGCAGGTCGGCGTCGGTGACGGTGGGGCGGCTGCCCCCGCGGCCATAGCAGATGGGGCCGGGCGCGGCGCTGGCGCTCTCCGGGCCGACCTGGAGGGTGCCCAGCCGGCTGATGTGGGCGATGCTGCCGCCGCCGGCGCCGATCTCCATCAGATCCACCACCGGCACCTGGATGGTGAGGCCGCTGCCCTTCATGAAGCGCTGCACGCGGCCCACCTCGAAGGTGGGGGCCACCTCGGCCCGGCCGTTCTGGATCAGGCAGGATTTGGCGGTGGTGCCGCCCATGTCGAAGCAGAACATCTCGGGCAGCCCGAACAGCCGGCTGAAGTATTCGCCGGCGATGACGGCAGCGGTGGGGCCAGATTCGATGATCCGCACCGGGAACTCGGCGGCGGTCTCGACCGAGGTGACGCCGCCGCTGGAGAGCATGATGAACAGCCGCCCGTCGAACCCCAGCCCGGTCAGGCGATGGGAGAGGCGGCGCAGGTAACGCTCGACCAATGGCTTGACATAAGCGTTGGCGACGGTGGTGCTGGTGCGCTCGTACTCCCGGATCTGCGGCAGCACCTCGTAGGAGATGGAGAGGGAGACGCCCGGCAGTTCTTCCTGGATGATCTGTTTGAGCAGCAGTTCGTGGGCCGGGTTCTCGAAGGAATTGAGCAGGCAGACAGCCACCGATTCCACGCCCAGGTCGGGCAGCGAGCGCACCACGGCCCGCGCCTCCTCCGCGGCCAGGGGGATCAACGTCTTGCCATCGGCCCGCACCCGCTCCTGCACCTCCAGCCGGCGGTGACGGGGGACGAGGGGTTCGGGGAAGGCGGCGAAGAGATCGTAGGGCGCGTAGCGGATCTCGCGGCCCAGTTCCAGCACATCGCGGAAGCCTGCGGTCGTGAGCAGGGCAGTGGCGGCGCCTTTGCGTTCGATGATGGCGTTGATCACCAGGGTGGTGCCGTGGATGACCTCTTGCAGCCGGGCGGCCAGGTTGGGGACGCGGCCGGCCAGGGCTTGCACGCCTTCCTCCACCGCGTCCGAGGGGTCGCCGGGCGTGGTCAGGCATTTATAGACGTGCATCTCGCCGGCGTCGTCGTCCAGCAACACGAAATCGGTGAAGGTGCCGCCGATGTCACAGCCGAGGCGCATGAAGGTCTCCGTGGGGGTGCAGTTGGCTGACGAGGAGAAACATGGTATGCTTGGTGAAACGCTGAGTCAGGCGGTCGGGCCTGTTGCCAGGCTTTCCACTGCCGACGCTTGGCCTGCTATTCAGCGATCCAACTGCGGATAGATCGTTTTGAATGAAGTCAAACACGTGGAGGTGAAATATGCCAACAGTCGCACTCAAACGCCAATTGATCACAGATGTTACAGGAAATACAATTGGCGTTATTCTGCCTTTAGATGAATACAGATTAATTGAAAGATTTTTAGAAAAAAGTGTTTTAGATGAGGATAATGAGAAGCTTAGACGACTAGAGATAGCTGCGCACGATCCTTTGTTTTTGCAGGATCTCTACGAAAATATGCAGGCGTTTGCTGCTGCTGATGGCGAATGGTGGGAAATGCCGCAATGAAATATCAATAGAGTCGTTGCTGAATAGCGGAGGAGGATAGAGTTCCCCTACCCCAGCGAGTTGTTATGCGGCCGCAGCCCGAAGCACTCGTTTCTGGATGCG
>JABWBG010000187.1 GCA_013360575.1 Caldilineales bacterium
CCGCGCTCGCGGGCCGCGGCCACAATCGCCTCGCCCAGGGGATGTTCGGACCCGCGTTCGGCGCTGGCCGCCAGCAGCAGCAGGGTTGCGGCGGCGTCCCTCTCCCCGCCCTCAAGGCCATCGAGGCTGGGCGGCTGCCAGGCCGGCGCGGTCAGGATGTCGGTCAGCACCGGTTTGCCCGCGGTGAGGGTGCCGGTCTTGTCCAGCACGATGGTGGTGAGGGCCTGCGCCCGTTCCAGCGCCTCGCTGTTCTTGAAAAGGATGCCGTGCTGGGCAGAGCGGCCCGTGCCCACCATGATGGCGGTGGGTGTGGCCAGGCCCAGGGCGCAGGGGCAGGCAATCACCAGCACGGCCACGGCGTGGATCAGGCTGCGGGTGAAGCCGGCGTCGGCCAGCAAAAACCAGCCCAGAAAGGTGAGCAGGGCGATGAGGATCACCGCGGGCACGAAGATGGCAGCGACGCGGTCGGCCAGACGCTGGATCGGGGCCTTGGAGCCTTGCGCCTCCTCCACCAGACGGATGATCTGCGCCAGCGCCGTTTCGCGGCCCACGCGCGTGGCCCGCACGCGCAGCAGCCCCTGTTTGTTCAGGGTAGCGCCGATCACCTGGGCGCCGGCCTGTTTATCCACCGGGATCGGCTCGCCGGTGAGCATCGATTCATCCACAGCGCTGTGGCCGGAGAGAACCACCCCATCCACCGGGATCTGCTCGCCGGGCCGCACGATCACCGTGTCGCCCACCCGCACCTGGGCGATGGGCAGGTCGATCTCGGCGCCGTTGCGTTCGATGCGGGCGGTTTTGGGCCGCAGGCCCATCAGCGCCTTGATCGCCTGCGAAGTGGCGCCTTTGGCCCTGGCTTCCAGCAGCTTGCCCAGGCGCACAAGGGTGATGATCACCGCCGCGGTCTCGAAATAGACGTGACCGAAATTGGCCCCGGCCAGATCGCCCAGCACCACGGCCACGCTGAAGAAATAGGCGGCGGAGGTGCCCATGGCGATCAGCACATCCATGTTGGCGGCGCCATTTTTCAGGGCCTTGTAGCCGTGCACGTAATAGTCGCGGCCCACGATGAATTGCACCGGCGTGGCCAGCGCCCACATCAGCCAGTTGACCCAGGCCGCGTGCGCCCAATGCCCCAGCAGTCCCAGGTCGCGGCCCATGGCCAGCAGGAAAAGGGGCAGGGTGAAGAGCGCGCCCAGGGCCAGCAGGCGGCGCTGCCGGGCGATTTCGGCGCTGCGCGCCTGCTGCTCGGCGTCGGCCAGTTCCTCCTCGCCCTCTCCCTCCAGTTCGATCACCTCGTAACCGAGATCATGCACCAGCTCTTTCATGCTCTGGACATCGAGCATGGCCGGGTTGTAGACCACGGAGGCCTTTTCGCTGGCCAAATTCACCACCGCCTGCTCGACGCCGGGCAGGCGGTTGAGATTGCGTTCGATGGTGGTCGAGCAGTTGGCGCAGGTCATGCCTGCGATCGGCAGTTCGGCCCGGGCGGTGGCCACGCCGTAGCCCAATTCTTCGACAAGGCCTTGGATGGCGGGCGGCTGCACCACCGCGGGGTCGAAGATGACCTGGGCGCGCTCAGTGGCGAGGTTGACCGAGGCTTCCCGCACGCCGGGCATGCGCCTGAGGTTGCGCTCGATCGTGGTCGAGCAGTTGGCGCAGGTCATACCGGTGATGGGGAGGATGAGTTGTTGATCGGTCATGGGAGGTGTCAGGTGTCACGTGTCAGGTGTCACGTGTCAGGGGGGCAGGGGGGCAGGGGGAAACGTTAGAACGTTGCGCGAAGGGATCGGCGGAGGCGGGGAAGCGGGGGAGATCAAGCGGTCGGAGCGCTCGCAGCGCTCCGACCGCTGGGGTCGCGGCGAGAAGGTGCGGAGGCGGGGAAGCGGGGGAGATCAAGCGGTCGGAGCGCTCGCAGCGCTCCGACCGCTGGCTGGCGACGAGCCTCGACGCCCAACCAACAAACAAACCAACCAACCAACCAACCAACCAACCCCTCAATTCGCCGGCGCGTAATTTGCTTCGGCCAGGGCCTGCCGGGCCGCGTCGAGGCTGGCGGCGTCGCGGTATTCGACCAGCACCGAACGGTTTTCGATGCTGCCGTCGAGGTAGTCGACGCCATCGACGAACTTCAGCTCGCGCTGGATCGACATCAGGCAATGCCCGCAGGAGATGGTGGGGATGGTGAATGTCTTTTTCATGGGTGTGTCCTCGTGTGGTGGGGTGAGAGGGAGAAAAGGGGGGCGGCTACCGTGTCAGTTTGCCAGAGGCGTCGAAGACCTGGATGATCTCCTCGATCACGCGCTCCCGCTCGCCGCTGTCTGCGGCGCGGATGGCGGTCGTGACGCAGGTTTGCAGGTGATTGGCCAAGATCAGGCTGTTGACGCGTTCCAGGGCGTTTTGCACTGCTTTGACCTGTTTCATCACGTCGATGCAGTAATGATCCTGATCGACCATGCGTTCGATCCCGCGCACATGGCCTTCCACGCTGCGCAGGCGGTTGATTACATCGTTTTTGACATCAGGTTGCATGGGACTGACTCCGGTTATCCCCTCCCCCAGGGGGAGGGGGGATGACAGAGTATAGCAACATCGCAGCGGCTTGTCAAGGGGCGCGCGTCGGCCTGTTTGTTACCTGCACACCAACAGCGGCAGGGTGCTCTGCCGCAGCAGGCCTTCGAGGGTGCTGCCGATCATGATCTCCACCAGGGGCGGGGTGTCATAGCCGCCGACGATCAGCAGGTCGCTGTCCTGCGCCGCGGCGACGTGCAGCAGCGTTTCGACCACCTCGCCCTGTTCCAGCAGGTAGGTGACGGCGATCTGCTGGCGGTCGAGATAGCGCTGCGCCTGGGCCAGGGTGGCCGCGGCCTCCTCCCCCTCCTGAACGACGAGCACCGTCAGGGGCAGTTGCCATTTGCCGGCCAGATACGCGGCTACGAACAGCGCCTCATCTGCCTTGGCCGTGCCATGGTAGGCCAGCAGGGGCCGTTGCAGGGGGGAATGGCGCTGCTGCGCGATCAGCAAGGGGCCGGCGCAGCGGCGGAGGATGGCGCGCAGGCCATGTCCGGCGCGGGCCGCAGGCTTGGGCGCGGTGGGGTGGATCAAACGCACCACGGTCAGGTCGGTCCAGCGGGCGTGATCGCAGATCGCCCGGTGCACCACGCCCGCGACCACCGTGAAGTGGGCCGGCGTGCCGCTGGCGGCCACGCGGGCGTAAAATTCCTGACGCATGGCCTGCGTTTGGGCGTTTTCTTCCTTTCCGTCCGGCAGGACATGCAGGCCGAGGATGCGGCCTCCCTCGCGTTGCGCCACCAGCAGGGCCTGGCTCAGCGCAAACCAGTGCTCCTCGTGGCCGCTGATCGGCACCAGGATGTCGCGGAAGAGGCTGCGGTGCGCGCTTCCCTCTTCCCAGCGCGCCTCGCGCCACAGCCCCGGCGCCGGCCCTTTTTCCAGCGGTTCCGGGGTCAGCGCATCCACCAGCCGCCGGCCCAGCCGCGAGGCCACCCGTCCGGGCCGGGGGCTGTGTTGGGCGGCGATGTCGGCGATGGCTACATCAGCGGCCACGTCCCAGCCCAGCATTTGGCGCAGGCGTTGGCGGTGCGTGAGCAGCCAGGCGTAGAGATCGAGGGGGGTGCGGCCGGGGAAATCGCGCAGCAGGCCCTGGGTTTCGATCAACTGGGCGATGGGCGTGTAGACCTGGTCGAACCAGGCGGCCGCGGCTTCCGGTTTGGTGATGTCCCGATCCTGCTGCTCGATCAGGCGCAGGCGCTGGCGGTCGATCTGTTCCAGCAACAGGCGATAGCGGCCCGGCGTGGTGATGCGCAGGTCGGCGGCGGGGCGCAGTTCATCCAGGCGGGTGCGATTCAGGAAGTCGGCCAGTTCGGCTTTGAGGATCAAGTCATCGGGGCTGTCAGCGGGGCCCAGGGGCACGCGCGTCTCCACCTCGGTGACGTAGGCTTCGATGGCGGTTGCCTCCAACATGCGGGCGACGGAGACGCGGTGATTGCCATCCTGCACGAAATAGACATCGCCGATCTGGTAGGCCTCGATGGGGGGCAGGCCCACCAGCCCGGACATCTGCACTTGCACCCGCGCCCAACGCTCCTGATCGCTGTCGCGCAGGGGGAGGAAGGTGCGGGTGAAGTCGTTGTAGCGGCCCACGCTGCCCACGATGGCGGCCAGGGGGATCTCGCGTAACTGGCGGCGGGGCGTTTCCTCGGCGTGCAGCATGGCCCGCACCTCCTCGTAGGAGAGGAGGCTGTTCGATTCTCCGCGCAGCCGCGCCAGGATCTGTTCGAAGGTGGCTTGCCAGCGCGCGTATTGGAAATGCCGGATGGCGTCGAGGTAGCGAGTGCGTTTATTGGTCATGGGTGGCGGCTATGATACAACAAGCTATGCGCACGCTTGTATGATCAACGCCATGCCGATGACATAGGCGGCTATGCCCGCCAGCCCTCCGGCAGCGATGGCGCCGAGCCACCAGAACCAGCGCTTGTTCAGCCCAAACAACACCGATCCAGTCACCGCGCCCAGGATCATCAGCGCCGGAGGTCCAAAAAACAGCAGGCCCTCCAAATTACTTGGCCAGGAGGAACAGGAATCAGAACCAAAGGCGAAAAACAGCAGGCTGGTGAACCCGACCCCAATAATCAGTACGATCAAACTGATTGCCATAACTACAGCCAAAAACCAACGGGTAAGCGGTGACATAATACATTTCCTTGAAAATTTAACTTGAATTATCGTATTAATGATTAATAATTAATCATTTCAAATCGACCAGGCTATTGAAGCTGCACTCGAGGGTGCTCTGCGCCAGGGCGTTGAGCTCCTCGATCAGCAGCGAGCGTTCCGAGCGCCAGTTTTCATTGTCGCCGTGGCGCTGCGTCCGCTCGATATTTTCGCTCAACCGTTGCTGATAGACCAAGGCGTCCTGATAGCGGGCGTGGCCCGGCCCCAAGCGCGCCAGCAAGATTGCCAGCCCCTGTTTGTAGCGGTCGAACAATTCGGCCAGGGGCAGGGGGGCGTTGGCCTCGAACCAGCGCGTCCATAAGTTGGGGCCGGGCTGGAAACGGCCCTCCCGTTCGACAATCAGGCCGCAGTAGCTGAGGGCTTTCAGCGCCCGCTGTGTGGCCAACGGATCCTTGGCCAGGACGGGGCTGGCCTGCACGATCTCGGCCCGCGTGCGGCCCAGCGGCCCGGCCAGCACCTGCATCACATCTTTCAGTTCCAGGCTCTGCGGCCGCGGGATCAGCGCCCGGAACAGGATGCGCGCCTGCTCGCTCAGCTGATCCAGCCATCTGGCCCAGAAATCCGCGTCCCGCAGCCGCCGCAGCTGTTCGTCCAGAACGGGCTGCAAGGCTTCGCCTGTCAGGTCCATCTCTGCCGCGGCCAGCAGTCCCGGCAGCAACTCGGCCTGGAACAGATAGGGATGCCCGCCGCTCTCGTAGGCCAGCGCGCGCAACTGATCCGCGGGCAGCCAGCCTGCGGGCAGCCCGATCTGGCCCGCGGCCTGCTCCATCTGCGCCCCATCCCACGCGGTCAGCGAGATCGGGTTCCAGCCGGCGCTCTTCCAGGATGAGTCGGCGCTCTCCAGCAGGTCATGCAGCCGCGGCCCACCGCTGCAGATCAGCGTCCATTCCTGCGAACGGTTGCCCGGCGTGTAGGGATTCAGCAGTTCGTACAGGCTGGCCAGCAGGCTGGGCTGCCAGTCTCGGGCCTGGATCGATTCGATGTCATCGATCAGCAGCGCCAGCCGCAGCCCGCGGCGGCTCCCTTCCACCACCTGAAACACCTCGCGGAACCCGCGGTCGAGATAGCTGAGGTCGCCGGAGCGGGCGTAGGCGTCCAGTTGCAGCTTGAGTTGATCCTCGTCCACCTGGCAGATGCCGAGCTGCTCGCGGGCCACGCTCCGAAAGGCCCACACCACGCCGCGCAAAAGCTCCGCCGTGCTGGCAGCCAGGCCTGGCGTCACCCACACCGGCAGGATGGGGCCGAGGTTCGCCCAGGGCGCGGCCAGGGTGGCGCCGCTGAGGCGGTGCAAGAGGAGGGTTTGTAAACTGCGCAGCAGGCTTGTCTTGCCACAGCCTGGGCCGCCCAGGATGACATACAGCCCGCCCTGGGGCGCGGCCAGCGCAGCGGCCAGCATCTGCAATTGCGCTTCACGGCCGATCAGACGGTCGGGCGTTTCGATGGGGGAGCGGAGAGCCGTGGGAGACAGGGTCATGGTCGGGATGGGGGTGGGGGAAAAAGGCAAAGTCAGGCGGCGGTGAGCAGGATGGCCCAGCGCACCCAGTCGGCCAGGGCCTGGGCCACGATGCGATGGCCTCTCTCCGCCGGCTCGATCCAACCCCACGCGGTCAGCGCCGCCGCGGCCGGGGCCAGATCGGGGCCGGGCGTTTCGCCCCCGGCCAGGGCCAGCAGCAGCCCGCGTTCGGCCTCGCTCCAGCCCTGCCACCACCGGCCATACAGGGGGCTGATGCGGATGTGTGCGGCCGCCGCCGCGAAGATGTGGGCCGCATCGAGCATGCCTTCGCCGCCGGCTGCAGGACTGACCGGGGTGGCCGCCAGGCCGAAGATCTGGCGGACCAGCAGAGGATGCCCGCCGCTCTGGCTGTGCAGGGTCTCGATCACCCCCTCGGGGGCCAGGGTGACATGGGACTGCGCGGCGAGGATGGCCGTGGCTGCCGCGGTTTCGGCCAGGGTGAAGGGCAGCAGCGGCGGTTCGGGCCGCCAATCCCCCTGCCCCTGGCCCTGCAGGATGCCCAGGAGGCCGATCTCGGGCCGGGCGGCTGCCGCGGTCTGCCATGCCTGCCACGCAGCCTGCCCCCCCTCGTTCAGGTCATCGATGATCAGCGCCAGCCGGGGCGCGGCGGTTTGGCTGCGCAGGCTCTCGATCAGGGCGTCGATCTGTTGCATCGCCGCCGCTACGCTGCCGCTCGTGCCCTCCGCGTTGCGCAAAGGCCACTCGATCTGCGGGTATTTGCGGGCGCCGTCGGCCAGCAGCCCCGCCACCAGGTCGCGGCCCAGCGCGCTTCCGGCTGCATCGCGGCTGTCCACGCGGGCGTAAGCTACGATATGGTCGGTGAGGGCTTGCACCGCCTGCCAGGCCAGCGAGGATTTGCCGATCTGCGGCGGCCCGGCCAGCAACAGCGTTTGGCCCGCGGCCAGGCGCGCGGTGAGGTTGGCCAGCCAGTCTTGGCGGTTGAAGAAGTCCAGCGGGTCGAAGATAGGCCCGGCCAGCAGCCCCGCGTTCAACTCCCCCCGCGCCCGGCGCAGCGCCATGTGCAGGGCCGCGGAGATAGTGCCATCGCCCAGGCTGCGGTGGATGGCGGCATGGCTGATCAGGACAATCTGCAAGCCGGTTTCGGCCTGCACCGCGGCGATGCGCTGATACACGGAGGCGTCCGGCGGCTCCACCACCATCAGGAAGGCGATGCGCTGGCGCAGTTGGCGGTTGTACGCGTCCGCGGCCGCGGCTGCCGCCGCATCCACTTCGGCCGCGGTGGGCCGGCGGTTGGCCACCAGCCGGGCCATGAAGGTGTGATCCGGCCCTGCCAAAGGGGCCAGGCCGGGGGGGGCAGCGCCGGCGGCGGCTTGCAACAGCAGCACATCCCCGCGGGCAAATACGGCCAGCCCCGCCCCGCGGAAGAAATCGCGCGCTTCCAGATAGACGCTGTTCTCCTCCCGCACCGCTTTGGCCAACCGCTGCGCCTCGGCCTGCGTGCGCCGGCGCAGGATGCGGCCCAGGGCCGCCGCGGTCAGCCGGTAGCGGCCCTGGGCATCGCC
>JABWBG010000188.1 GCA_013360575.1 Caldilineales bacterium
GGATGCGTGGCTGGCCCTGGCTGTGGCCCTGATCGTGGCCGCGGCGCTGGGAAGGGCCGCGGTGGCAGCCACGTTGGTGGTCGCGGAGGCGGCCACGCTATTGGTCGCGGTGCGGCCACGCAGGGCCGCACCTACGATGGCGACGGCGCTGCTGGCTGTGGCCCTGCCCTGGGCCTTGGGCGTGCAATTGGTTGTGGCGGATGGCGATCTGACCTGGCCGGAGAGGACGCTGCTGCCGGTGTGGTTGCTGGCGGCATGCTTCACCCTGCTGCGTTTGGGGCTGGATCGTTGGCAGGCAGGGCGGGGCCGCGGGCTTTATGTCGCGGCGCTGTTGGCCCTGCCCGCGCTGCTGATCTGGCAGGGGGAGATCCTGGCCGCGGCAGGTGTTTTGTTGATCTTGGGCCTGGTCGCGTGGCGATTGTCCCCGGCCCGGCAGCATGGCTGGCAGTGGCTGGCCCTGCTCCTGACGGTGGCGCTGTGGCTGTGAGCGTGGCGCTGGCGGGGGGGCTGCTCCTGCTCGGCCTGCTGCTGTACTGGCTGCTCTTCCTCACCGAGGGCGCGTACCTGGGCCGCAAGGTGGTGGTGTGGCTGTACGATCGCTACGCCAGCCGCTACGATCGCATCAAACAGTGGTCGTGGGAGGATCAGATCGCCTATCTGGCCGAGCCGTTCGCGGACGAGGTGGGGAACCGGCAGCAATCGCCCCTGATTTTGGATGTGGCCGCGGGCACCGGCCAGTTGGCGCGGGCTGTGGCCGCGGCCGGCCTGCTGCCCGACGCGCAGTGGGTGCTGCTCGACGCCTCCGCCGGCATGCTGGCCCAGGCGCGGCGACATCTGGGCGCGCCCACGCAGAGGCGCGTCTACATTTGCCAACCGGCGACGCCTCTGCCTTTCCCAGATGACACCTTCGATGTGGTCGCCTGCCTGGAGGCGCTGGAATTTATGCCCGATCCGGCGGGGACGGTGGCCGAATTGGCGCGCGTGCTGCGCCCCGACGGGCTGCTGGTCGTCACCAACCGCATCGGCTGGCAGGCGCGGCTGCTGCCCGGCCGCACCTGGTCGCACGCGCAGATCCACGACTTGTGGCAGCGGCTGGGCCTGTGCTATGTCTTCATCCGCCCTTATCTGCTTGATTATGAATGGGTTAGTTGCAGGAAGTGCGTTGCATCGTCGTAGGTGTTAGAATTAGAGTGCGTTGCATCGTCGTGGATGCTGCCTCGCCGCTTGGCGGCGAGGCAGCATCCACGACGATGCAACGCACTTGATCCTTGATCCACACCCCCCACTACAAACGATGAAACACTTTCTCTCTCTGGCCGATCTCACCCCCGCGGCCCTGCACGATCTACTCGATCTGGCAGCGCAATTGAAAACCGAATGGCAGCAGTCCGGCAACCGCCCGATCCTTGCCGGCAAGGCCCTGGCCATGCTCTTCCAGAAACCCAGCCTGCGCACCCGCATCTCCTTCGAGATGGGCATGCAACATCTGGGCGGCCACGCTCTCTACATTTCGCCGGCAGAGGTGGGCCTGGGCCAGCGTGAGAGCGTGGCAGACGTGGCCCGCGTGCTCAGCGGCTATGTCGATGGCATCATGGCCCGCGTGTTCGCCCACAACCACATCCTGGAACTGGCCGCCCACGCCCGCGTCCCGGTGATCAACGGTCTCAGCGATTTCAACCATCCCTGCCAGGGGTTTTCCGATCTCTTCACCATCCGCGAGGCCCTGGGCAGCCTGGCCGGCGTCCGCCTCGCGTATGTCGGCGACGGCAACAACGTCGCCACCTCGTTGATGTTCGGGGCCGCGCTGGCGGGGATGCACGTGGCAGTGGCCACCCCGCCCGGCTATGAACCGGCCGCAGAGGCCGTGGCGCATGCGCGGACGCTAGGCCCCGGCAGCATCACCCTTTACACCGACCCGCGCGCGGCCGTGCGTGGCGCCGATGTGATCTACACCGATGTGTGGGCCAGCATGGGCCAGGAAGATCAGCGCCAGGCGCGCTTGCGCATCTTCTCCCCCACCTATCAGGTCAACGCCGACCTGCTCGCAGCCGCCGGCAACGCCCAGGTGCGGGTGATGCACTGCCTGCCCGCCCACCGCGGCGAAGAGATCACCGACGAAGTGGCGGACGGGGCAGCGGGCGCCGGCCAGAGCCTGCTGTGGATCCAGGCCGAGAACCGCATGCACGCCCAGAAGGCGATCCTCGCCCGCTTGCTGGGCGGCCTATGACCCTCTCCTTTCACTGACCCTTGCAAGACTTCCTCTCCATCTTCGCCCGTTTTGAATGGATCGACGCCATCGATATCCTGTTGGTGGCGGTGATCTTCTACGGCGTTCTCCGCCTCTTCGCCGGCACCCAGGGGGTGCAGTTGCTGCGCGGCATCCTCGTGTTGGTCTTCCTCGGCTTTCTGGCCAGCAATTTCACCGGGCTGACTGCCTTTGGCTGGCTGGTGCGCAACAGCGCCATCGCCTTCCTCATCGCCATCCCCGTCATCTTCCAGCCCGAATTGCGCCGGGCGCTGGAGCGCTTGGGCCGCAGTGGGCTTTTCTTTGCCCGCTCCCAGCGGGGACTGGGCGCAGCCAAGACGATCAGCGAGCTCGTCAATGCCTGCAGCCGCCTGGCCCAACTGCGTTACGGCGCCATCATCGTGCTCGAAAGCCAGACCGGACTGGAAGAAACCGTCGAAACCGGCGTCCGCCTGCACGCCCTGGTCGATGCCGACCTCCTGCTCACCATCTTCCATCCCGGCACGCCCCTGCATGATGGCGCCGTCATCCTGCGCGGGCAGAAGATCGAGGCCGCGGCCTGTGTGCTGCCCCTGACGCAGCGCCCCCTCAACGACTCCATGTTGGGCACGCGCCACCGCGCCGCCCTGGGCATCACCGAGGGCACAGACGCTCTGGCCATCGTCGTCAGCGAAGAAACCGGCATCCTATCCGCCGCCCGCAATGGCCGCCTGGTGCGGCGGCTGGATGAGCGACGGCTATGGCGGCTGCTGGAACATTTCTATGAAGCGCGCACACCAGGTGACAAAGAAGGCGAAGAAGAGGATGATGTAGACGCGCCCCTGCGTGGGCGCGATGTAGACGCGCCCAACCCCGCGGTCGCACAGGGGCAGGGGGAGGCGACATGACACCCTCTCGCCCTCGTATGCCCTCCCTGAAAGCCGCTTGGACCGGGCGTCTGGGCACCCTGCTGCTGGCTTTGGTGCTGGCCATCACCGTGTGGGCCGTGTCCGAACAACAGCAGAATCCCATCGAAACGCGCACCTTCAGCCGTCTGCCGGTGGCCGCCCGGGGGCTGCCTGCCCAACTGGTGTTCGCCGAAGGGTCCGGCACCTTGCCCGCGGTGGATGTGCGCGTGCGCGCCCCCCGCCGCATCCTGGACAATTTCACCACCGGCGATCTGGATGTGTATGTGGCCCTCGGCGCCGCCGTCGCCGGCCGCCAGGAACTGCCCATCACCGTGGAACCGGCCCTGCCCGATGTCAGCATCATCGAGATCCTGCCTGCCTCGGTCGTCCTGCGGCTGGAAGAACGGATCGAACGGGAGATCCCGGTCACCATCATCACCCTGGACGCGCCCCCCTTTGGTTACGAGGTCGGCGCGGCCGTGGCCGACCCGGCCACTGTGGTGGTCAGCGGCCCGGCCTCGCTGGTCGATACCGTGCAGCGGGCCGAGGTGTCTGTGCGTCTGCTCGACGCGCGCAGCGATGTGCAGGTGACGGAGTTCGTCATCCTGCGCAACCTCAATGGCTCTACCGTCACCCGCGTGGACGCCGCGCCGCGCACCGTGCTGGTCACGGTGCCCATTCTGCAGACCGAAGGCGTGCGCGAGGTCAGCGTGGTGCCGCGGGTCGTGGGCCAGCCCGCGCCCGGCTACCAATGGATCGGCGTGTCCGTGGACCCTCCCTCCGTGCGTCTCATCGGCGAGCAGCAGGCCCTGGACGCCATGCCCAACTTCGTGGAAACGGTGCCGGTCAGCATCGAAGGCATCACCGATGACCTGGAGGAGCGGGTGCCTTTGATCGTGGATGAATCGATCTCGGTGCTGGCCGCGCAGGCGGTCAAGGTGCAGGTCGATATCGAACCGATCGAGGGCAGTCTCACCCTCACCTTGCGCCCCATCTTGCAGGGGCTGGGCTCCGGTCTCCAGGTCGAATCGGTTTCGCCGCGTACCATCGATGTGATCTTGTTGGGCCCCTTGCCGCGCTTGCAGACGATCACCGCCGATCTCAACGCCCAGGCCATCTTGCAGCTTTCCAATTTGGATGACGGCATCTTCGATCTGGCGCCGATCCTGATCCTGCCTGAAGGCGTCAGCGCCCAGGCGGTGCTGCCCGATTCGGTGCGGGTGACGATCATCGACCCGGCCCTGGTGACGCCTAGCCCCACGCCCACGTCTACGCCCACGCCCACCGTCACCCCTACGCCCACCGTCACCCCTACTACGACCCCATGACTTCTTTGCCATCGAAACCGATTGTGGCCCTGGTCGGCCGGCCCAACGTTGGTAAATCCACCCTGTTCAACCGCATCGTCGGCCGGCGACAGGCGATCGTGGAGGATCTGCCCGGCACCACGCGTGACCGCATCTACGCCGATGCTGAGTGGATCGGCGTGCATTTTTTGCTGGTCGATACCGGCGGCATCGAGCCGGTGGATACCCGTCATGGCGCCCGCCAGCCCCTGGCCGACCCCCTGGCTACCGCCTCTGCCGGATTCATCCTGGAGATCCGCGAGCAGGCGGAAGCCGCCATCCAGGAGGCGGACGCCATCATCCTGCTCGTCGATGCCAGCCAGGGCCTGGCCGCGGCCGATGAAGAGGTGGCGACCCTGTTGCGCGGCGCCCAAAAGCCGGTGATCGTGGCCGCCAACAAGGCAGACAACGCCCAGCGCCGGCTCAACGCCGTGGAATTCTATGCCCTGGGCCTGGGCGAGCCTTATGCCATCTCTGCCCATCATGGCGTGGGCGTGGGCGATCTGCTGGATGCCGTGGTCGCTCACCTGCCCCAGAGTCCGCCCGCGGAGGCAGAAAATGAGATGCTGCGCATCGCCCTGGTGGGCCGCCCGAACGTGGGCAAATCCTCCATCCTCAACAGCCTGCTGGGCCAGGAACGGGCGATCGTCAGTGATATTGCCGGCACCACGCGCGACGCCATCGACACTTATCTCACCTGGGATAACGAGCCGTTGATCCTGGTGGACACCGCCGGCATCCGGCGACCGGGCAAAGTGGAGCCGGGGATCGAAAAATACAGCGTCATGCGGGCGCTGAAAGCCATTGGCCGGGCCGAGGTGGTGGTGTTGGTGCTGGATGCCACCCAGGGCGTGGCCGCGCAAGATGCGCACATCGGCGGCTACATCCTGGAGGAGTTGCGCAGCCTGATCATTGTGGTGAACAAGTGGGACGCCATCGCCAAGGACAGCCACACCATGGCCGCGTACGCCAAAAAACTGCGCGAAGATCTGAAATTCCTGGAATATGTGCCCGTGCTTTTCGTTTCTGCCCTGACGCGGCAGCGCATCGACCAGATCCTGCCCACCGCCTTGCGGGTGCAGCGCCAGCGCCGGCAGCGATTGAGCACCGCCGATCTGAACCGGCTGTTACAGGAGGCGATGGCTGCCAATCCGCCCAAGACTTTCGGCGGCCGTCGCGCCCGTTTTTACTATGCCACGCAGGCAGAAACAGATCCACCCACCTTTGTCTTTTTTGTGAATGATCCGAAGGCGGTGCACTTCAGTTACCTGCGCTTTCTGGAAAATCGCATCCGCGAGCGCTTCCCCTTCGAGGGCACGCCGATCCGGCTGGAACTGCGCGGGCGGCCCGCGGGAAAATCGGGAGGGGGATCATGAAACGGTTTCTCACGGCCAGCCAGGTGGCCACTTTGCTGATCTTTGTGGCCGCGCTGGCTTATCTGGGCTGGCTGGGCTATGGCGTATTGCCCAAACCGACGCCCACACCCACGCCCACGCCGCCCCCAGTCTTCCAGGGCGAGCAGGCGCTGGCCCTGGCGCAGCAGCAATGCGATTTCGGCCCGCGGGCTACCGGCACACCCGCGGGCTGGCGCACCGGCGATTGGATCATCGCCCAGTTGCAGACCGCGGGCTGGGAGGTGGAAACGCACGAATTTTTGTGGAACGAGACGCCGGTGCGCAACATCATCGGCCGCGCCGGCCCGGCGGCCGCGCCCACGCCGGCCTTGATGCTGGCCGCGCACTATGACACGCGCAGGATCGCCGACCAGGACCCCAACCCGCTGCTGCGCACCCTGCCGGTGCTGGGGGGCAATGACGGCGCTTCCGGCGTGGCGGTGTTGCTGGAACTGGTGCGCGTGCTCGACCGGGACGCGCTGCCGCACCTGGTGTGGCTGGCTTTTGTCGACGCTGAGGACAACGGCAGCATCGAGGGCTGGGAATGGGCCATCGGCTCCACCCGGCTGGCGGAGGAGATGGATCCCCTGCCCGCGGCCCTGATCCTGGTGGACATGGTGGGGGACACGGCCCAGCGCATCCCCTTCGAGGCCAACTCTGACCCGCGGCTGAGCCAACAACTGTGGGCGCTGGCCGCAGAACTGGGCTACGGCGATGTCTTCCTGCCCGAGATCGGCCCGGCCCTGATCGATGACCACATCCCCTTCCTGCGCCGCGGCGTGCCCGCGGTGGATATCATCGACTTCGATTATCCCGAATGGCACACCACCGCCGACACCTGCGACAAACTCAGCCCCGCCAGCCTGGAACGGGTGGGGCGGCTGTTGCAGACATTTGTCGAAACCAATGGTCTTGGCCTGTTTTTAACACCTTAGAACGCCCCAACGCCCAGCCACTGACCACTGACCACTGAATACTGACCACTGAATACTGAATACTGCCCCATGCCTACTCCCATCACCCTACGCCCTGTGATCGAACGCGGCCTGCTGATCGGCGTCGAGATCAAGGGCAAACCTGGACTTTTCCCCCTCGACCAATCGCTGGACGAATTGGCGCGGCTGGCCGAAACCGCGGGCGTGACCGTCATCGGGCGCGTCACCCAGGCGGTAGACGCGCCCAACCCGGCCACCTTCATCGGCTCCGGCAAGCTGCAAGAGGTAATCGCGCAGGTGCAGGCCGAGGCCATCGACATCCTCCTCTTCGATGACGAGCTCAGCCCCCGGCAGCAGCGCGAGATCGAGCGCGCCATCGCCAACGACGCGATCAAGGTGCTGGATCGCACTGCCCTGATCCTCGACATCTTCGCCCAGCACGCCAGCACCCGCGAGGGCGCGTTGCAGGTGGAGCTGGCGCAATACGAATACCGCCTGCCCCGGCTGACCCGCGCCTGGACGCATCTGGCGCGGCAGGCGGGCGGGCGGGCAGGTGGTATGAGTGGTGGAGTAGGGTTGCGCGGCCCTGGCGAAACCCAGCTAGAAGTAGACCGCCGCGAGATTCGGCAGCGCATCTCTGGCCTCAAAGAGCAGCTAGAGGGGGTGCGGGCGCAGCGCGACCGCTACCGCACCAAACGCCACCAGACGGAATTGCAAGTGGTTGCTATTGTCGGCTACACCAATGCAGGCAAATCTACCCTGCTCAACCAAATTAGCGGGGCAGATGTACTTTCGGCCGATATGCTGTTTGCCACCCTCGACCCGACGATGCGCGCCGTCGCCCTGCCCGGCGGGCAGAAGGTGATCCTGTCGGACACCGTGGGCTTCATCTCGGCCCTGCCGACCCAGCTCGTCGCCGCCTTCCGCGCCACGCTCGAGGAGGTGACGGCGGCCGA
>JABWBG010000189.1 GCA_013360575.1 Caldilineales bacterium
GCGATAGCCCCGAAGCAATCCCCAACGCCGCTTGAAACCCCCCAAAATTGACGAGCCATCTTGGAGATTGCTTCGCTGCACTCGCAATGACACATCAGGCGAACTGTTACGCAAAGAACTTGAGTAATGACTTGTAATCAGTTACAATAGATAAACACCTGCCGATCGTCCGCATCTCCTCGAGGAAACCACGGTGAGCCCACCTCCTCCTGCCCCCGCCAATACGCCCTGGGAATCGCTGCAGCGCCTGCCCGCGTGGGATCGACACCTGCGCGATGTGGATCAGGCGACCGCGGCCAGCGAGATCAGCGTCCACCAGCGCCCCATCCAGCGCGGAGACATCATCTACCGGCCCGGCGACCCGCCCCACCACTTTTTCATCGTCGGCGCCGGCGAAGTGGTGGAGCAAGTGCACCGCCAGGGCCGCGCCTGGCTGGAGCGGCGGCTGGGCCCCGGTGATTTCTTCGGGCAGCAGGGGCTGTACAGCCAGAACTACGCTTCGACCGTCATCGTCGAGGAACCGGGGCATCTGCTCTATCTCAGCGCCACCAGCCTGCGCAAGCTGCTGGAGCTGGCGCCTTCCTTTTTAGATAGTCTGCTGCCGGAGAAGCGGGCGCAGCGGTTGCGCGGCATCCCCCTGCTGCGCAGCCTGGAGGATGCCGAGATCCGCTGGCTGGCCCTGGCGACTCAGGAGCGCACTCTGCAACCGGGCGATGTGGCGCCGATGGATCCGCCCGGTCTGTGGCTGATCGACTATGGCTGGATCGAGGTGGAAGGCCCGCAGCGGTTGACCGCGGGCAATTTTTTCCTGAGCAGCGAGGTGCTGGATGACAGCGAGTGTGAGGTCACTACCGCCACTTGCGCCAGGTACAGCACCCATCTCTTCTTTTTGCCTGCGCCGCATGTAGAACGGCTGGCCGCGCAGATGCCGGAGGTGGCCGAACGGCTGCAGCGGCCGCTCGATATCCCCGCCGAATTGAGCAGGGTGGAGATGTTCGGGCCTGCCCATCTGCACGACGGGCACCGCCGCCACCTGGCCCAGTATTGCGCCTGGGAATTCGTGCCCGCAGGCCAGAACATCACCACGCAGGGGCACCCCGGCCACAGTTTTGTGATCCTGCGTCAGGGATCGGCGGTTGTCAGCTCGATCGATGAGGCAGGGCAGGCGCGGCCCAGCAGTGTGTTACAGGCCCCGACCGCGTTCGGGCGCACCTCGCTGCTCGAAGGCCGGCAACGCAACGCCACTGCTCGCGCCATCGTCAGCGCTGCCACTGCCGAGGCGCCGGCCCTGGCCGGGACTGATCTGCTGATCATCGACCGCCGCGACCTGGAGCATGCCTTTGCCGAGCACCCCGATTTGTGGGGCGCGGAGAATTCCCTGCGCCGCATCTACATCGCCGATGATCCGCAGAAGGCCAAGCGGCCCTACGACTGGATGAAAGAGGATGAGACCGTGGATTGGCGGGGCCGGCGGCATCCGATCTGGCTGTGGCTGCGCTGGCTGGGAGTGCTGATCGCGGGCGGGATGATTCTGGTTGCAACCGCGCGCGTCATGGACAGAGGCATCGCAGTCTGGTTTGTGGAGATCGCTGAGTTTCTATTGCTGCTGATGTTGCCGATGGCCTATTTCCTGTACGATTATCTGGATGATTATTATGCGGTGACCAATCGTCGTGTGACGCGCAGCGATCAGTATCTGATCTTCAGCCACGAGCGGGTGGAAGCGCCGTTGGAGCAGGTGGAGGATGTGGATGTGCAGCAAGATTTCATCGGCAACCTGCTGAAATATGGGTCGGTCAGCATCAACACAGCAGCCGCGGCGCCGCCTATCATCTTCAGCAACGTGCCCCACCCCGAGCAGGTGCGGGCGCATATCCTGGAAGAGAAGAAGATGCTCAGCGCCGGGGAAATAGCGCAGCGTAAAGAGCGCATCCGCCGCATCCTCATGGCCACGCTGCAGATCGCCCTGACCACGCCCGATCGCACGCAGGCCCTGGGCCCCGCCGTCTTGCCGCCGCGGGTGCAGCGGCGCGGCTGCCTGCCGCTGCGCCAGGGGGGCAGCCGCGCCAAACCTGCCGACAAAGGGCAGGATCAAGATCAGATCGTGTGGCGCAAACACTGGCTGAACATGCTGCAGCGCACATTCCTGCCTGGACTGGCAAGTCTGATTGCCCTGATCTTGTTGGCTATTTTCCTGTTTGTAGGCGATTGGATCGGTGGAATTGTTTTTTTTGCATTTGTCAGCATCGTCTGTCTGCTGTGGCTTGGCTGGGAATTTGTAGATTATCGCAATGATCAGTATATTGTCACCCGTGAAGCTGTGATCGACATCGAGCAAAAACCGCTGCGTTTTTCTCGATCGCGCCGGCAGGCCACACTTGATCGCATCCAGACAGTGAATGCCGTGCAGGACTCCTTGATAGCCAATGTGTTGAATTATGGCAATATCGTGATCCGCACTGCGGCTGCGGATGAACAGGGCATCGACTTCAAATTTATCGGCAACCCCAAATATGTGCAGAACGTCCTCTATCAGCGCATCGGCGAGGCCAAACGCCGCAACGAAGAGCGGGATCGCATGCGCCAACAGCAGGCCTTCAGCGAGACGCTGGAGGTGTACCACGAGTTGACCCGGCCGCGGGAGGGGCCGGGAGGATAAGGACTTCTGCTCCACGGCCCCTATTCTTTTTCTGCCCGTTCTGACTGAACACCACCATGAAGAACAAAATCATCTCCGCTTTGCCCCTGCTGATGATCATGGTGATGGCGGCTATGGGCCTCGCCCTGGCCAGGGCGAGCAACCAGCCCCCGGCTGCGCCGCCGCCCACCGGCGCGGCAGAGGCAGAGCCGCCCGGAGTCGCAGGAACGCCTACGCCGGGCACGGACGGGACGGGGCAGATCGGAGTCGAAGGAACGCCTACACCCAGCACGGACGAGGCGGGGCAGCCCGACGCCGAAGGAACTGCCGCCGCAGAGGGCGAAGATGCAGCCGATCGCATCGTGGTCAGCTATCCCCTGGGCCTTTTGGCCGGCATCTTCATCGGCTACCCGTTGGGGCAGGCCATGGCCGGGTTTTCGCGCGGCAACCGCCGCTGGCGCTGGGTGGCCATGACTGTGCTCATGGTGCATGTGTTCGCTGTCTCCATCGTGTGGGGGCCGCACGCCATCCTGGCCGCGTTCCCCACCCTGATCCTCACCTTCATCTTCACCGCCATCATGCTGCGCGAGCTTTACAATGGCGATGTGATGAAGACGATTGGCCAGCACTTGCGCCTGACTTTTGGCTATTTCAAAGGCTTTCAGATCGTTAATCATGGCAAGATGATTGTCCCTACCGAAAAAGAGCCGATCTTCGGCCCGCGCATTTTCGTTGTGCGCCCCGGCAATGCTGTGGTAACGATCAACCGGAACAAGCATACGGTCTACGGTCCAGGATTTTACGATACCGCTAATTTTGAATATATCGAAAAAATATTCGATCTTTCTCCGCATGAGCGCAGTTGGCGCATCCAAAATATCCTCACTTCCGATCGCATTCCTGTGCATGCGCGTGTGGAAGCAACCTATAGCATCGATATCAATCGCCTATCTGCCTACAATGATCTAAATTTTACAGACAACGAACGAAACCGCATCCTGATTTTGCATCGGGAATTGGCCGATTGGCAGGCGCTGGCCGTCGACATGGTCGAGCAAACCCTGCGCGACATTATCAACGTCCGTCGCTTCGAAGCGTTGGTGCAGCCCAACCTGCACCAACGTCTGGCCAGGGAGGTGCTCGCCGCCGTCACTCAGCAGCTACGGGCCAGGGGGTGGCCGATTCGCATCGATCACATCGTGATCAAAGACCTGCAGCCCGCGCAGGAGATGCTCACCGCCATGGGTGATCGCTGGAATGAGGTACAACGCGCCGCTGCCTGGCGAACCATCCTCGACGCCATCGCCCGCGGCTACGCCAACGCCCGCGCATTGGGCATGACTGAGGCAGAGTTGCAGGCGGAAGTGCTGCGCTATACATTGGAACAGATCGCCAAGGATCCCACCACCTCGATCATGTTCAACCGCGAGCTGAATGAACTGATGGCCCTGTTGCGGCCGCATTAGCCCAGCAGCCGCGGGGCAAAGGGCGCATCATCCCCCTCGATCTCCTGGTAATAGCGATCCATTACCGGGAACTCTTGCCCGGCGCGCGAGCCCAGGCTCACGCCCACCGCCGCGGCCACCGCCCGCAGCGCATCCTGGAACCCGCGGCGATACAAACTCAGTTGCGGCAGCGGCATCTGATCGACCACCGCCCCGCTGGCGGCGTCGATCGCTTCCAGCAGGTCCTTGAGGTCGGTGCGGGCATAGAATTCGGCGTGGGTGTGGCGGTTCATGGCTGCCTCGGCAATTGTGTGAGGATGAGGAAGTGAGCCGAAGTCAGATCGTCCCCGACGGTGGACGATGGCAACATCAGCCAGCGGCGGACAAAACGTGCGGGGTCATGGCGACTTCGGATTAGAACAAATATTCTATTTCAAGATGGATCGATTTGCAAAATCCAGGCCGGGCCGATGGCCCCACCCCCGTCGCATACAAAACCGCCCCCTCTTGCGGTATACTCCCCTCCATCCACCCCCTCGCAATCCCCAGGAGCCAGTTCCGTGATCCTCCGCGCCGCCAAAGGCCTGACCTTCGATGATGTGCTGCTCGCGCCCCGCCGCTCGCCGGTCAGCTCGCGCGGCGTTGTGGATACCAGCACGCAGCTGACGCCCACCATCCGTCTGCACATCCCCATCGTCAGCGCCAACATGGACACTGTGACCGAGGCGGAGATGGCCATCGCCATGGCCCGCCACGGCGGCATCGGCATCATCCATCGCTTCATGCTGGTGGAACAGCAGGCCCAGCAGGTGCGCCGGGTCAAGCGGGCCGAAGGCTTCATGGTCGAACATCCCTACGCCATCGGCCCCGATGCCAGCCTGGCCGAGGCGCGGGCGCTGATGAAACGGCGTGAGGTCGGCGGGTTGGTGGTGATCGATGCCGGCGGCGATCTGGCCGGCCTGATCACCCAGCGCGATCTGCTGCTGGCGCCCGACGCGCTGCTGCGGGTGCACGAGGTGATGACCCCACGCTCCCGCCTGATCACCGCCCCCCTGGGTGTAACACCCGCCCAGGCGCAGGCGCTCCTCTTTCAGCACCGCCTGGAAAAGCTGCCGGTGCTCGACGCGGCCGGCAAATTGGCCGGGCTGATCACGGCGCAAGATCTGATGAAGCCGGAGCAGTTCCCCCACGCCACCAAGGATGACCGCGGCCGCCTGCGCGTAGGCGCGGCCATCGGCGTCACCCCCGCCGACCGCAGCCGGGCCGAGGCGCTGTTGGAGGCCGGCGCGGATCTGCTGGTGCTGGATATCGCCCACGGCCACGCCGATCATTGCCTGCAAATGTTGCAGGCCCTGCGCCGCGACTTTCCCCAGGCGCAGATCGTGGCCGGCAACGTGGCCACACGCGCCGGCGCCCATGATCTGGCCGAGGCCGGGGCCGATGCCATCAAGGTCGGCATTGGCCCTGGCTCGATCTGCACCACGCGGGTGGTGACCGGTTTCGGCGTGCCGCAACTCACCGCCATCATAGACAGCGTGGCCGGGGTGCAGGACAGCGGCCGCGACATCCCCATCATCGCCGACGGCGGCATCAAGACCTCTGGCGACCTGGTGAAAGCCCTGGCCGCGGGCGCCAGCACGGTCATGATCGGCAGCCTTTTTGCCGGCTGCGAAGAATCGCCCGGCGTCCCGGTGATCCGCGATGGCCAGAAAGTGAAGGTGGTGCGGGGCATGGCCTCGTTGGGCGCGGCCATGGCCCGGCGGGCAGCAGAGACGCTGGAGCAGGAGAGCGCCGAAAGCCAGGGGGAGTGGGATAAAGTGGTGCCAGAGGGGGTAGAAGCCGTGGTGCCCTACCGCGGCCAGGTGCACGAGATCCTGCAGCAATTGGTGGGCGGGCTGCGCTCTGGCCTCAGTTATGGCGGCGCCTTCACTCTCCCCGAACTGTGGGAGAACGCCGAATTCATCGAGATCACCCCCGCCGGTGTGCGCGAGAGCCGGCACCATGACGTGCAGAAGATGTGATCTGCCCCGCCCCAACCCGCTGCATGAGGTGTCAATGGCTGTCCTCTCCACTGCCCTGAATCCCCAAGAGGCCGCGTTCCAGGCCAACGCCGCGTATCATCGCGGGCTGGCCGCCGAGCTGCAAGATCGTCTGACTGTGGTTGCGCAGGGCGGCTCGGCCCGCGCCCGCCAGCACCACGAAGCCCAGGGCAAGCTGTTCGTGCGCGACCGCATCGACCGCCTGCTCGATCCCGGCAGCCCCTTTCTCGAACTCTCCCCCCTCGCCGCCTGGGGGCTGTACGATGGCGAAGCCGCGTCCGCCGGCATCGTCACCGGCATCGGCCGGGTCAGCGGCCAGGAATGCCTGATCGTGGCCAACGACGCCACGGTGAAGGGGGGCGCTTACTACCCGCTGACGGTGAAAAAACATCTGCGCGCCCAGGCCATCGCCCAGGAAAATGGCCTGCCCTGTCTCTATCTGGTCGATTCCGGCGGCGCTTTTCTGCCTCTGCAAGATGAAGTTTTTCCTGATGTGGATGATTTTGGCCGCATTTTCTACAATCAGGCCCGTATGAGCGCGCTCGGCATCCCCCAGATCGCGGTGGTGATGGGCTGGAGCACCGCCGGCGGGGCCTACGTGCCGGCCATGAGCGACGAGGCGATCATCGTCAAGCGCACCGGCGCCATCTTTTTGGGCGGGCCGCCCCTGGTCAAGGCCGCCACCGGCGAGGAGGTGACCGCCGAGGAGCTGGGCGGGGCCGACGTGCACACCCGCGTCTCCGGCGTCGCCGACCATTTTGCTGTGGATGATGCGGACGCGCTGCTGCAAGCGCGGGCGATCGTGGCCTCGTTGAACCGGGTGAAACGGGTGGAGGCCGACCTCGTCCCTCCCGTCGATCCCCTCTACGACCCGGAGGAGCTGTACGGCGTGCTGCCGCAGGCCTTCCGCCAGGGCTACGACGTGCGCGAGGTGATTGCCCGGCTGGCGGATGGCAGCGAATTCCGTGAGTTCAAGGCCCGGTACGGCATGACATTGGTGACCGGTTTCGCCCGCATCCACGGCTATCCCGTGGGGATCGTGGCCAACAATGGCATCCTGTTCAGCGAATCCGCGCTGAAAGGCGCACATTTCGTAGAATTGTGCGCGGCCCGGCGCATCCCCCTGATCTTTTTACAGAATGTGACCGGTTTCATGGTGGGCAAGAGCTACGAAGCGGGCGGCATTGCCAAGGATGGGGCCAAGATGGTGCACGCCGTGGCCAACGCCGCCGTCCCCAAGCTGACTGTGATCATCGGCGGCTCGTTTGGGGCAGGGAATTATGGCATGTGCGGGCGTGCGTACAGCCCCCGCTTTTTGTGGATGTGGCCCAACGCTCGCATCAGCGTCATGGGCGGGGAGCAGGCCGCCAATGTGCTGGCCACCGTCAAACAAGAGCAACTGGCGCGGCAGGGCCGGCCCCTGCTGACCGCGGCGGAGCTGGCCACGTTCAAACAGCCGATCCTCGACAAATACGAGACGGAGGGCAGCCCCTACTATTCCACTGCCCGCCTGTGGGATGATGGCATCCTCCCCCCGCCCGACACCCGCCGCGTGTTGGGGCTGGCCCTTTCCGTCTGCTACAACGCGGCGGAA